>DASYRW010000267.1:0-10998 GCA_036003985.1 Thermoplasmatota archaeon
AGTGCTTGGTCCACTTCACGGTGCGCGGCACCCGCTTCAGCTCGAGCAGGTTGCGGCGGCACTTCGAGGAGCAGAAGTTGTAGCGGGTGCCGTCCCGCTTGATGTACAGCAGCCCCGTGGCCGGCTCGATGGGCCGCCCGCAGAAGCTGCAGTCGCGCTTCTCCACCATGGTCTCACCGGATGTTGAGCTTCTTGGCCTCACGGGCGGTCTCGCGCAGCATCAGGATGTCGCCGACCTGCACGGGGCCCATGGAGTTCCGCGTGATGATGCGGCCCTTGTCGCGGCCGTCGAGCACGCGCACCTTCACCTGCGAGGCCTCGCCGGTCATGCCGGTGCGGCCGATGACCTCCACGACCTCGCAGGGGATGCCGGTGTCCTCTTCCTCGGGCATGTCTCAGCACCTCACGCGGGCTTCTTGACCAGCTCGGCCACCTTCGCGGCCAGCTCGTCGCTCACCGGCTTCGCGCGGCCGGGGTCCAGCACCGCGACCGCGGCCGTCGGGACCTTGAGGCCCGCGCTCGTGCCGAGGTCCTGCTTGGTCGCGACGTAGATGTAGGGCACGCCCTTCTCCTCGCACAGCAGCGGGATGTGCGCCACGACCTCCTCGGGCTGCACGTCCTCGGCGATGATGACGAGCTTCGCCTGGCCGCGCTCGACCAGCTTGGTCACTTCGTTGGTGCCCTTGCGCAGCGCGCCGGTGTCGCGGGCGCCCTCCACCACCTGGAAGGCCTTGTCCTGCAGATCCTTCGGAGTCTCGAAACGGACGTGGATGCCAGGCATGGAGTGTGCCTCCTCCGCCCCGGAACCGGGGCGTTGTCATGGGGCGGGCTGTGAAAGGGGCTGCCTTATTTATACTTTGCCGGCAGGGGCGGCCTGCGGCGCGGCCCGCTTCGGGCGCGATTTCCTACGAGGATCTCAACGCGCGTGCGCGCGACGAACCAGCGCGCCGCGAGGCATGCGCTGGCCGCTGCGAGGTTGCGCTGACACGGGCTACGCTTCGAAGCTGCCACCAAAAAGGAGGTGGCCCGTCCACCCGCACAGGAACATGGTGAGCGCATGCGGGGGCTTGCTGCGCTGCTGCTCGCGATCCTGTGCACCGCGCCGATGACCGCCCTGGCGGAGCCGATCGGCCCGCCCGACCTCACGATGCGCGCGCTGGCCCTGCTGCCGGGCGCGCCGCGCGAGGGCGACCCTGTCACATTCAATGCGACCTTGGTGAACCTGGGGCCCGGCACCGCCGCGGGCGTGCGCGTCGCGCTGCGCGTCGATGGCGACGTGCTCGAGACCGTCGGACCGCTCGTGCTGCTCCCGGGCGACGCCGTGAACGTGAGCAACGCGGTGGCCTGGACCGCCACGCCGGGCGCCCACACCTTCGAGGCCGTCGGCGATCCCGAGGGCGAGGTCGCGGAGGTCCGCGAGGACAACAACGCGGCCGCGCTGGCCTTCAGCGTGCTCGCGCTCCCCGACCTGCGCATCGCCGCGCTCACCCTCGAGCCGGCCCAGCCGCGCGACGGCGACGAGGTCCACCTGACGGCGCGCGTCGTGAACGACGGCGCGGGCGACGCGGGGCGCTTTGCCGTGCGTCTGCTGCTCGACAACCAGCAGCTCCTCGAGCAAAACCTGTCCGGCCTCGCCGCCGGCGCCGCGCAGGACGTCGTCGCGGCGTGGACCGCCTCGCAGGGCACCCACACCGCCACGGCCGTCGCCGACGTGCGCGGCGCCGTGGACGAAACCGACGAGGCCAACAACGCGCGCTCGCGCACCTTCGAGGTCGCGCCGCCGCCCCCCGTCCCGGTGCCGCTCCCCGACTTGATCGTCGCGGACGTGGCGTGGAGCCCCGCGAGCCCCGAGCACGGCGACGACGTGACCGTGCGCGCGCTCGTGCGCAACGTCGGCGATGCTGCTGCGCCTGCGACCGCGACGCGCTTCACCATCGACGGCGACGCGCTGGGCGACGTCGCGACTCCGGCCCTCGCGGCAGGCGCGGACGCGTGGATCGATGCTCCCGCCTGGACCAGCACCGCGGGCGACCACACCGCGCGCGCCATCGCGGATGCGTCCCAAGCCGCGACCGAGGAGAGCGAGGCCAACAACGAGCGCAGCGAGACGGTGCACGTCGCGCCGCTCCCGGGGCTGCCCGACTTGGTCGTCGAGCGCCTCACCGCGAGCCCCGCGAACCCCCAGGCTGGCGACGAGGTCGCGCTCACGGCGCGCGTGCGCAACGGCGGCGGCACGGCCGCGGGACCCTTCGAGGTCCGCTTCGCGGTCGACGGCGACACCCTCGGGACGGTCGCCGTCCAAGGCCTCGCGAGCGGCGCGTCGGTCGACGTCCACGCGCCCCGCTGGCTCGCCCGCGCCGGCAGCCACGCCCTGCGCGCCGAGGCCGACAGCGCCCAGCAGGTCGCGGAGAGCGACGAGGCCAACAACGCCGCCGCGCGCACGCTCGAGGTCACCGAGGCGCTGCCCGACCTCGTGGTCGTGGCGCTGCGCATCGAGCCCGCGTCGCCTTCCCCCGGGGAGCGCGCGGCGTTCGAGGCCGTGGTGCGCAACGACGGTGCCGCGCCCACGGGCAGCGTCGCGGTGAGCTTCCGCGTGGACGGCCAGCTCCTCGGCACCGCCACGCTCGCGGGCCTCGCGCCGGGTGAGCAGCGCAGCGCGTGGAGCCCGCCGTGGGAAGCGCGCCAAGGCGCGCGGCTGGCGCGGGCCGAGGCCGACCCTGATGGTGCCGTGCGCGAGGCGCGCGAGGACAACAACGCGCGCACGCTGACCCTGCCCTCCTTGAGCCAGTTGCCCAACTTGGTGGTGGAGACCCTGCGGCTCGACCCCGCGCAGCCCGCGGAAGGCGCAACAGCCGCGCTCATCGCGATCGTCGTGAACACGGGCTCCGCGAGCGCGCGCGCGACCGACGTGGCCTTCACCGTGGACGGCACCCACACCGACGCGCGCGCCCTCGCCGCGTTGGCGCCGGGCGAGCGGGCCGAGGTGCGCTCCGGCGCGATCGTGACCCCCGCGGGCGAGCACCACTACGCCGCGCGCGCCGACGCGCTCGGCCAGGTGGTGGAGCTGAGCGAGGAGGACAACGAGCGCGCGCTGGCCTACGCGCCGGGCGCTAGCCTCGCGCCCAGCAGCACGGCCCTCAGCGCGAGCGCTCCGCGCCTCGCGCCGGCCGCGCCGCGCGCGGGCGACGCCGTCGAGGTGAGTGTCAGCGTGCGCAACGATGGCGCGACCCCGGCCGAGGGCGTCGAGGCGCGGCTGCTCGTCGATGGCGCCGAGGTCGCCCGTGTCCCGCTCGCCCCGCTCGAGGCCAGCGCGAGCGCCACCGCGCGGCTCGCCTGGACCGCCTCGGAGGGCGCGCACACCCTCGAAGTCCAATTGCTGCAGGGCGGCGCGATGGTCGCCAGCTCCGCGCCGGCGACCGTCGACGTGCACGGCAGCGCCGGCATCCTTGATTCATGGCTCGTCGTGGCGATCGTGCTGCTCGCGATCGTGGTGTTGGCGGCCGCCGTCCGCCGGCGGCGCGCCAAGCGGCCGGCGCGGTGAGCCTGCGGGAAGCGCGCTTGAACCTGTCCGCGGCGTCCTTCGGAACGTTCTTCTTGCGCGCACCGGTTGCAGGGCCATGGCCGGCGAGCTCGACGCTATCCTGCGCTGGTTCCACATCCTCTTCGGGATCACGTGGATCGGGCTGCTGTACTTCTTCAACTTCGTGCAGCCGCGCATCCTCAAGGGCATCCCGGACGACCAGAAGAAGCGCGTGACGCTCAGCATCCTCAAGCCAGGCTTGTGGTTCTTCCGCATGGCTGCGCTCGGCACGTGGCTCGCCGGCGTCATCTACCTGGGCATCCTCTGGAGCCGGTATGGCGGCTGGGACCGCGGAAGCCCGCTGCTCGCGAGCATCACCGCGGGCGCGCTGCTCGGCACGTTCATGTTCCTCAACGTGTGGGGCGTCATCTGGCGCTACCAGAAGCGGAACATCGCGGCCCTCGAGGCCAACCTCAAGGACGGCACGGCCATGCCGGCCGAAGCCGCGCTGTGGGTGAAGCGCGCCACCTTCGCGTCGCGCAGCAACGTCATCATGAGCTTCCCGATGCTGTTCTTCATGATCGCGAGCAGCCACCTCGGCGGCCTGTGGGGGGTCTAGCCATGGCCACGCCTGCGCCGCCGGCGAAGCCCGCCCCGATCCTCGACAAGACATGGCAGGTCGGCCTCGGATGGGGCATCGTCCTCACCGCGCTGACCGTCGGCGGCGTGTGGCTCGCCGCGCGATCGGGCAGCACGGCCCCCATCGGACTCGGCGTGCTGGGATGGATCCTGTTCGTGCTGTGGCTCGAGAAGGGTGTCCCCAAGTAGCCCAGTCCCGGCATAAGGGCTTCCCCCGCGACCGCCCAGGCGAAGTGCAAAACGTTAAAGGCCCCGGCTCCACCTTCTTCCGGCGTGGACGGCCCCTTCCGCGCCCCGCGCGCCCCCGGCGCAGCGCAAGCCGGGCGGGGCAATGGCCATGCAGCGCCGATCCGCGAGAAGATCGAGCGCGACTGCCTCAAGCTCATCCAAGCAGTGCAGGAGCTCAAGCGCGAAGGCAACGAGCAGAGCCTGCGCGTCATCGCCGCGCGCACAGGGCTGAGCAAGGACGAAGTGAACCGCTACCTCAGCCCGACGGTGCGCGAGCTGTACGACTACGAGCGCCTCCTGCACGTGCGCCGGCGCAACCGGCCCCTGTACAACTGGCTCATCGTGAGCGGGCCGCCCAAGGTCCTGGAAGGCAAGTGGGCCGGCATCCTCGCGAACACGAGCAAGCACGGCCTCTTCCAGGCGGTCGCGCTGAAGTACGGCTACGTCGTGCGCCACCTCGGCCAGCGCGGCGCCATCATCGACGTCGAGTACCACGGCATCGAGAACGTCAGCACGGAGCGCCTCGGCAAGGTGTTCAGCTCGCAGGAGGCCATCCTCGCCCTGGACGAGTTCCTGCCCTCGCAACGCCCCGACCTGCCCGAGAACGCCTGAGCCGCGGCGCGCGCCGGGGTTCGTTGCGCGTGGAATCACCACCTCGCGCCGATCATTCGGGCGAGCGCGCGGGCGGCGGTCGAAGGCCTGCGTTCAAGTGTTCGGTTCTTCGCTCGATGCACGGTCAATTGGCCGCCAAAGCTTCTATCGGAGGACAACTTGGAAACATTCAAGAGGAAAACATCGTACAGGGGGTCTGGCCCTGAGGGAGGGTCGCCGCCATGACAGTCTTCGCGGAATACATCTGGCAGGACGGCTACGTGCCGACGCAGAACCTGCGCAGCAAGGTCAAAGTGCTGGACATCGACCGCATCAAGAGCCTGAAGGACCTCCCCGAATGGGCCTTCGACGGCTCCAGCACGCAGCAAGCTCCCGGCGACAAGAGCGACTGCGTGCTGAAGCCGGTCGCGTTCTTCAAGGACCCCATCCGCGGCGAGCCCAACGTGCTCGTCATGTGCGAGGTCTTCAACGCCGACGGCACGCCGCACCGCTCCAACACGCGCGCCGCGCTCCGCGACATCGCGTCCAAAGCGGAGAAGCACGAGCCCTGGTTCGGCATCGAGCAGGAGTACACGCTCCTCGACGCGACGACCAACCGCCCGCTGGGCTGGCCCGAGCAGGGCTTCCCCGCGCCGCAGGGCGAGTACTACTGCGGCGTCGGCGCGGATCGGGTCTATGGCCGCGAGCTGCACGAGGCGCACCTCAAGGCCTGCGTCGCGGCCGGCATCAAGATCAGCGGCACGAACGCGGAGGTCATGCCGGCCCAGTGGGAGTTCCAGGTCGGGCCCCTCGGGCCCCTCGAGGTCGCGGACCAGCTGTGGGTGGGCCGCTGGCTCATGAGCCGGCTCGGCGAGGACATGGGCATCGTGATGACCCTCGCGCCCAAGCCCGTCAAGGGCGACTGGAACGGCACCGGCGCGCACACGAACTTCAGCACGAAGGAGATGCGCGAGAAGGGCGGCATCAAGGCCATCGAGGCAGCCTGCAAGGCCCTCGAGGCTGCGCACGCGAAGCACATCGCCAGCTACGGCGCGGGCAACGAGGAGCGCCTGACAGGGAGGCACGAGACCGCGCGCATCGACGAGTTCCGCTGGGGCGTCAGCGACCGCGGCGCGAGCGTGCGCATCCCCCTCGGCACCTCCAAGGCAGGGATGGGCTACCTCGAAGACCGCCGCCCGGCCGCGAACATGGACCCCTACGTGGTGTGCCGCCTGCTGCTCGAGACGATCGTGCTGCAGGTGGCCCCAAACGCGGGAAGCGCCGCTGACGTCGAGCCGGCAGTGGCGCTGACCTCGAGCGGGCCGCGGCCGATGCGCAAGGGCGGCGCGGCGGGCCTGAAGCACTGAGCATCGCGGGCCGGGCGCGCGCCCGGCCCCTCCTTTTCCCGTTCCTTGCACGGCGCCGCATGCATCCGCCGCCGCTCGCGCTGCGCGTCCTCATGGCGCCGGGCGGCGAGCGTGGATGGCAGGCGATGGCCTGCGGTGGTTCCATGAGGAAGACCTCTTGCCCGAAGTCGGCGCGCCGCGCGCGCGCCTCCGTCGTCAGCACCGTGGTCGCCGCGGCCTTGCTCGCGGCGACGCTGCCCGCGAGCGCCACGGAGGTGGCCGCCAGCTGTCCCTGGGGCCTGCCGCCGTGCAAGGCCGTCGACAAGCATTGCGTGGCCGTCACCCTGGTGGCGGAGCTGTGCGCCACGCTCGACCACGTGTCGCGGTTCCTGTCCAAGTCGCAGGTGGCGTATGCCAGCGTGGACGACACGCTAACCGTGACGGCGTGGTTCGACCTGGGCCCGCACCTGCTCCGCGGGCCCGTGGACGCGTGCGTGCGGCTGTCGTGGAACGACGCCGGGGGCGACGAGGTCGCCGAGCAATGCGAGCGCCGCACCACGGGCACGCTGACCTTCACCTTCGAGCGCGCGCACGCCCTCGGCCCCTTCGTGTGCGAGAGCTACCCCGCCATCCGCGCGCAGCTGGAGGTCACGAGCCCCCTCGCCCCCGCCAGCGCGGCGAAAGCCGCCACGCGGATCGCCTGGACCGGCCTCTGCTGACCGAGGCAAGGTTCATTCCCGCTCCCGGCCATGCCCGCGCGTGGCCGGGGACGGGAGCTTCGGCGAGGCCGACGCGAAGGCCCTCGCGGAGCAGCTGCGCGCGCTGGGCAACGAGCGCCGCCTGCGCCTTCTGCATTTCCTGACCCTGCCGCGGTCCGCGGAGGCGGTCGCGGCGGAGCTGGGCATTGCCCGGCAGAACGCGCAGGAGCACCTCCAGCAGCTGCTCGACCTGGGCCTCGCGCAGCGCGCGGACGTGCGCCTCCCGGGGGGCGCGGCCGCGTTCGTGGTGGTGCCCGAGCGCCTGTTCGCGCTGCAGGAGGAGTTCGCGCGCGTCGGCACGCTGCTGCCGCCCATGCCCGCGCAGGGACAACGCCCCACCATGCCCGCGCACCTGGGTGTCGAGCCGCCTCGCGAGCGCGACCTCCCGCGGCTCGTGCTGGTCAAGGGCATGCGGCTCGGGACCACGGCGACGCTCACGGGCCCAGGACCCTGGACCCTCGGCCGCGACCCCGCCGCGGCGCTGAGCCTGGACTACGACGCGTTCGCGAGCGTGCGCCACGCGGAGGTGCGGCGCACCCAGGCCGGCTTCGAGGTCGCCGACCTGTACAGCAGCAACGGCACCTACCTCGACTGGGAGGCGCTGCCGCGCGGCGGGGCTCTGCCCCTCGGGAACGGCGCGATCGTCGGCGTGGGCCGGAGCATCGCGGTGTTCCGCAAGCCTTGATCCGCACCCTGGAGGGTGCAGGGGACGAGACTGGCCTGGCAAACTATTTGGCCGGCCGGCCGCCTGGAAGCAGGCCGAGGAAGCAAGGCATGCGCCCGATCCCCGTCGCCCTCGCCGCGCTGCTCACCGCGCCCGCCCTGTTGGGGCTGCCCCTGGCGTCCGCGGACAATGGCATCCCCCACGGCCCCGGCATCGACGTGCCCGAGGACCGCGTCATCGTCGCGGTCATCGACACGGGCATCCTCGCGGGCCTTGCCGACTTCGGCGGCTACCGCGACCAGGCCGGCGTCTCCGACCCCCAGATCGTGGCGTGGTGGAACTTCTCCTCCAGCCTGCCCGGACCGCGCGATACGTGGGACGACGACCCCATCACCGACGCCTGCAACGCCCTCGACCACGCGTGCCACGGCACCGCCGTCGCGTCGCTGATCGGCGGGAACACGACCGTGCCCGGCGGCAAGACCGGCGTCTTCCCGGGCGTCAAGCTCGCCATCGCGAACGTCGTCAATCCGCAAGGGTCCGCAAGCTACATTGCGCTGAAGAAGGCCCTCGAGTGGGCCGTCTTCGAGGTTGGAGCGGATGTGGTCCTGTACAACTACATCCTCCCGCCGCCGTCGAGCGCGCCGACGGAGTTGCTGTTCAGCACGCTCGTGGACAAGTTCGATCCCGCCTCGGAGATCGCCGCGGCGCGCCTCGCGGGCGCGCTCGTGGTGGTGCCGCTGGGCGACGACCACCTGCGCCTCTGCCCTGGCAGCTGCGTGGCGGGCACCCATGCGCCCTCCGAGCTCTATCCGCCAGGCAAGTGGCCGCACACGTTCCTCGTCGGCGACAGCGCGGCGCCGCTGTTGAGCAGCGCCACGCCGCCCACCCTGGGGCGCGACCTCGACCCCGACGTGGTCTCGCTGGGCGAGGCGCGCGTCGCCGCCAGCGGGGGCGGAACGCGCATCGCCGAGGGCGCCGCCATCGCCGCCGCGCGCGCCGCCGGCTGGGCGGCGCGGCTCGTCCAGGCGGACATGAACAAGCCCGGCCCCGACGAGCGCCCCGGCCAGATCGAGCATCGGCTCAGCTACCAGGCGGACGACACCGACGACCCCTACGCCCTCGAGGGCTTCGGCGTCCTCACGAACGTCAACGCCGCGCAGGCGCTGCAGCGGCTCAACCAGGGACTGGGCCCTGCGGACCCGCCCCTCGAGAACGACCTCGCCAACCAGGCGGCGGACGCGCTCCGGCAAGCCAACACCGACAGCGAAGCCGGCACGATCATCCTCGTGCCGAAGCCCGCGAGCGTGTCGGTCCGTGGCAACATCGGGCCCAGCGTGAGCCCCAAGAGCCCCGCGCCCGCCACGCTCAGCAACAACTTCTTCCGGCCTGGCGGCGCCATGGACGTCGAAGCTTACCGCGTGCACCTCGAGGCAGGCGAGCGGCTCAATGTGCGCCTCACCTACACGCACCCTAACACCGCCCTCGAGCAGCTGCATCCCGCGCTCCGCAACGACCTTGACCTCCTCGTGTACCGCCCCACGGGCGAGGAGGAGATCGCGGCGGGCATCGGCCTGCTGTACCGCAACGCGATCCTCGCGGGCGGCAACGAGTACCCCAGCGGCGCTGCCACCGATGTCGAGATCGCGTACCTGCGCGCGCCCATCCCGGGCGACTACACGATCCTCGTCGAGGGCCGCCTGGTGGGCCCGGAGGGCCAGGACTTCGGCCTCACGGCGAGCGTGGACGGCGTGAACGAGGTGCTGGAGTGGCTGGGCGACTTCCTGGGGCCGGATCCGCCATCGGGCTGCCGCGCCGCCTGCTTCCTCGTCGGATGAGGCCCGGCGAGCAACCGGCGTCGAACCCTTTTTGCCTCCACAGTGTTGTAGCGTGGCGATGCCCTTCGAGGTCGCGCCCGGCCCGCTGCTCGGCGCGCTCTCCGGCATCGCCGTCATCGGCCTCGGCTCCGCCACCTTGCTGGTGCGTCCGCTCCCGCGCCCGGCGGCCGCCTTCGGCTTCTTGGCCCTCCTTTGGGGCCTCCAGGTCACCGTCGCCAATACCGCCGAGGGATTCACCGACCCGCCGACGAAGCTCCTCTGGATCAACGCGACCGTCGCCCTCGCGATCCTCGTCGCGGCTGCGCTGGCGGTGGTCGTGCTGGCGTGGCGCGCGCCAGCCGGGGCGTTCCGACCTGTCGCGCTGCTCCCGGTTGCCCTCGCTGGCGCGGCTCTTGAGGCGGCGCTGTTCCTCGAACCCGGACTGTTTGTTCGGGGCTTGTCGTTGGAACCTGGGCTCCCGGTGGCCACGGGCCCTTTGTTCCTTCCCGTGATCACTGGCGCGAACATCGTGGCGTTCACCGTTGCGCTCGCGGTGCTCGGGGAGCGCTTCCGGCGGCCGCTCCCGCCGGTGGCCCGCGAGCAATTCTCGCTCGTCATCGCCGCGCTGGTCGCGTACGTGTCGTACCGCGCCGGAGAAGCCTTCGACTTTCTTCTGTACGCCAATGCCTACGTCGCCCTCGACGGCAGTGGAGGATACGCGTTCGAACTCGCTGCAGCCCTTCTCGCGGCGGGGGTCCTGGCGGGCGTGCTCGCCGTCGTGTTGCCCAGGCCCGACCTGCCTTGGCGCGACTTGCACGTCGTCGTCGCCATCGTGCCCCTCGCGGTGGCCGTCGGGCAGAGCCTCCTTGGTGCTCCGCAGGGGGCGACCGCCGGTGTCTGGCGCTTGGTCATGGTCGCGCTGTTCGCCTACGCGATCGCGCGCTACAGGCTCTTCGACATCGAGGTGCGGCTCGGCCAGCTCGCGCCCGCGCTGGCGTACGCGGGGATCGCGGGCGCTGGCCTCGCCGTGCTGTGGGTCGCGGCGTGGCCCACCCTGACCGCGGTGCCGCTGCTGGGCCTCGTGGCGAGCGCCGGCGTGGCTGCGGCGTGCGCGCCCGCCGCGCGCCTCGGCCCATGGATCAAGCATCGCGCGGCGCCCCATCTCGCGGAGCCCGACTACCTGTACAAGCGCAAGGTGGACGTGTACCGCGCGGCCCTCGAGGAGGCTCAAGGCCGAGGCATGGGCGACGCGACGGAGCAAGCCTTCCTCAGCGACCTGCGCCGGCGGCTCGGGATCTCGGAGCAGGAGCACAGGCTCTTGACGCTCATCGTGCAGGCGCAGTCGCGCTACGGCCCACGGGCCCCCACCCCCGGCATGGAGCGGTTCCGTGTCGAGAAGGAGCTGGGCCGCGGCGGCTTCGCCCGCGCGCTCCTC
>DASYRW010000268.1:0-3406 GCA_036003985.1 Thermoplasmatota archaeon
ACGGGGGGGCGTGGCTCCGGACCCGCGCCGCTCGCGGCCCGCGCCGCCGGCGAACGCGCCCCAGGCTGGGCCGTGGTGGGCGTGCCCGCGCGCCGAGCCCATGAAGGGGCGCGCGCCCTCCTCGGATCGTCTAGAGGCCAGGCAGCCCGATGGTGTCCTCGTTGAGCTGGTGGACCGCCGCGAAGATCAGCTCGAGCACGTCGAAGGCGCCGGGCGCCTCGACCGGCGGCGGGGGCAGGTCGCCGGTGGCCTGCGCGATCGTGTCCTCGACCAGGGGCACGAGGTCGCCGCCGTTGAGCTTGATGCAGCCGTCCAGGTCGATGTGGAGCTGGTCGACTTCGATCAGCGAGCTCACGTCCGCGCCGGGCTCGCAGATCGCGATCGAGGTGCTGAACGTCGCGGCGGCGCCGTCGTCGTCCTCGACGCTGAGCGTCACCGTGTACAGGCCGCCGTCGGTGTAGGCGTGGGCCGGGTCGGACATGCGGCTCGTGGCGCCGTCGCCGAAGGCCCACGACCAGCTCACGATGTCGCCGTCGCGGTCCACGCTCTCGTCCTCGAAGAGCACCGGCTGGAACACCAGCGGGTCGTCGGGCGACCACCCCATCCCTGCCGTGGGCGGGAGGTTGACCACCACGATCTGCACGCTCGCCACGTCCGAGGTGTCGCCGTCGTCGTCCGTGACGTGCAGGCCCACCGTGAACGTCCCGAGGCTGCCGAAGGTGTGGGCGGGGTTCTGCTCTGCGCTCGTGGTGCCGTCGCCGAAGTTCCACAGCCACGCCGCGACGCTGCCGTCGGGGTCGCTGCTCTGGTCGGTGAACTGCACGGGGTCGACGCGGTTGGCCTCGGTGGTCGAGCTGGCCGCGCCGGAACGAGGGTGGAGGTTCTTCACCTTGACCTTCGCGATCTCCGCCGTGTGGGTGCCGCCGTCGTTGTCGCTCGCGGTCAGGTCCACCTGGAAGGTGCCCAGCCTGCTGTAGGTGTGGGTCGGGTTCCGCTCGGTGCTGGTGGCGCCGTCGCCGAACGCCCACAGCCAGCCTGTCACGGTGCCGTCGGCGTCGGTGCTGGCGTCGGTGAAGTGCACGGGGGTCAGCCGGTCGGTCTCGAGGCGGTCGGCGTCGCCGTCCGCGACGGGCGCGATGTTCAGGACCGCGATGCTCACGACCGCGACCCCATGCTGGCCCTTGTTGTCGGTGAGGGTCAGGCGCGCGTCGAACGTGCCCAGGGTGGCGTAGGTGTGCGCCGTGGTGGTCTCGCCGCTGCTGGCGCCGTCGCCGAACTCGAGCAGGCGATCCACGATGGTGCCGGTCCCAGGCGTGCTCTGGTCGGTGAACTCCACCGCGGTCAGCCGGTCGGTCGGGTTGGGCGCCGCCGCGAGGTCCGCGATGGGCGCGAACCACGGCAGCAGCGTCACCGCATGCGAGGTCGTGTGGCTCAGCTCGGCGCTGTCGGTGACCGTCAGGCTCACCGTGTAGGTGCCTGCATCGGCGTAGATGTGCGTCGGGTTCTGCTCCGTGCTCGTCGCGCCGTCGCCGAAGGCCCACGCCCACGCCACGAGGGGCCGGCCGCCCGACACGGACGTGTCGGTGAACTCGACCGTGTCCACGACCGCGTAGACCGGATCAGGTCCGGCCACGAAGTCCGCGGTGGGGCGCAGCAGCGGGGTGGCGCAGTCCTCCGCGAGGAAGGGATAGGTGAGCACCGTGTTGCCCGTGCCCGCGTCGTGCACGCCCGCGTCGACCTCGCTCACGGTGTAGACGCCCCAGTCGTTGCCGCGCGCGTCCACGGTCACGCCGCTCACGTCGCCGTCGAGGCGCACGAAGCTCGCCGCGTCGCGGATGCAGCTCAGCGTGAGCACGTTGCCCGTGGGCTGCGAGCCGCTGCCGAGGCTCAGCACCGTCCCGGCGCCTTCCACGCGCTCGCGCTCGGCGCGCACGCCCGTCGCGCCTTCGAGGCGGATCGCCGTGCCGACTCCTTGGTACAGGTTGTCCTGCAGGACGTGGTCGCCGCCGTCCGCGGCGAGCACGCCCATCCCGGTGGACTTGAGGATGTTGCTGACCATGGTGAAGCGGCGCGCGCCCGCCGCGCTCGCCCCGATGCCGGCCTGCAACGTGAGGTCGCGCACCGTCGCGTCGTCGGCGAGCACCGTGACCGCCGCGCCGCCCGCGGGCGCGAGGATCGTCGCCGCCGCGTTGGCGAGGCACGCGACCTGCGAGGGCGTCAGCACCCCGCTGCTGGTGCTGCAGAGGGTGACGCCGGCCGTGCGCATCGTCACGGCCTCGGCGTGGGTGCCGGGGAACACGACCACGCGGTCACCTGCCAGGGCATCGTCGAGGGCGCCCTGGATCGTGGCGAAGCCGCGCCCGTCGCCCCGCAGCGCCGCGGCCGCGTTGATCGCCACCACCTGGACGTGGGCGCTGTCGGTCGCCCCGCCGTCGCTCACCGTGAACGTCACGTCGTACGTGCCGGCCTGGTCGAAGCGCGGCGCCCACGCGACCGATGCGGTGCCGTCGCCGTGGTCCGTGAGGGCCATGCCGTCGGGCATCCCCGAGGCGCTGAAGCTGAGCGCGTCGTCGTCGAGGTCGCTGGCGCTGAGCCCGAAGAGCAGCGCGTTGCCCTCCACCACGCTCTGGTCCCCGACCGCGTCGAGGACGGGCGCGCGGCTGTTGCGCAGGAACGCGCGGAAGGCGTCGTGGCCCACCTCGGTGCCATCCGCGACGAGGCGCGCGTGGAAGTCGTAGTCGCCGTTGGCCATGCCGTCGGTGTCCCACGCGTCGCTCCACGCGCCGCTCACGTCATCGTAGCTCGACGCCGCGGACCAGCCTCCGGGCGCGGGCAGCGTGCCCGCAGGCACGACCTGCACCTCGACGCTGCCGGGCCGGCCGTTGGCCTGCTGCGTCACGACGACGCCGACGCTGTCCACGGGGCCGGGCGTGCCGTCCTGGACGGCGCGCGCGTAGATCGTGTGGGTCCCAAGGGCCACGCCGCTCAGGTCCCACGTCGCGCTCCACGACGCCGCGCCCGACACGGCCAGCGCGCCGGTCGCGAAGCTCGCGTCGTCCACCGAGACATCCACGCTTTGCACCGCGCCGCCGGGGAAGGTCGCCGTGCCGCTGACCGGCACGCTGCTGACCTGGTTCTTGTCGAAGCCCGCGCCCTGGCCGGGGCTCGCGATGCTCGCGACGGGCACCGGCGGGCCGCCGACGCCCGTGAGGGTGAAGCTGCTCGCGTGGGCGCCCTCGTAGCCCACGAAGTAGCTCGTCGCGCCCTGCACGAACAGGTCCAGGGTCAAGGTCGCGCCGGTCGCGATCGGCGCGGTGGTCACGAAGTCCACGGGGTAGGACGTGTACCCGAGCGCGCCGAAGCCGCCGGTCGCGACGGGCATCTGGGGCGCGCTGCGGCCCACTTC
>DASYRW010000269.1:0-9492 GCA_036003985.1 Thermoplasmatota archaeon
TCGTGGGCCACCCAGGCGAGGTCGAGGCCAAGGAAGGCGATGCCGACGAGCATGACAAGGTAGAGGGCCCAGACCGGCGGCTTGAAAGGCAGGCGGAAGGCGATGACGCGGGCGGGTTTCGTCGGCGAGGCCATCCCGCGATAGGAGCCGTGCGGAGGCAAGCCGTTTTCCCCAACGCAGGCGAACGCGGGAACCCTTATCTCCCCGGCGCGCCGATGGCCCCCGCCCATGCGCCGGCTCGTGATCCTGGACGGCTACGTGGACGAGCCCGCCTGCTTCGGCGTGCCGCCCTACCTGGGGCCCCACGCGCGCTACATCGCGGGCGCCATGGCCGAGGTTCCAGGCTGGAGCGTGGACTACCTCACCATCGACCAGCACCGGCGCTCGCCGGAGCACCGCGCGAAGCTCGACGGCGCGGACCTGCTCGTGCTCATCAGCGGCGCGCTCGTGCCCGGCAAGTATCTGCGCGGGATGCCGGTGAGCTACCGCGAGGCGCAGGCCATCGCGTCCTCCTTCGGGGGCGAGACGCTGCTCGCGGGCAGCAGCGCGGTGTGGGGCTTCGGCCAGGGCGGGGGCAAGCCGCCGCTCGGCCGGCACGAGCTGAAGGGCCTGTTCACGCACCTCGCCTTCCAGGACGCGGCCGCGTACCTCCACGACGTCCTCGCGCTGGGCCAGGGCCAGCAGCGCCGCATGACCATGGACGAGTGGGGCCGCTGGAGCATCGCCGGCGCCGCGCTGGCGCGCACCCACCCGGACTGGCCGAGGCCGCTCATCGCCGAGATCGAGACGTACCACGGCTGCGTGCGCTACGTCGACGGCGGCTGCGCGTTCTGCATGGAGCCGGCCGAGGGCCAGCCCAAGTTCCGGCCTGTGGAGCAGGTGGTCGCCGAGGTCGGGGCCCTCGCGGCGCACGGCGTTGTCAACGTCCGCCTCGGCGGCCAGGCGGATTTCTTCAGCTACCACGCGCGCGGCGTCGGCGAGGGCCCCGAGCCACGGCCCAACCCAGGGGCCATCGAGCAGCTGCTGGTGGGCATCCGCCGCGTCGCGCCGACCTTGGAGTGGCTGCACATCGACAACGTCGATCCCGGCATCCTGGCCGCTTGGCCAGCCGAGAGCGAGGCCATCGCGCGCCTCGTCGCAGAGCACTGCACCGACGGCAACATCGCGGCCTTCGGCGTCGAGAGCGTCGATCCCGCGGTCATCGCGCGCAACCACCTCAAGTGCCCGCCCGACGTCGCGCTCGCGGCGATCCGCCTGCTGAACAAGGTCGGCGCGGCGCGCGGGCCCATGGGCTTGCCCAAGTTCCTGCCGGGGCTCAACTTCATCGCGGGGCTGCCGGGCGAGACGCGCGAGACCTACCGCTTGAACATGGAATTCCTCGCGCAGGTGCGCGACGAGGGCCTGCTCGTGCGGCGCATCAACCTTCGCAAGCTGCTGGAGCAGCGCATCGCCGGCGGCGCCGACGAGGGCCTGTTCTACAAGTTCAAGGACTGGGTGCGCCGCGAGGTCGACCAGCCCATGCTGCGGCGCATCGCTCCTGCGGGCACGATCCTCCGCAGCGTGTGGATGGAGTACGCCGAGGGCAGCCTGACCTTCGGCAGGCAGCCCGGCAGCTATGCGCTGCTCGTCGGCGTGCCGTACGCGCTGCCCCTGGAGCGCGCCGTCGACATCGTGGTCACCGACCACGGCTTCCGCTCGCTCACGGGGGTGCAGCACCCGTTCCCCGTCAACGGAGCGCCGCTGCGCGCCCTGCAGGCCCTGCCGGGCGTGGGCAAGAAGCGCGCCGCGCGCCTCGCTGTGGCGCGCCCGCTCGCGTCCCCCAAGGAGCTGGCGGCGGCGCTCGACGACCCGGCGGTCGCGGCCTCGCTCGCGGGCCTGCTCAGCTTCGCCCCTGCTGCAGCGCCCACGCCGCGCGCACCCACGCCGCGACGCGCGCGGGGTCCTCGGGCGGGTTGAGCCGCGGCGCCAGCACCTCGGCGCGCACGCGCGCGAGCTGGTCGGGCGCGCGCACGCCGGCCCGCGCGAGGCGCTGCGCGTCATGGGGCTGGAGCCCCGGCACCCCCAGCAGGCGGGCGATGGCTTGCCACTCGCCGAGCTGGCGCGGGCCGAGGATCGAGCGCTTGCCCAGCTCCTGCAGGTCCGCCGCCGCGAGCGCGGGCGCGTCCGCGATGCCGGCTTGGTGGAGGATGGCCGCGTGCTCCGGCTCCAGGCCCGGGATCGACGTCAGCGGCATCGTGAGCGGCCCCCGTGGCATGCCGAGCTTGTGGCGGTAGCGCCATCCCAAGGCCGCGGCCAGCGCGATGATGCCCACGCCGCCGAGGATCAGGAAGGGGCTGCCCGTTTCGCTGGTGCGCAGCGCGTCGAGCGGGAACGCGTCGGTGCTGTCGCCCACGCCGTCGCCGTCGCTGTCCACGAAGCCGGTGATGCGCGCTTGCCCCAGGGAGCGGAAGGCCTGCGTGTTGTTGAGCTGGGTGAGCCTGGACAAGCGCCCCTCGCCGGTCGCGCTGAAGAAGGTGACCTGGTAGACGTACGCGACGCCGTCGGCGATGTCCTGGTCGCTGTAGCTCGTGCCGGACGTGACGACCGCGACCTCGTCGAACCGGCCGCCGGCGTCGCTGCGCCACACCTGGTAGCCGGCCGCGCGCGGGTCGCCCTCCCAGCGCAGGCGCACGAGGCCGCTGGCGCGCTCCGCCGCGACGCGAGACTGGCCCGCGGTGCCGGCGTCCTCGACGATCACGGTCAAGGAGCCGCGCGCGATCACGCTGCCGGTCGCGCTCTGCACGGTGAGGGTCACGTTGTACGGCCCGGGCGCGTCGTAGGCGTGGACCACCTCCCGACCAGCCGCGCTGCGGCCGTCGCCGAAGTCCCACCGCGCGGTCACGTCGCCGTCGGCGCCCGAGGCCGCGGTGAAGCGCATCGTGAGCCGCTCCGCCGTCGGCACCGCGACGATGGCGCCCGGGGGCAGGGGCAAAGGCTCGGCCTGGCGTGGCCCCACGCTGATCGTGACCGTCGCCGAGCGCGCGCTGAGGCCGTCGTCATCCGTCGCGTTCACGAAGGCCGCGTACGAGCCGGGAAGGTCGTAGAGGTGCTGCACCGTCGCGTTCGCCTCGGTGCCCTCGTGGGCCGTCGTGCCGTCGCCGAAGTCGAGGGTCCAGCGCGCCACGGTGCCGTCGTCGTGCACGCTCACCGTGAAGCCCACCGGCAGCGGCGCGGGGCCCGCCGTGCGGTTCGCCGCGAGGATGATGCCCGGCGGCTCGCCCGGCACGTCCACCACCACGCTCGCCGTGGCGAAGCCGCCCTGGGTGTCGCTGACGTTGAGCGTCACCGTGAAGCGGCCGGCGTGGGCGAAGCTGTGGGTCACGTTGGAGAGGTTGCAGCAGACCGGGGTGGTGCCGTCGCCGAAGTCCCAGGTCCAGCGGACCACGCGGTCGCCCGCGTCGGGATCGCTGGAGCTGTCGCGGAACTCCAGCGGCTGGCCCTTGCGCGCGCTCGCGCCCGGCGAGACGCTGAAGCCCGCGCGGGGCGGCGTGTTGTTGCCGCCTTGGACGGTGAGCGCGAGGCTCGCGGTGCCCTCGGTGGAGCTGTTGTCGATGGCGGTCAGCCGCGCCTCGAAGGCGCCGCCGAGGAGGTAGGTGTGGTTCACCACGACGCCCGCGGCGAGCGCCGTGCCGTTGCCGGCCGCCGACGCGCTGCCGTCGCCGAAGGAGAGGGTCCAGTTGGTGACGTTGCCGTCCGGGTCCGTGCCGTTGAACGTGAAGCTCACCGCGAGCGGCGCGGCGCCCGAGGTCAGGTTCGCCGCGAGCGCCACGACGGGCCGCGCGCTCGCGAGCAGGCCCACGGCGAGGGTGCGCGTGAGCCGCAGCGTGGCGTTCTCGTTGTCCACGGCGGTGAGGTTGACGACGTAGCTGCCCACGGCCGCGTAGGTGTGGTTCACCGCGCTGCCATTGGCCGTGGCGCCGTCACCGAACTCCCACTGGAGGAGCGCGATGCTGCCGTCGGGGTCGGTGACGTTGGCCGTGAAGTTCGCGCGCTCGCCCGTGCCCGGGCTCGGCGGCGCCACGGCGAAGGTGCCGCGCGGCCGCGCGTTGGTCACGGCGACGACGCGCTGCGTCTGGTTGGCGATGCCGTGGTCGTCCGTGACGTTGAGCGTGACCGTGAAGTTGTCCCGCGTCGCGTAGCGGTGCGTCGGGTCGCGCTCCGTGCTCGCGTTGCCGTCACCGAAGGTCCAGTTCCAGCTGGTGATGGTGTGGTCGTCGGTGGTGTTGTCGGTGAAGGCCGCGTCCTCGGCCGTGTTCAGCTCGGCGGGCGCGCCGATGGCGGCGCGCGGGGGCGCGTTGACCAGCACCGCGACGGTCCGGGTGGTGTTCTTGCCGTCGGTGTCCACGGCGGTGGCCACGAGGTTGAGGGGCCCGTGCTGTCCGGTCGCGTTGAGGGTCGCGCTCCACGATTCGCCGCTCAGCGTCGCGGTCGCGTTCGCGGAGCCGAGCGTGACGGTCACGGACGTGACGCCCGCGTCGTCGCTGGCGGTGCCCTGCACTTGGACCTGGCCAAACACCTGCGCGTTGGCGGCTGGCGACGCGACCGCCAGCGAGGGCAGCAGGTTCTCGACGGTCAGGGTCGCCGTCATGACCGTCGGGTGGACCTCGCACTTGTAGTTGATCGTCACCGCGGCCTGCTCCGTCGGCACGACCCAGTCATACGTCTGGCCCGGGTCCAGGTTCGGCGACGAGAAGGTGGAGCCATCGTTGGAGCGCGCGTTGTGCGGCACGCCGTTGGTCTCGTCGTTGCTCCACGTGACCTTGTCCCCGCGATGCACCGTCTTGCTGGCCGGGTTGAAGGCGGTGTTCTTCATCGAGATGGTGACGTCGGCGGCCTCGACGCTGCCCAGGAGGACGACCGCCAGCAGCAGGGCCGCGAGCCCCACCACCGCCAGCGTCGGAATCGCGCGCATCGTGCCCACCCGTCCCCGCCTGGCCTGCTGGCCGCCGGGCTGGACGTTCCCCGATTGCGTGGGCCCTTAAGTGGCTTTTGGAGGGCCTGCGGCGGTTGGCCGCGTCCCCGCCTCAGGCGACGACGACGACGCCGTGCATGCCCTTGCCGAAGTGGGGGATGCAGTAGTACACCCACACGCCGGTGTCGGCTGCCCCGAACGTCTTCTCGTAGCGCGGCACGGGGTCGCCCTGGCAGAAGACCGGGCTGCCGCCGTCGAGGTGGGGGTTCGCCGGACCCGCGTTGCCCAGGACCGTCTCGAGCGCGTCGGCGACGGTGTCGCCCGCGTCCGCGACGGCCTGGCCGTTCTCCCCGCCCACGATGTTGCCCACGTTGGCCGCCAGGCTGCGCACGGAGCTGGGCGAACCGCGGACGGTGTTGTAGCCGCCTTGGATGGTGCCTTCGACGTTGACGTTGGGCGGGGGCACGGGGGTCGGGAGGGGTGTGCCGTCGGTGAAGGGCGTCAAGCCCCACGTGATCGTGTGGCAGTCCGAGCCTTGGTCGGCGATGAAGAAGATCCGCGTGCCCGGCGACACCTTGGCCACCGGCGGGTTCCAGATGCAGGCCTCGGGGCCAGGCGCCGCGGACGTGGCGTCGATGCACTGGCCATGGACTTCGAGGACGCCGCCGTTGCCGATGCCGACGAGGTCCGAGCCCCCGTCGTCCGCCAGGCTCGACGCGAGCGCGAAGGGTAGGATGGCGAGGGCGACGAGGACGACGCTGCGGGCGCGGGACATGGGACGGGCTCCCGGGCAACTGACGAGGCCCCCGCCATTTAGGCTTTCTCTCGCTTTCATGGGCGTCCGCACTGCGGCGAGGCCGCGAAGCCTTAAGCACGGGGGAGCCCAGTCCCGGGCGTGATCACGCTCATCGGCACGGGCCACGTCTTCGACCTCCGCCGCCGGCTGCAGCGCGAGGTGCTGGAGCGCACGCCTGACGTGGTGTGCCTGGAGCTCGACCCGGGCCGGCTGCAGGCCCTGCTCGCGCGCCAGCGCGGGGCGAGGAAGGCCGACGTGCCCGTGGCGTACCGCCTGCTCGCGGAGTTCCAGGACCGCGTCGCATCCGAGAGGGGCATCGCGCCGGGCGACGAGATGCTCGCTGCCTTCGAGGCGGCGCAGCTGGCCAAGGTCCCGGTGGAGCTCATCGACCTCGACGCGCAGGTCGCGTTCAAGCGGCTGTGGAGCAGCATGGGGCTGTTCGAGAAGGCCCGCTTCCTCGGTAGCGCGCTGGTGGGCATGGTGGTGCCGAAGCGCTTCGTCGACAAGGAGCTGGAGCGCATCCAGGAGGACTACGAGGGCGTGTTCGCGCAGCTCGCGCGCGACTACCCGACCGTGAAGCGCGTGCTCATCGACGAGCGCAACGCGCACATGGCGGCGCGCCTCGCGGGGCTTCGCGGCCAGGGCAAGGAGCGCATCGTGGCGGTCATCGGCGACGGCCACGTGGACGGCATCACGGCCCTGCTGGGCCAGCAAGGCTACGCGGCGGAGCTGCAGGCGGTGCGGCTGCGCGACCTGCAGGCGACCCAGCCCCAGGGCCCAGCCTCGGTGCAGTTCAGCACGACCGTGCCCTGGCAGCCGCCGCCGAGCCAGCCCTAGGGCGTGGCGACAGAACGGATGGCGCAGGCCCCCCGAGCGCCGCCGGGCGCCTACGGCGTCACGAGGATGAGCCCGTGCATGCCCTCGAATCGGTGGACCGCGATCTTGCACAAGTACGGGTACGCGCCGGGCTCCGTGAGCACCACGTCCGCGGTCTCGCCGACGAAGAGCTCATGGTCGAAGGTGTCGAGGTGCAGCGCGGCCGGCGCCATCGCCTCCACCGGGCCGGCCAGCGGCTCGATCCCGCTCGTGGCGGAGTGGTGGCCGTGCGCGTGGAACTCGATCGTGTCGCCGGGCGCGGCCACGACCACGGGCGGGTCGAACATGAACACGACCCCCGTGGACGCGATCTGCAGGTGCACGTGGTGCACGGCTTGGACGTGCGGCGCGCCGGGCAGCGCGGCAGGCGCGGCGGTCGCGGCCGCGGGCAGGGCCAGCGCGGCGGCGCACAAGAGGAAGAGTCGGACGTTCATGCGAGCCCCGGCCAGGAGGCCGCGCGCGCGGGCTTGACCCTTGCCTGCGGAGCCTAGGCGCTGTCGAGGGCCTCGAGGTTGCGCGCCGAGTCCTCGAGGAGGCGGATCGCCATGCGGATGTGCTTCAGCTTCTCCGCCGGGGCGTTGGCCTCGGTGGCCCACTGCAGCAGGGTGGTGATGTCGTCGAGGCTCTTGTTCACGCTCATGGTGAGCGCGTCGAGCATCAGGCGCTGCTCGTCCTGCATGGCCATCCCTTCGGGCCAAGCAGGCTGGGCCTACTCAAGCCTGCTGGTTTGCCTCGGCTCCACCGCGTCGCATCGCCTGCAGGTCGGCCTTGTCGTTGCTGTCGAAGTCGTCGGGCGGCGCCTGGCCCAGCACGGTGCCGACGAGGCTCACCTGCTCCACCTCCCAGTACATGACCGAGTTGCGGTTCGTCGAGTGGCCGGGGTGCTCGGGGTCCTCGTGGTTGGTCTGCATGGGTGCGCCGATGTTCACGAGCCCCAGGAGGTGGCCGAGCTCGTGGACCAGCACGCTCTGCTCCAGCTGCGCGATGTCGGGCTTCTGCAGGTCGAGGGCGCTCTGCTTGCTGTAGGCCCGCATGTTGCCCTTGAACATCGCCAGCGCGCTGCCGCGGTAGGCCGCGCCCAGCACCTTCTGGTCGTCGGTGTCGCGTTCGAAGCCGCCGTCGAGGTACATGATGTAGATGACCGCCCGGTTGCCCTGGCTGAACTGCGCGCGGTGCGACGTCTCGAGCTGCTGCAGCTCGCTGGCCGTGTAGCGGTGCCCGCTGCCCTGGCCCGGCAAGCCGGGCGTGCGCACGATCTCGACGCTCTTGCCGGTCTCGGTCTGGAGCCGCTGCTGGAACAGCGACAGCGCGCTGCCCTCGGGCTCCGCGCCCGTGACCAGGTCGAGCTCGACGAGGATGCTCGTGTAGGGCGTGGCGCGCAGGTAATCACCCGCGCGCGCGCCCGGGGTCGTGCCGTCGCCCGGCGGGGCGAGGGGGTTGGTGCAGCCGCTCGCGACCAGCGAGAGCCCCAGCGCGACAGCGAGCAGGACGCGGCGCACGCGGCGCCGAGCGCGTGGGCCGGCTTCAGGATTTCGGAAGGGAGGCCGGAACCGGCGAGGGGGCGGCCGGAGCCGCCGTAAGGGGTTAGGAGGCTTGGCACGAGGGGGGCTGTGCCATGCGGAGAGCCCTGGCCGGTCCCGTTCCGAGACCCGCCGGACGAGTGCCCGACGGGCATCGGCGAGGGTCGGTGACCCGGATGCATGCTGAAGGTTGAGGTTCGACGGTCGAAGGCCCGACGCAACCTCGGCGCAACGACGGGCGCGTGGGGATTCGAACCCCAGATCCCAGGCTTAGGAGGCCTGTGCCATATCCGGGCTTGGCTACGCGCCCGGCCGAACATGGCAGGCCCGCGCTTAAGCTTCTCCGAGCCCGCGCGGCGCGCCCGTTCGCCCCCATTGGAAACAACGGCTTGGCCCTGCTGCGCCTCTGGGGCGCGTGGCCGCCGCCGCGCGCGTCGCCTGCGCGCTCGCGCTGCTCGCGGCGCCGGGGCTCGCCGCGGCCAGCGAGCGCATCGAGGTCGCGTGGGACCTCGCCCCAGCGCACGCTCCCGAGGCTGGCGAGGCGCTGGCGGCGCGCGTCGCGCTCCGCGGCGCGCCCTCGCAGGACGTCGAGGTGCGCGCGTGGCTCGCCGGCGCAGGGGTCCGCGGAGCGCAGGTCTGGGACGGCGCGGGGTGGGTGCGCAGCGACCGCTACCAGCTGCGTTGGGCCCTCGACGCCGACGGCGTGGCGCGCGGCTGGATCGCCGTCCGCGCGGCCAGCCTCGGCGCGGGGCCGTGGGAAATGGGCGTGCGCGTGCGGGATGCGACCGGTCGCATCCTCGGCGAGGGCACCCTTGCGCTCGCGGCGCCGGCCGGCGACGTCCGCGCGGGCCTCGCGCCGGGCGCGATCGCCGTGGGCGCCTGGGACGGCGACCGCCTGCTCGCGCTTGCGCCCGTCCACCCCTTCGGCGGCGCAGCGCCGCCGTGGGATCTGCCCGGGCGCTACGCGCTGCGCGCGCCCGCCGGCGCTGCGCTGCGCGCGGTGAACGGCGACGGCGCCGTCGAGCCGCTCCTGGCGGAGCCGCCGCTGGGCGCGCTCCGCATCGTCGAGCTGCTCGTCGACCCGGCGGGCGAGGAGGGCGCCGAGTTCGTCCGCCTCGGCAACGCGGGCGCATCGCCGGTCGCGCTGGCGGGCTGGTGGCTCCGCGGGCCCGGCTGGGACGCGGTGCTCCGCGGCGGCAAGCTGGCGCCCGGCGCGTCGGTGGCCGTCGCGCGCAGCGCGTCCGCGTACGCGACGCTCACCGGTCGCGCGGACACGGCGGACGTCGGCGTCGCTGGCGTGCTCCAGCTGCCCAACGCCGGCGGCGCGGTGGCCCTCGGGCGGGGGGCTG
>DASYRW010000270.1:0-1762 GCA_036003985.1 Thermoplasmatota archaeon
CCGAGGGCGAAGAAGCCCATGCTGCGCTCGTCCACGTGGCTCCAGAGCTTGATCGGTTGCGCGGCGAGCGCGAAGGCCAGCGGCCCCGAGCGGTTGCCCGGCGCGACGCACGCGTGCGCGACACCGCTGCGCGCCAGCTCCTCGGCGAGGACCGTGGCCCACAGCATCACCTTGTTCGGCGCTACGGGCGGCATCCGAGGGCCTCCAGCATCGGCTGCAGCTTCAGCACGGTCTCGTCGAACTCGCGCTCGGGGTCCGCGCCCTCCACGATGCCCGCGCCAGCATAGAGCCAAGCTTCCGTGTCCTCGACGAGCGCGCAGCGCAGCGCCACGGCGATGCACCCGTCCCCCGCCAGGTCGAACCAGCCCACGCCGCCCGCGTACCAGCCGCGGGGCATGGCCTCGTGCTGCGCGATGAAGCGCAGGGCCTCTTCCGGAGGCGCGCCAGCCACGGCCGGCGTCGGGTGCAGCGCGGCGGCGAGGTCGAGGACGTGGGTCGGTTCGGCGAGTTGGCCCGCGAAGGGCGTGAGGAGGTGCTGCACGTTGCGGAGGCGAAGCACCGCGGGCTCGGGCGGCGCCGCCTCGAGCGCAACCCCGGCCCGGGCGAGGCGCTCGCGAACGTGGTCGACGACGAACGCGTGCTCGCGGCGCTCCTTGGGGCTCGTCTGCAACGCCCGGCCGAGGGCCTCGTCCTCAAGGGCATCGCGCCCGCGCGCGGCCGAGCCCGCGACCGCCGCGCTTTCGACCCGCAGGCCGCGCATTCGCACGAGCAGCTCGGGCGTCGCGCCGAGGAAGTGGCGGCCCGCGCGAGGCTCGACCAGGTAGCGGAACGCGTCGGCATAGTGCGGAGAGATCCGCGCGAGGGCTGCCGGGCCTGGCAGCGGCGCGGTGAGGGGCACGGGCACCCGGCGCGCGAGCACGACCTTGGCGAGGGGGCCCGCGCGGAGGGCCCGGAGCGCCGCACCGACGGCCGCGGTCCAGACGGTGCGGTCGAGCACGCGCGCGCCGAAGGCTGGCAGGGGCAGGCCGGGCGGCGCAGCGGGCTCGGGATAGGGCTGCGAGGCGCGTTCCGCCGCCGCGTGCACGTGTCGCGCCAGCGCCTCGGGATCCTCGCGGCCCTCGACGAGCCGGTGGATGCTCACCCATGCCTCGCGGTCGCGCTGCACGATGGCCACCGAAGGAAGAATGAAGCGCGCAGGAGGGAAGCCTTCCCACGCCTCCTCGGGCGAGGGCGCATCGGCGAAGGCGAACCCGCCGACGAACCGCGGGTCCGGGCCGCCGCCCGCGACGACCATGCGCTCCCGCCAGCGCTCCGCCTGCAGGCGGATCGCGTCGAGCCGCACCGGGCCCTCGGCCTCGAGGACGACGACGGCGCCGACCGCCGCGACCGTTTCGCCGCCGGGCTCGGCGAAGAACGCGCGCGGCGCGTCGCCGGCCGCAAGGAAGCGCAGCGGGTCGGCGCCTGGCGCGCGCTGGCCCCAGGCGAGCACCACCGCCTGCGATCGTTCGCGGGCGAGCGCCACGGCGCGGCTGGCTGCCTGGACCAGCGCGGGCGGGGCGGGCAGCGCGAGCGACGCGGGCTCCATGGGCGGCATGGTCCCCAGGCCCGCGGGCTACATCAACGAATCGCCCCCAGGGTGGGGGGAAACCAAGGGCAAGCCTTGATGCCCTGCTCGGGCGTCGCGGGCGCGAGACCTTGCCCGAGACCCGCGTCACTGCCCGGCTCTTCGACCGCGTCGCGCCGCGGTACGACCTCCTCAACC
>DASYRW010000271.1:0-9958 GCA_036003985.1 Thermoplasmatota archaeon
GACCCGTCCTCGAGCAGCCGCGCCACGGGTCCCCGCGCGGGGCGCGCGAGCGCGAGCGCGGCACCCAGCAGCAGGAAGCCCGCGGCGCCCGGCAGCGCGAGCGGCGCAGGTGGGCCGCCGAGCCGCGCCGCGGCGGCGGCCGTGAGGAGCAACGCGCCGCTCGCCAGCCCGAGCGCGAGGCCGAGCAGCGGCGCCGGCGCGCGGCCGCGCACGCTCGCGTCGAGGGCCAGGACGCCCGCGCCCGCAGCGATGGCCAGCAGTCCTGCAGCCCAGCCCACGCCGAGGCCGAGCCCCACGGCAGCGTTGCCCGCTCCGGGGCATGCGGCCGCGCACACGAGCTGGACGGTGCCGAGCACGATGGGCGCCGCGCCCAGCGCGAGCGCGGCCTGGCCGAGCACCGGCGCCCGCTCGCCGGGCGGCCACGCGGCCGGCCCGGCCAGCGCCGCGCCCGCGAGCAGCAAGGCTGCGGCGCCGAAGGGCTCGAGGCCCAAGGCCAAGCCCGCGATGCCCGCCGCGCAAGCGCCCGCGCCGCACGCGCGTCCGAGGACGTGGGCGGTGAGAGCGCGGCGCTCCTGCGGGCTGGCGTCGCCCTCGGCCTCGGCGCGGGGCATGGCGCCCCTTCGGGGTCCGCGGCTCAAGACGCTCCGCACGCGGGGCGGTGGGCCGCGTCGCGCGCCCGGCCGAAAGCGCCGGGCCACGCTCAAGCGGCTTCCGCTCCCGGCGCGGCCTTGCGGGCGCGCGGCCGCTCGGGGCGATGCGGCCCTCAGAGGCAGAGGCCCCGGCCTGCGAGGATCGATCGCGCGAGGTCGTGTTTCGGGTCGATCCGAAGTGCAGGCTCGTGCGCCTGCAGAGTCTGTTCGCGATGCCGGCTCAGAACCTCAGCCAGGCCAGCTGCACGATGAGCGACGCGAAGATCACCGAGATCGTGTTGATCGCCTTGATCAGCGGGTTGATCGCCGGCCCAGCCGTGTCCTTCAGCGGGTCGCCGACCGTGTCGCCCACCACCGCTGCCTTGTGGGCCTCGCTGCCCTTGCCGCCGTGCATGCCGTCCTCGATGTACTTCTTGCCGTTGTCCCAGGCGCCGCCGGCGTTCGCCATGAACAGGGCCGTGATGAGCCCCGCCACGATGACGCCGATGAGCAGGCCGCCCAGCGCTTCCGGACCGAGCACGAAGCCGACCACGAGGGGCGCGCCCACCGCGAGGAGGGCGGGGGCAGCCATCTCCTTGAGCGCGCGCTTGGTGACGATGGCGACGCAGCGCGCGTAGTCGGGCTTGCTCTTGCCCGTCATGATGCCCTTGTCCTCGCGGAACTGCCGGCGCACCTCGTTGACGACCTCCATGGCGGCCTTGCCCACGGCGACCATGGCGAGCGCGCCGAAGAGGAACACGGCCGCCGCGCCGAGCAGCATGCCCGCCAGGACCGCCGGGTTGTCGACGCTGAAGTTGAGCCGCGTGGTGAGGCCCTCGTTCGCGTGCTCGACGTAGTCCGCGAACAGCACCAGCGCGGCGAGTGCGGCGGAGCCGATCGCATAGCCCTTGGTCGTGGCCTTGGTGGTGTTGCCCACGGCGTCGAGCGCGTCGGTGACCTTGCGCACGTCCTTGGGCAACCCCGCCATCTCGGCGATTCCGCCAGCGTTGTCGGTCACGGGCCCATAGGTGTCGATGGTGACGACGATGCCGGTCACGCTGAGCATGCCCACGGCGGCGACGCCGATGCCGAAGAGCCCCAGACCAGGCCCAGCCGCCTCCCCCAGCAGGAAGGCCGCGATCATGCCAACCACGATGGTGATGACCGGGATGACCACGCTCTCCAGCCCCACCGCGAGGCCTTGGATCATGACCGTCGCGGCGCCCGTGGTGGAGGCGTCGCCGATGCTCTTGACGGGCCTGTACGCCTTGGACGTGTAGAAGTCGGTGACGAAGATCAGCACCAGCGTGATGGCGAGGCCGATGAGGGACGCGAAGAAGAAGTGGATCGGCAGCGCCAGGACGGGGACCGTCACGATGTAGAACAGCACCGCGGCCAGGACAGCCGTGACGATGATGCCCTGGTAGAGCGCGTTCATGATGTTGCCGCTGGCCGGCAGGCGGATGGCCAGCAGCCCGATGGCGCTGGCCACGATGGCGACGGCGCCGAGGAGCACAGGGTACAGCAGGCCGATCTCGCCGAAGCCAGGCCTGCCGGGGACGCCGGCGAAGACCGCCGCGCTCGCCGCGAGCAGCATGGTGGCGATGAGCGTGACCGCGTACGTTTCGAAGAGGTCCGCGCCCATGCCCGCGCAGTCGCCCACGTTGTCGCCCACGTTGTCGGCGATGACGCCGGGGTTGCGCGGGTCGTCCTCGGGGATGCCGGCCTCGATCTTGCCCACGAGGTCCGTGCCCACGTCCGCGGCCTTGGTGTAGATGCCCCCCCCGACGCGCGCGAACAAGCTCATGAGCGAGCCGCCGAACGCGAAGCCCACCAGCAGCAGCGGCACCGCCTGGGGTGCGTTGCCCAGGTAGCGCCACAGCAGGTAGAAGCCGCTCAGGCCCAGGATGCCCAGGCCCACGACGGCGAAGCCGTTGACGGCCCCGGCTTTGACGGCCAGGCTGAGGGCAGGCGCCGTGCCGGCGCGCGCGGCCTGCGCGACGCGCACGTTGGCGCGCGTGCTCACGGCCATGCCGATGAAGCCTGCGAGGGCGCTGAAGGCCGCGCCCACCACGAAGCCCAGCGCGGTGGCGAACCAGAACGCCTGGCGCGCCGTGTCGAGCGCTGCCCCGACGATGACGAACACGACCGCGACGCCGCCCGCGAACATGGCGACGTTGCGGTACTCGAGCTTCAGGAAGGCCATGGCGCCCTCGAGGATCGCCTGGCTGATCTCGCGCATCTTCGCGTCGCCCGCGTCCGCGCGCAGGATGCGCGCGACGAGCGCGCCAGCGACCGCCAGAGCGAACACCGCAGCACCGAGGCCAGCGGCCGGCGCGACGACGGCGATGTCGAGGGCCATGCAGGAACACCTTGCCCCAGCCGGGGCCGGCCTGCCATTCAAGAAGGCGCATTTATACGTTTGGCCCCGCGCTCGGCCCGGGCCCGCGGGCAGCGCCGGCTTGCGTCGCGTGCGCCCTCAGCGTTGGCGGACCCCGAAGAGCTTGTCGTAGGCCCGGCGGTCCACGATGCAGATCACCAGGCACTGGACGCTGTCGGGGCTGCCGATGATCGTGTAGAGCAGACGATGCCATCCTTGCAGGTCCTCGCAGCGCAGGTTCGTCAGGCCGGCGAAGCGGAGGTCCTTGGGGATCGGCACGTGCTCGCCGTGCATGAAGTCCGCGTGGATCATGTCGTAGGCATGCTCGATGCTCTTGAGCAGCCGCCGCGCGTCCGCGTCGCCACCCCGCGCGCGGCGCCGCACCGCCGCGACGAAGGGTGCGCAGTGGTCGGGGTCCTCCTTGACGTAGACCGGCCGCTTCGGCGCCTTGCGGGCCGCGGGCTCACCGCCCCGGGCCTCGCACGGTCCGCGCCCGGGCGAGGCGGTCGAGGACCGCTGCGGAGGGGACGCCGGTCCACTGCACGCCCTGCGAGCCGACGACGAGCAGGCCGAGATGCTCCCAGTAGCGCAGGATGCGGTTCAGCTTGGGCCGCGTCATGGAGCGGCGCTGGGCCGCGAGGTCGCGCAGGATCTGGGCCTTCGACAGGGGCCGGCCCGAGGCCAGGAGCACGACGCGCACCGCGTCCGCAGTGGATAGGGTCACGTCGGCCGGTTGCACGTGGTGTCGCGCCGCGGCGGGCATCGTTGCGCTAGGGTGCCTCGGGGTATTTAGAAGTACCGTGGGTTTCCTTGGATCCGGTGCGACTTCGCACCGGGTCACGCCTGGGGCTCCGAACCGGGACCCGCAGCTCCCCCGCCGCGGGCAGCGCCGGCTTGCCCGGAGCGCGCCAGCTGCGCCGCGCCGCGCACCTCCTCCTCGGCGCCCACCACGAGCAGCACGTCGCCCGCCTGCAGGCGCGTGTGCGCGCCCGGGTTGGGCAGGCGCTGCCCCTCCCGCAGGATGCCCACCACGGTCGCGCCGGTGCGCTCGCGCAGCGCGCTCTCGGCGATGGTCGCGCCGGCCAGCGCGGAGCCCTGCTCGATGGGCACCTCGGCGATGCGCGGCGCGGCCTCGTGCGTGTGGAGGGCCATCGCCGGCTGTCGCAGGAGCTCGCGCGCGCGCTCGAGCTGGCCCACGTCGCCGAGCACGAGGAGCGCGTCGCCAGGCGCGAGGATGAAGCCCGGCCCGGGGTTCACGATGGTGTGGCCCGCGCGCTGCACGGCCATGAGGGTCGCGCCGGTGCGCGCGCGCAGCTCGAGGGCGCGCACGGTGATGCCGCCCGCGAGGGTGCCGGGCTCGACGCGCGCGCGCTCGACCTCGGCGCCCCAGCGATACTCGTGGCGCAGCGCGTCCAGCACTTGCTGGCGCTCGTCGCCCTGGGCCTCGCCGCCCAAGGCTTGCTCCAGCGCGTGCTCGACGCGACCGTGGAAGCGGGCCATGGCCTCCCACAGGACGATGGCCGCGCCCAGGAAGGCTGCGAAGCTCAGCAGCAGGAGCGGCAGCGGCGGCAGGAACGGCGCCGCGGCGAGCAGGCCCGCGAACACCCCGAGCGCCGCGGTCGCGGCCAGCAGCCCAGCGCGCGCGGCCCGCTTGCGGCCGGTGGCGCGCGCGGCGAGCGCCCAGCCAGCGCGCGCGGCGGTGAACGCGAAGGGCAGCGCGAGCACGCCGCCCGCCACCCAGGGCAGGAGGGCGACGCTCCGGTCGGTGAGGCCGCGCACGCTCACCGTGGCCGCGACGGCGCGGCTGCCCGCCGCCGTCGCGAGCAGGATGAGCCCCGTCGCGCCCGCGTTGAGCAGCAGCTTCGACGCGTCGCGCCGCACCTCGGCGGGCCAGCGCTCGGGCAGCGCCGCGCGGCGCTGGCGCCAGGCGTCATAGTGGCCCGCCCAGCCGCGCAGCGCAGCCGGCGCGCGCGGGGCCAGCGCGTCGTAGAGCGCGTCGCCGTGCCGCAGCAGGTAGGGCGTCCAGAGCGCGCTCGCCATGGCGATGGCCACCGTGACCGGCAGCACGAAGCCGCTCACCGCGCCGAGGGTCAGGCCCAAGGCGGCGATGACGAAGCTGAACTCGCCGATCTGGGCGAGGGCCAAGGAAGCCTTGAACGCATCGCGCGGCTTCGAGCCCAGCAGGAAGGCCGGCAGCGTGTGGAGGGCGAGCTTCGCGCCCACCATCAGCGCGCCCAGCGCCAAGGCCGCGCGCCAGTGCTGCGCGAGCAAGGCAGGGTCGAGCAGCATGCCGATGCTCACGAAGAACACGGCCGTGAACAGGTCGCGCAGGGGCTGGATGCGCTGCGCGGCGCTCCAGCTCTCGCTCGCCTCGCCCACCACGGCGCCCATGAGGAACGCGCCCAGCGCGGGGCTGAAGCCCAGCTGCAGCGCCAAGACCGCGGTCGCGAGCGCGAGCCCCGCCAGCGTCACGACGAGGACCTCGTCGGCGCGCTCGCGCGCGAGGCGGTTCACGATGCGCGGCACCACGAGCAGGCCTAGGACGAGGGCCGCCATGGCGAAGGTCGCGAGCCTGCCGAGCACGCTCAGCAGCTCGACGAAGCCGAAGGATTCCGCGCCGCTGGTGCCGAGGATCGCGAGGATCGCGACGGCGGCCACGTCCTGCACGATGAGCACGCCCATGGCGATCTCGGCCCAGCGCTGCCCGAGGTGGCCGCGCTCGGCCATGGCCTTCGCCGCGATCACGGTCGAGGAGATGGCCAGGATGGCGCCCATGAACAGCGCGTCCTGCGTGCTCCAGCCGAGCACGCGGCCCGCGAACAGCGTGATGGCGATGACGCCCGCGATGCCCACGAGCGCCGCGCCCAGCGCGCCAGCCCCCGCGCGCCACAGGCGTCGAAGGCGGAACTCGAGACCGATGCTGAACATGAGGAACACGATGCCCAGCTCGGCCAGCGCGTTGACCGACTCGATGGTTTGCAGCTGGATGCCGGGGCTGTGGGGACCCACCACCACGCCCGCGAGCAGGTAGCCCACGAGCACGGGCTGCTTGAAGTGGTGGAAGACCAGCGTGGTGAGCCCCGCGAGGCCCGTCACGAGGGCGAGGTCCAGGAGGAACGAGGCCCCGTCCGCCACGGGGCAAGGAGGGCGGCGCGGGGCTTCAAGGCTTGGAACGGTGCGCTCCGCCGCTCCGGGAGACGCGGCTCAAGGCTCGCGCTTGCGCTTGCGCGGGCGGGGCTCGTCGGCCGGCGGGACGCGGCGCGCGAGGTCGTCGGGCTCGCGGTCCTCCGGCAGGACGGTGCTGCCGGGCAGCGCCGCTTCGGGCGGCTCGTCGCGCGGCTGCCAGCCCGTCGCGCCCCACCGGGCGGCCTCGGCGGCATCGCCCAGGGCCTTGCGGTCCTCGCGGCTCTGCTGCGCCGTTTGGATCGGCGCGGTGGCGCGCGCGGCGACGGCGTGGACGCCTTCGCGGACCTTGCGCGCCACGTCGCCGGCGGGGTCGGGCGGGCCCTCCTCGGCTTTGCGCGCGAGCTGCTGCGCCCACACCGCGTCGACGCTCGCGACGCGGCTGCCCGGCGCGGCGGCCTCGGGCGGCTCGGGCCGCGGGGTCCAGTCCGAGGCACCCTCGGACGCGGCGAGGGCGACCTGGCCCAAGGCCCGCCGCTCGTCGGCGCTCTCCCGCGTCGCGCCACCCACGGCGCCTTGGACCGCCTGCAGCAGCTCGTCCACCCAAGCCGTCGCGGCGCGCACGGTCTTGCGCGCCTCCTCGGGGTCGAGGTCGAGCTCGCGCGCGAGCTTGGCCGCGCGCTCTTCGGCGAGGGTGCGCGAGGCCTGCGCCCAGTCCGCGACGCCGACCGCGAGCTCCTCGCCGGCGCGGCGAAGGTCGTCGAAGCCAGGGGCGTCGATGGACGGCCACTTCACGAGCAGGTACGCTTCCCCGGGCTGGTCCCCGAGGCCTGGGATGCGTCCATCGCCGTCCACGCGCGCGACGCGCACGAGGCCAGCGGACGCGCTGGAGGTCGGAGCGGTCATGCTCCTAGGCCGGGGCCCTTCCAGGATACGCTTCTTGGTACAAGGCTCGCCGTCACGGCGCCGGCCGCGCGGGGGCTGGACCGCTCTTGGACTCGGGCAGCGGCTTCGCATCGAGGAACGCGCGCAGCTCACCCACGCCGTCGCGCAGCTCGGGGATCAGGCGGTCGGCGAGCCCCCACGGGGAGCGGCCCACGGCCCAGTCCACGATCTCGTCCGCGATGCGGACCGTGCGCTGCGCGAGCTTCTGCGCCTCGGCCGCGCGGTCGGGCGCCCACTGCGCCGCGGTCTGCTCGAGCTGCTGCTCCAGGGCTTCGCGGATCTCGCGCGCGGCCTTCTCGGCGTCGCGGCGCGCTTGGTCCAGGCGGCGGAGCGCATCCTCGGCCGCGGCCACGGCGAGCTGCAGCTTCTCCTCCAGGTCGGGCGGCAGGACGGGGCCGGACATGCAGCCTCCGTAGGGGCTCGAAGCCATGAAGGCTTCGGCCCGGTCTCGCACCGGCGCGCCGGTCGTGCCCCGCCCGGAAGGCGCAGGCCTCAACGCCATCGCGGCCGGGTGCCATGCCGCTCGAGGGCGCGCGGTGCGATGGGATGCGCGATGCCCGAAGGACGGGCGAAGGACCACCGGATCTTGCAAAGTTATAAGTGTGCAACCTTCCTAGTCGTCCCATGGCCTACGCCACGGTGGCCCTGAAGCCCCGCACGAAGGAGCGGCTCGAGGAGATCCGCAGGAGCGCCGGCTTCACCTCGGCCGACGAGGTCGTGGCCGCCGCCCTTGACGAGCTCGAGGACCGCCTAGCCACGGCGGCAGTTCGGCAGATGGCGCGCCGACGCCGTGCGCCCCAGCCCTCTCTGCTCGACCTCGCCGACCGGGACAGCCAGGGGCTGGAAACCACCGTGGCGCGCCTGCGCGGGCGGGCGGGGCGGCGGCGTGGCTGACGAACTCGTCCTCGACACGAACGCCTTCAACGAGCGGGGCTTCGTGCACTTCCTCAAGGGCCATGCAGGCCGGAAGATCCTGCCCAGCGTCGCGGCGGCCGAGTACTACTACCACCTCCGCAACAACCGCGGCTGGAGTCTGGAGCGGTTCCTCGCGTTGCTCCGCGAGACTGACGTGGTCGTGGAGCCCCTGGATCGGGGCCGCGCCCTCGCGGCCGTGGAGGCAGCCGATCGCGCGTTCACGACGAGGCGGGCCGACGCGCTCATCGCCGCGCACGCCTTGGCGCCCGGCAAGCTTCTCGTGACGCGCAACCCGGCGGATTACCCCCAGGTTCCGCGCAAGACCACGCCGGCCGCGCTGATGTCGCATGGGTGAAGGGGCCTCCGGGCAGCCGGTTCCGAAGGCTCCCCCGCCATCCGCAACGGAGAAGCGTCGTCTCGTTCGGCGCGGGGTCCTCGCCGACATCTGCACGGCGAGCGCGACTCCTTTCGTTGGACTTGAGGAACATGTTGCCCGCCTCGGCGCGAAATCAACCTGGATTGAATTCCAGCTCCCGATGATAGGTCCGGGGAATTCCGAGTTACGCGTCCGAATTTCCGAGGCCGTTGCTGAGCGGCGGCGCCATGGGGTTCCAGACGCCCGTGCACGCCACCTGCTCCAGAACTTCCCGCCAACAAGACGAGACTACGCGGCCCGCAGCAGCAGCTTCGCCAGCTCCTCCGGCATGGTCAGCATGGCGTCGTGGCCCGTCGCGATCTCGTCCACCGGCCAGCCGCGCGCGCGGGCCCGCGCTGCGAAGGCTCCAAAGACGTCGGCGATGGGGCCGCGCGTGCAATGGATGAACCGCGCCGGGATCGGGGGCAGCGGCGCCATGCTCGCGGGGTCGAGGTAGACCGCCAGCGGCTGCGGGGTGAGGCGCGCCGCGGCCCAGGCCGCGTCCGCGCCTTCGAGGCCGAAGAACGATGGAGGGGGCGTGGTGCGGTGCTTGCGACCCGCCGCCATGTCGGCAGCCGCGGCGGCGGCCATGTCGGCGGGCCAGAGGTCGTGCTCGCTCTGCCCGGGGTCGGGCAAGTACGCGTCCAAGTAGACGAGGGACCGCAGCCGCGACGCGTCGCGCGCCGCCACGCCCGTGATGATCATGCCCGCGTAGCTGTGGCCCACGAGCACGACGTCACGGAGGTCCTCGAAGGTCATGACGCGCAGCACGTCCTCGACGTGCGTGGCCAGGCGGATCTCGGCCGGCGCGGTGTGGGCCCGCTCGCCCATCCCCGTCAGGGTGGGCGCGACCACGTCATGGTCTGCAGCGCGCAGGACCGGCGCGAGGCGCTGCCAGCACCAGCCCCCGTGCCAGGAGCCGTGGACGAGGAGGAACGTGGCCATGCTGGCGGATGCGCCGAGCAGCCGATAGCCCTTCTCCTACGCGCCCTCGCTCGCCGGCGCGCCCCCGAGCTTGAGCTCCAGCGCGATGGCCGGCTGGCCCATGCCGAAGGCCTCGAGGGTGCGCGGGTGGAGCTCGCCGAACCAGGCGACTGGGTCCGCCTGCTTGCCAAGGACCGCCGCGCGGCCGGCGATGAACACACTCGCGAAGGGATCCTGGGGGTCGAGCGCCTCGACTTGCTTGGGCAGGCCGAGGTCGCGCGCGAGCGCCAGCGCGAGGGACTTGGCCTCGCTGAAGCTGGCCTTGCTGTGCGCATTGACGAGGCCGAGCAGCCGCGCGTTGACCGGCGCGCCCTGGCCCATCCACCACACGACATCGCCGACCTCGAAGACCTGCTGCGGGTAGTCGCGATGCGTGTTCTTGCTGAGCAGGCCCAGCAGCGAGCCGAGCAGCGTCGTGCGCAGCGTCGTGTGCTCGGTGGTGATCGGGTTGGCGATGTGCACCGCCGGCCTCTTGGCCAGTCCGAGCGCGGCCCCCTCCTGCTCGTCGCTGGTCAGGGAGAGGGTCATGACCTCCGTGAAGCCCAATCCAAGGAGCACCTCGCGCGC
>DASYRW010000272.1:0-2853 GCA_036003985.1 Thermoplasmatota archaeon
CTGCTGCAGACCCTCGCGCTGCCGGGCCCGCTCGCAACGTCGCCGATCGTCGCGGACCTCGACGGCAACGGCGTCAACGAGGTCGTCGTGGTCACGGACTTCCTCCAAGGCGGCGCGCTCATGACGGTGCGCGCCTTCGAGCTCTCCGGCGGGGCGCTGGCGGAGGCGTGGTCCTTCGCGATCCCCGTGGACGACATCGGGCTGCCGTACGCGCCGCTGACCGGCTCCGCCCACGTCGCCGTGGGCGACCTCCAAGGCGACGGCTCGCCGGAAGTCGTCGTGTACTCGAACTACGTCCTCGGCGCCAGCGCGTGCAGCACCCTCGCCTGCAGCGCGCCCTCCCTCAACGACGGCCGCCTCACCGTCCTGTCGGGCACCACTGGCTCCCAGGTCGACGCGCTCCTCAACGACGTCATCGTCATCGGCCAGCCCGCGGCGCCCGTGCTGGGCGACGTGACGGGCGACGGCAAGCCGGAGATCATCATCGTGCGCCAGACTGGCGGCACGGGCGCCGCGGCGGGCTTCTACCTCCTCGGGGCCAGCCTCACCGGCAGCACGCTCGGCACCGTCTTCGACACCAAGGTGGGCACCGTGTCGCTCGCGTCCCCGCCGGCCCTCGCGGAGCTGCGCTCGGGCCACAGCGGCCTTGAGCTCGTCGTCGCCGAGGACGGCTTCTCCTCGGGCAAGGTGTACGTGTGCAAGCCCGCCTCGGGCAACGCCAACTGCAACGAGAGCCTCGCCCTCAGCACCAACGCCGTGCGGGGCCTCGCGGTCGGCGACCTCGACGGCGACGGCGCGCCCGAGATCGTGGCCAACGGCCGCGGCAGCAACCCAGCCCTCACCGCCACGAGCCTCTCGGTCGTGAAGACCACCGGCGGGACCCTGGCCATCGGCGCGCAGCGCAACGACGGCTTCCTCTGGAACACGCCCAGCATCGGCGACGTGGACGGCGACGGCAAGAACGAGGTCGTCAACGTCCAGTACTCGGAGAACTTCGACGACGCCAAGAGCGGCAACGTGCAGGTCCGGGGCTTCACCGGCGCGGCCATCACGCCCGAAGGCGACCTCACGCGCCAGGGCACGCCCGCCCTGAGCACGGAGGCGCGCGGCGGCGGCAGCCTCGTGGACCTCGACGGCGACGGCCGCCCCGAGCTCGTGCTCGGCTCGGCCGACGGCAACCTCGTCGCGGTGCGCTTCTCCACCTCCTCCGTCCCGACGCAGATGTGGTCCCTCGCCCTCGGCGTGGCGGGCCCCGCCGCGGCGCCCTTCACGCCCGTCGCCGCCGGCGATGTCAACGGCGACGGCAAGGCCGACCTCGTGGTCGGCGGCGCGGACAAGAACCTCTACGTCCTCGGCGCCGCCGGCGCCAGCGTGCCCGGCGCGCCCACGTCGCTGGGGGGCACGCCCGGCAACGGCCAGGTCGCCCTCAGCTGGACCGCGCCCGCCAGCCAGGGCGGCTCCGCCATCAGCAGCTACAAGGTCTATCGCGGCACGAGCCCGGGCACCGAGACCTTCCTCGCCAGCACGCCCAACGCGACGCCCTCCTACACGGACACGACCGTCACGAACGGCGTCACCTACTACTACCAAGTCAGCGCCGTCAACGGCCAAGGCGAGGGCGCGCGCAGCAACGAGGCCAGCGCCACCCCCATGGGGGCAGCGAGCCCGCCGAGCGCGCCGCAGGGCTTGCAGGCGCGCGCCGGCGACCAGAGCATCGCCCTGCTGTGGAACGCCCCGCTCAGCGACGGCGGCAGCCCCATCGGCGCGTACAAGGTCTACAGGGGCACCACCAGCGGCTCCCTGAGCTTGCTGGCGAGCGGCCCGTGCAGCGGGCTGGGGAACGTGCTGGCGTGCACCGACACGGGCCTGACCAATGGCGTCACATACTTCTACCAAGTGAGCGCGGCCAACGGCCTCGGCGAGGGCGCGCGCAGCGCAGAAGCGAGCGCGACGCCCGCGGCGGGCTCTGCCCTGGCCTTCCGCAACTACCCCGGCGATGTCAACAATGCCCTCATGAGCAGCACGGGCGAGCCCGGTGTCGGCGTGAACTGGGTGAGCGGCAACGTGATGATGAGCGCGCAGAGCAAGCCGCCCCTCAACATCCCGCCCGTCCAGAAGCAAGCGCGCATCACCTTCAACGACGCCGTGGACCCGCCCACCGCGACCTTCACCGACGTCACCTCGCCCTTCTCGCGCGGCAACATCGACCCGCTGCTGACCACCGACTCCCTCACCGGCCGCACCATGGCAGGCGGCTGGGACGGCCACTGCTCCATCCTCAGCTACACGGACGACGACGGCGTGCTCTGGCTGCCGAGCGCGGACCCCTGCGCGCTGCCCGGCGTGGACCACCCGACCATCGGCGTGGGCAAGGTCGCCGCCACGACGCCGCCGACCCCCGGGACGTGGCCGAGCGTCGACGCGCCGCGCATCTGGTACTATTGCGCCCAGCCCGGCCTCACCACCGGGCCCGCAGAGTGCTGGCGCAGCCTCGACGGCGGCAACGCCTTCAGCCCCATCGCGCCGCCGTGGACCCTCAACACCTGCCGCGGCCTCCACGGCAAGGTCCGCGTGAGCGACGTGGACGGCGCGGCGTACGTGCCCAACAAGAACTGCCTCGGTCACGCCGGCTTCGCCGTGACCCTCGACAATGGCTTGACGTGGAGCGTCCGCATGAACCCGGGCGCGGACGGCAGCGGCCGCTTCGACCCCAGCGTCGCGCCCGCGCGCGCCGGGAGCCGCGTGTACTTCGCGCAGGCCGAGCAGAACGGGCCCTTCGTGGGCGTCACCACCGACCACGGCCTCACCTGGCAGGACGTGGGCGCGGGCAACGGCGCGCCCGCCCTCACCAAG
>DASYRW010000273.1:0-12283 GCA_036003985.1 Thermoplasmatota archaeon
CGTTGAAGGCCGTGACGGTGATGCCGAGCACGTCGTCCGCGTCGTCGCCCGCGCCCGCGTCGCCGGCTGGGACCAAGAGATTGCTGCGGTGCAGCTGCGCGTCGCCCGGGCCGAGGCGGTGCAGCAGGCCGTCGCCGCGCCCGCCGCGGATGCTGCTGTCTTCGACGAGCGCGCTTTGGGTCGCGGCCGCGGCGCTGACGAGGCCGAGGGTCACGCCCTCCGCGTTCCGCACCGCGATGCGGCGCGCCGTGAGCACGCCCCCCGTCTGGACGTTGAAGCGGATCGCCGAGGCCGCGTCCTCGAACTGGCTGCACGTGATGGTGGGGCCCTTGCCCTGGGCCGAGATGGCCGTGTCGGGGAAGTCCCGGAAGAGGCTGTGGGTGATGGTGCTCGAGGTGCCGTTGACCGCCACGAAGGAGCCGCGCTGGATCGTGGCGTTGTCGAGCAGAAGCACACCCGTGTTGCCGTTGTTCATGCCGCCGCTCTTGGCGCCGATGGGATAGCGCTGGGCGAGGTCGAGGTCCGCGTGCTGCACGCGCAGCGTGCCGCCGTCGCGCGCGATGGCGGGAGCTTCGAGCACGCCGCTCAGGTCGATGGTCTGGCCGTTGCCGGCGACCTTCACGTCTTCCCACCAAGCGGGCTTGGGCACGTTGTTGATCGCGAGCGCGGCCGTGTACGTGACGTCGCCGTGCCACGACTCGCCCACGGGCGCCCAGCAGTTCGTGCAGCTGATGCTCGTGGGCACCTCGACGTCGCCGGTGTCCACATCGATCGTCGCCAGGGCGAGGAGGTAGTTGTCGAACATGTTGGAGTTGGTGAAGGTGATGGCGCCCAGCGCCCCGATGAGGCCGAAGCCGTTGTACGTGAGGTTGCTCAGGGAGATGGTCGTGGCGGTGTTGAGCACCGGCAGCATCGCGAGGCTGTTGGACGCGTAGATGGCGCGCGTGAAGGTCGCGGAGTCGAGGATGCCCAGGTACCCGATCAACCCCGCCTCGAAGGTGTCGTCGCTGCTGCTGATGGTGTCGATGAGGCTCGTGAGCAGGATCGCGTGGCCGCGCACGTTGTTGTGGTCCATCGACAGCGTGCTCAGCACACCGAGGATGCCGATGCCTTGGCCGACGTCGCCGAGCACCGTGTTGGTGGAGAGCGTCGGCTTCACCACGAGCACCGCGAGGCCGACGGTGCCGGTGAGCGTGTTCCCGGTCAGCGCGGGCGTCCACACGGTGTCGTCGGTGAGCAGCCCGCCGGCGACGGTGACGGCGATGCCGCCGTCGGTGGCGACGGTGCTCTCGGTGAGCGTGCAGTTGCACCGGTACATGGTGAGGGGAGAGCTCGCGCCCAGGCCGCCCAAGGTGCTGCCGGTGACCTCGTCGTCGGGGTTGCGAAGCACGACGGTCGCGAGGGGGTCGAGGGTGCTGTCCTGCACCACGATGACGCCCTTGTACTTCGCCCCGAGGAGGTGGGGGCCGTGGACGGTCGCGCCGTCGAGGGTCAGCGTCGCGGGGTCGTTGACCACCACGGGCCCAGCGAGGGTCACGTCGCCGGTCCACGTGTCGCTCGCCGTGATGACCGTGACGGGCAGCGGCAGCGGGGGCGCGTCCGTCGCGCTGGCGCTGTCGGCGATGTTGGTGACGGTGTCGTCGGCGCTGACGAAGTACGTGTCGCGCGGGTCCCCGTCGGGGCCCAGGTAGGGGTGGTCGTGGTCGCAGTGAGAGCTGGCGATCGTGACGTCGCCGAGGGGCGTCGTGACCGTGATGCCCCGCAGGCCCAGGATCGCCTCGGCGTAGTTGCTGTAGAGGTTGTTGTCCACGAAGGCCGGCCGCACGAGCTGGCCTAGGGCGTCCTCCATGCCGGGGCTCGCGCACGACACGCCGATGGCGTTGCCGCGCGCGACGTTGCGCTGGTAGAGGCCCGCGCCCCCGCTGACGCTGATGCCGTAGTAGTCGTCCACGAAGACGTTGTCGTCCACCGACGGGCCCAGCTCCGGATTGGACGGCGGCTCCTCCACGCTCAGGCCGGTGGTGAGGTTGGCAAAGCTGCTGCGCTCCACGACGAGCTCCGGCCGATCGGTCACGATGCCGAGGCGGCCGTCGCGGAACGCGCTGTCGGCGACGCGGCTCGGGCTCGCGCCGCCGCTGGCGGGCACGGCGAGGGCGACGCCGTCGAAGGTCGCGTCGGCGACGTCGAGGGGCCCGAGGGCGCGCACCGTCGCGTCGGTGTCCGTGCGCTGGCCCTCGCCCAGGAAGGCGCTGTCGCGCACCGTGAGCAGGCCCGGGGCGCGGACCTCGATCACCGCGTCGAGGCCCTGCGGGAAGTGCACCGTCGCGTGGTCGAAGGTGAGGTTGCCCGCGACCACGAGGCTGCCCGTCAGGACGACGTCGCCGGTGTAGGTCGCGTCCGCCGCCGCGGCCGGACCCCCGAGCGCCGACCCCCGCAGCAGCGCGTGGCCCGGCGCGTCCCCCAAGGGCGGGGGCAGGGCAGCGGCGATCTCGTCCCGCACCCAGGCTGGCGCGGCCGCGTAGCCTGCGAGGTCGCGCCACGTGAGCGACGAGCCCGCCACGTCGGGTGGCGCCGGCTCCGCGGCGAGCGGCAGCGCGGCGGGCGGCGCGGCCAACAGGAACAGCGCGACCAGCCCTGCGAGGAGACGCCCGGCCATGCGGCCGCATCCGCCGTCCTGCGTTTCATAGTTCTCCGGAAATCGTCGCAAGGCCGAACCGGTTCACGAGAGGATCGTCCCAACAGGCTGCCCGCCGCCGACGCCGCGGCGGTTGGCGCGCAAGCCCGTCAGCGCCACCGGTCGCCCTCGGGGGTGCGCTCGCGCTTCCAGATGGGCACGACGCGCTTCAGCTCCTCCATCACCCACGCGCACGCCTCGAAGCTGCCCTGGCGATGCGCGCTGCTCGCCACCACCACGCAGATGCGGTCCCCGACCTTCAGCTCGCCGAAGCGGTGCACGATGCTGCAGTCCACGAGGCCGAACTTCTGCTTCGCCTCGGCGGCGAGCCGCTCCAGCTGGGCCTGGGCCATGTCGGCGTACACTTCGTACAAGATCCCCGCGACGGGCTCGCCGAGGTTCTCGCCGCGCACCACGCCCGTGAAGGTGCACACCGCGCCGGCGCCGCGCTGGTCGGTGGCGGCGACGACCTCGTCGAGGGACAGGTCCTCGCGCTGGAGGCGCACGGCGCCGCCGCCGCTGACCGGCGGGAAGAACGCGACCTCGTCGCCGTCGCGGAGGGCCTGGCCGTCCGGCGCGAACTCCTTGTTCACCGCCACCAGCAAGTGCTCGTCCCACGGCGTGAGCGCCGGCCAGCGCTCCAGCACGGCGCGCCGCAGGCCGGCGACGGTGGTGCCCGCGGCCACGTCGAGGCCGACCTCCGGCGCGCCCACGACCTCGCGGGGGGCGGCGAAGAACCGCAGGCGGACGCGCATGCCCCCTGGACGCGGCCCGAGGCCTTGGCGCTTGCGCTCACCGCGGCGACGCGGCGCGCGCCTCCGCGGCCTGGATCCGCGCGGACGGCCCCAGCATCGGGGGAGGCGCGTCGATCTGGGCGGAGATCCGCATCGTCGGCCCCGCCACGTTGCGCACCTCCTTGGGCAGGCTCGCCGTGAGCGTGCACCCGGCGGCGTCGGCCGCGAGGGTGAAGTTGCCCAGCTCGTTGCGCTGCGTGAAGTTGCCCGGCCGCGAGGGGCTGCACGGCGCGCGGAAGCTCGGCCCGCCGGGGTCGCAGCCGCGCTCGTCGCAGCGCTGGTTCGCCAGCAGCAGGAAGGTCGCGTTCATGTCCGCGGGCATGGCCATGCGCACGGTCGCCGTGCCCGGCCCGAGGGGGCCCGTGTAGCCCGCGACGAGCCGCGACTGCGCGCCCCCCAGGGGGACGAGCGCGTCGAGTTCGAAGGTCGGGGACGCGGCCACTTGGGTGCCAGGATCCACCTCCACCAGGGACCCGCTCGTCGTCACGACCCACCCCGAAGGAGGCTCCAGCACCAACGCGCCGACCAGCGGCCCCAACGGCAGCGCGAACCCCACCGCGGCCGCGACGAGGGCAGGGCGCGCGCGCAGCCGCGCGCTCGGCGGGAGCCAGTTGTACCGCACCATCGCCGCCAGGCCCAGCGCGACGCCCGCGCCGGAGAGCACGATGGCCGGATCGATGGGCGAGGGCGGCGACGCGAGACCGCGGAGCGCCAGCAGCGCCAGCCCCGCGAGGCTCAGCACGAGGGCGGCGAGGGCGAGCGCGAGGATGCGCGTGGCCGGCTGCACGGGGCGCCACGCTCCAACGGACCCATGAGGGTTGCGCTTCGCGCCGCTCACGATGGGGGAACTTTCTTCCAGTCCTCGAGGAACCTGGCCAGGCCCGCGTCGGTCAGGGGGTGGCGGGTCATTTGCTCGAGGATCTTGAAGGGCAGCGTCGCGATGTGCGCGCCCGCCTTGGCGGACTCGATCACGTGCAGCGGGTGGCGGATGCTCGCTGCGAGGACTTGGGTCTCGATGCCGTAGTTGCGGAAGATCTGCACGCTGTCGCGCACCACGACCATGCCGTCGTCGCTGATGTCGTCCAGCCTGCCCACGAAGGGACTCACCATGCGCGCGCCGGCCTTGGCGGCGAGCAGCGCCTGGTTCGCGCTGAAGATCAGCGTGACGTTCGTGTCGACCCCTTTCTTGGCCAGCGCCTTCACGGCCTTGAGCCCGTCGGTGGTCATCTGCACCTTGACCACGATGTTGTCGTGGAAGGCCGCCAGCTCCTCGCCTTGCTTGATCATGTCCTCGGCCTTGGTCGTGGTCACCTCGGCGCTGATCGGGCCGTCGACGATGTCGCAGATCTCCTTGAGGATCGAGCGGAAGTCGCGGCCGGTCTCCTTGGCCACCAGGGTGGGGTTGGTGGTGACGCCATCCAAGACCCCCCACTCCGCGGCGGTGCGGATCTCCTGGATGTTGGCCGAGTCGAGGAAGAGCTTCATGCGCGCGCCCACGCGGGCATGCGAGCTTGGAGCACTAAAGGCTGTCGGCCTTGGACATCTCAGAACCGCAAGTCGAGGGAGGGGATCCACACGCCGCTGCCCACCGCCATGCGGCCCACGGCTCGCGCGTGGAAGTGCTTGTTCAGCACGCGCAGCGCGTCGTCCTTGACGCGGTCGGGCACGATGCACGCGAAGCCCATGCCCATGTTGAAGGTCCGGTACATCTCCTTCGTCTCGACGCCGCCGAGCTTCTGCAGGGCGGTGAAGACCGCCGGCGGCTTCATCGGCGTGTCGAGGAGGAACTCCCACTTCTTGGTCAAGCGGGTGAGCTTGGTCACGCCGCCCCCGGTGATGTGCGCCAGCCCGCGGACCTCGACGCCGCTGGCGAGGAGTTCGAGGATCGCCTTGACGTAGATGCGCGTGGGCGTGAGCAGCGCCTCGCCCCAGGTCAAGCTGCTGTCGTAGGGCGTGGGGTCCGCGTAGCCAGCCCCGGCCTGCTCCAGGATGCGGCGCGCGAGGGTCATGCCGTTGCTGTGGATGCCGCTGCTCTCCACGCCCAGGATCACGTCGCCCGCCTGGATGCGGGAGCCGTCCACGATCTTGTCCTTGCGCGCGAAACCCAGGGCGGTGCCGCTGAGGTCCACGCCCTTGACCAAGTCGGGCATGATGGCGGTCTCGCCTCCGACGATGCTGATGTTGCTCTGCCGCGCGCCCTCGCTCAGGCCGGCTGCGATCTTGGCCGTGAGCTCCGGGTCGGGGGTGGGCAGGACGATGTAGTCCACCATCGCCAGGGGCTCCGCGCCCACGCAGACGAGGTCGTTCACGTTCATCGCGACGCAGTCGATGCCGATGGTGTCCCAGCGGTTGAGCGCCTTGGCGACCTCGACCTTCGTGCCCACGCCGTCGGTGGTCAGGGCCAAGGCGTGCTCGCCGAAGTCGATGAGGCCCGCGTAGCCCCACGTGAGCGGGATGGGCGCGCCGATCCCCGTGCGCTTGAAGTCGAGGGCCTTGATCAGGGCCTTCTTGGCCTTGTCCGCGGCCGAGATGTCCACGCCGCTGGCCGCGTAGGTGAGGCCCTTGCGCTCCTCGGGCACGCGGCGTCAAAGGGCTCACTGCATATCAAGCTGCGCCCCTCCTCTCGGAGGGCGCGGAACGGCCCTCGACCCGCTCCGCCGCACCGCGCGCAGCGCGCCTCGTCGCGCTCCTCCGGCGGGGCCCGCGGGCCCGCGGACCCGCAGCGCCTGGTCGCACGGCCCCGCAAGCTCCCCGGGCTCCGCGCGGGCGGTTCTTTGCTCCCGCGCGGCGAGGGGAGCGCGGTGATCCCATGAAGGCGAGCGCCGCGACGCCGCGCGCCGACGCGGCCGAGGTCGGCATCGGCACGCTCATCGTCTTCATCGCCACGATCCTGACCGCGGCCGTCGCAGCCAGCGTGCTGATCAACACGAGCAACAGCCTCCAGGAGAAGGCGTCGCGCACGGGCAGCGAGGCCACGGAGCAGGTCGCCAACAACCTCGTGGTGCAGACCGTCGAGGGCCACGCGGATGCCACCGGCAGCAACCTCGCCGCGGTCAATGTCACCGTCAGCCTCGCGGCCGGCAGCCGGCACGTGGACTTGTCGCAGATCGTCATCCGCATCAGCAACGCCACCGCGGTGCGGCAGCTCGTGTACAGCACCGCCGCCGGCAACGCGACCTTCACCGCCACGGCGCTCCGCGACGCGGACAGCAGCTTCAACGACACCACGCCCGTCATGACCACGGGCGACCTCGTCAGCATCAACCTCGACCTCTCCAGCAGCGGCGCGAACCTCGGCGCGCCGCCCCGCAGCTCGCTCGACCTGATCCTCCAGCCCGAGGTGGGCGTGCGGGTCCAGGCCGAGCTGCGCGTGCCCCCGACGATGAACCCCAGCGCGGTCGTGCTGCTGCGCTAGCCTCGCCCTGACGCGGCGGGCCTCCGGCGTATCACCCCACCCGGCCCGCCGTTCCCTCTCCGCTGCAAGCCAGGCCTTGTCCCGCGCGGGCCCAAGGCCACGCGCCGGCCAAGCGGGATTCTCAACGCAACCAAGTGGCAGGGACGCGAACCGGGGCGCCGGTGATACGCCATGAAGGCCAACCGCTACCTGCGGAGTCACCGGCATGAGCATGCCGAAGTGGGCATCGGGACGCTGATCGTCTTTATCGCCACCATCCTGGTGGCGGCGGTTGCGGCCTCGGTGTTGATCAACACGAGCAACAGCCTGCAGGAGAAGGCCTCCCGGACCGGGAACGAGGCCACCCAGCAGGTCGCGACGAACCTCGAGGTCGTCCGCGTGGTCGGCACCAACGACGGCGCCGGCGGCGACCTGGACACGCTGAACATCCTGATCTCGCTCGCGCCCGGCGCCAAGCAGGTCGACCTGAGCCAGGCGATCCTGCGCATGACCGACGGCGCCACCGAGGTCAAGCTGGCCTACGCTGCCGCCGCGAGCGCGACGGAGTACGAGGCGGCCGCGATCCGCGACGAGGACACCAGCTACAGCGCCGCGGCCCCCGTGATGACGCCCGGCGACCTGGTGGAGGTCACCATCGACCTCACCGCGGCCGCGCTGGAGCTGCCGCCGCGCACGAACGTCGAGGTCACCCTGCTGCCCGAGGTGGGCGCGCCGGTGAGCGCGGACTTCCGCACGCCCGCGACCTACGGCACCGACACGGTGTTCACGCTCCGGTGAGACCGGACCGCAGGTGCGGCGCCGGAGGGGGGTGCGCGAGCGCCTCCCTCCCGGCCATCTTCCATCCGCAACGAGCACGAGAGGAAAGGAGGGGACGGTGGTGATACCCACGAAGGCTTCGCGAGAAGCCGCAGGTCCGTCCCCTACCCTCCTCCTCGCGCGCGCGCCCGAAGTACCTTTCGAACCGGGCGGTCACCGCACTGCTCCTCCCTCCCACCTCACCGGCACTTGCCGCGGGATGCGACGCCGCTTCCGGCGGAACGACGCGCCCCGCGTGTTGATGGGACGGAACGACCGAGGAGGCACCAGCATCATCGGGCCGGCCGTCATCGGCTCGGCCGTCCTCGTCGGCGTCCTGACGATGTTCCTGTTCGTCCACGCCACCTCTCAGCTGGAAGAGGGCGCCACCCACGCGAACGAGGGCGCGACGGGCGCGCTCATCGGCAGCGTCCGCGTCCAGGCCGGGACCGGCTACCGCACGCCGGACGGCGGCCTGGCGCGCATCGCGCTCGAGGTGGGTCCCGCGCCCGGCGCGGAGGGCGTGCCGCTCGCGGACCTCCGCATCGCGCTGGCCACCGCGCAGGCAGGGGCCACGTTCCGCTTCGCGCAGGCTCCAGCGTTCGCCTGGGCACCGATCCTCGACGCGGCGCCCGGCCTCGCTGGCGACGCGCCGGTGCTGTCGCGCGGCGACCTCGTGGAGCTCACGCTCGACGCCGCCGGCGCCGCGGTGCCGCTCCTTCCACGCGCCGAGGCGAGCCTCGAGCTCACCATGCCAGGAGCGCGGCCGGTCGTCGTGGGCTTCACGGTGCCCGTCGGCCTGCCGGGCCCGCAGGACTTGGAGCTGCACAGCGCCCCCACCAGGGCGCGCTGGACGCTGGTCCGGATGGGCGAGCCTTAAGGCTCCATGAGGGACTGGCGCCCCGTGGGCGCGCCCGACGGTGCCGAGGTCAGCATCGCGCACCTCATCGTGTTCGTCGCCGCGTTGCTGCTCGCCGCCGCAACCGCGGGCTTGCTGCTGGGCGTGGGCCGCGACGTCGCCGACACGGGCCAAGGCGCGGGCGCGGCCGCGATCGCCCGCACCAACACGGCGCTGCAAGTCGAGGCCATCGTGGGCCGCATCCAGGGCTCAGGACCGGAGCTGGACGCGCTCAACCTCACGGTGCGCCTCGCGCCGGCCGCGGACCGCGCGGACCTCGGCGCGCTGGTGCTGCAGCTCGTGAACAAGACCGCGCAGCGCACCCTCGTGCACGGTGCCACCGCGGGCGCGGGCGTCTTCACCGTGGCCGCGGTGCGCGACGCGGACGGCAGCCTCGCGCAGGGTCTCTTGGACGCGGAGGACCTCGCGACCCTCGACGCGGACTTGAGCGCCGCGGCCAACGACCTGCTGCTCCCCACGCGCGAGCCGGTCACGATCACGCTCGTCCCCGATCCTGGCCTGCCGCTGCGCATCGAGCTGGTGACGCCGCCGACCTACGGGTCGCAGACCATCGTGACGCTCCGTTAGGTGCCCAAGCTCATGGAGGGCGCGATGCGCACCCACACGCCGCTGCCCGCGTCGGGCCACGCGAGCCGGAGCACGGCGCCCCGGGGATGGGTGGGGAGCATCGCACATGCCTCCCAAGGGCCTTGCAGGAAGCACGTCGCGCAGGAGGGCAGCGCGAGCAGACCATCGAAGGGATCGCACGTGACCGCGGACGCCAGCGAGGCGTGGCCCGCTGCCCCGCCCAAGCCCGCCAGCAGCAGTTGCCCGAGCACGCCGAGCCAGAACGCTGGAACCAATCCTCCCGGCGACCGATGCCCCGAGGGGGCCAAAGCCTTTGCGGGCATGGCGCCGAAGTCAGCGCGCTCGCTTCCCGCGCAGGCGGTCCAGCCACGCCCATGCGGTGTCGGCCGCGGCGCCCCCCAGGAGCAGCACCGCGATGCCGAGGACCAGCAAGCCTGCGAGCACGATGAAGGGCGGGAGCGCCGAGCCGCTGCTGCCCGTCCCAGCCCCGAGCGCGAGGAGCCAGATCGCCACCCCGGCAAGCAGGGCGCCGACGCTCACGAGCAGGCTCACCTGCACGATGTCGCGCGCCTGCACGGGCGCGCATCGCGCGACAGGCTGATAAGCTCCGCCCCCGCTGCCCGCGCATGGCGTACTGCGCGCAGTGCGGCGCTCCGCTCCAAGAGGGCGCACGCTACTGCGGCAGTTGTGGCACCGCCCGCGCGGCGCCCACCGTGCCGAGCGCGCCCGCGCCGCCTCCGCAAGCTGGAGCGCCGCCCGCCCCCAAGGACACGAGCGGCGCGCAGTCCCTGCTCCTCGTGGGCGCCATCTTGGGCGTGCTGCTGCCGCTCCTCGCGGCCTTCGCGCTGCTGCTCGTCGGCGCGGCGACGTCGTTCATCCCCTTCGCGGGGCCCTTCGTCGCGGCGATCTTCGGCATCGTCGCGGCGGTGTTCGTCGTGATCTCGATCGTCTGGGCGCTCGTGGTGTTGCACGCGCGCAAGCTCATCGCCGAGGGCCGCGTGCACGACGGCGCGGTCATCGCAGTCGTCGCGGGGCTGCTGATGCTGCTGCTCGGGCTGCCGTTCCTCGTGGTGCCGGGGCTCGCGGGCATCGTCGTGCTGCTGGGAGGGATCCTCGCCTGGACGGCGTGATCGCCGCCGGCGAGCCGGTGATCCTGCTCGGGGCGGACGGCGAGCGCTGGCTCGCGCGCGCCGGCGCGGGCATCGCGCGGGAGCGCGGCCTCGGCGTGCTCGACACGGGCCAGCTCGTGGGGCGCGCGTGGGGCAGCCGCCTCGAGCAGGCGGGCAAGCTGCTCACGCTGCTGCCGCCCAGCACGCCCGACCTGCTTGCGACACTGAAGCGCAAGGCCCAGATCATCCTGCCCAAGGACGCCGCGCGCATCCTGCTCGAGTGCGACGTGCGCGCCGGGAGCATCGTGGTCGAGGCGGGCGCGGGCAGCGGAGCGCTCACCATCGCGCTTGCGCGCGCGGTGCAGCCGAAGGGCCGCGTCGTGACCTACGAGCTGCGCGAGGACTTCGCGGCGTGGGCGCGGGACAACCTCGAGGCTGCGGACCTGCTGCCGTGGGTCGAGCTCAAGGTCGGCGATGTGCGCGGTGGCATCGCCGAGCGCGGCGTGGACGCGGTCATCCTGGACATCCCCGATCCGTGGCTGGCCGTGCCGGCGGCGTGGGACGCGCTGCGGCCCGGTGGCATGCTGTGCGGCTACAGCCCCCTCGTCAGCCAGGTGGAGCAGACCCACCAAGCGCTGGCCAAGCAGGGCTTCCGCGACCTCCGCACCCTCGAGCTGCTCGAGCGCGCCTGGGTCGTGGGCGAGCGCGGCGCGCGGCCGAGCTTCGACATGCTGGGACACACGGGGTACCTGACCTTCGCGCGGCGCGCTTAGACCAACCCGGCCACGCGAGAGCTTGAGCCCCAGCGCGCGCTTGCCCGGCGATGGTAGCCATGTCCACCTCCCAGGTGGAAGCGTATATACCGAATCCTCATGCTTGCGCGCTGGGTCGGAGCGCCAGGCCGCCCCGCAACGGTGCCCTCCCATGGTCGTCGTGAGCGCCCTCGCCACCCACCGCTGGGCCAGGGTCCAGGACCTCGAGCTCCTGGCCAGGGTGCCCGCCGAGGACCTGCTGAAGCGCGCCCAAGCCTTGCCCGCGGTGCGCGAGGCCGCGGTGCTGCGCACGTGCAACCGCGTCGAGCTCTACGTGGCCACGACCGCGCCCGCCGAGGCGCGCGCCCAAGCCGAGGCGATGCTCGCGGAGCTGGCGCCGCCGCGCAAGCTCTCCAGGCTGGTGCATTGGGCCGAGGGCGACGCCGCGGCGCGCCACCTGCTGAGCGTCGCGTCGGGCCTCGACAGCATGGTCGTGGGCGAGCCGCAGATCCTCGGCCAGGTGAAGGACGCGCACGAGCTGGCCCTCGCACAAGGCGCGTGCGGCCGCGAGCTCACGCTGCTGTTCCACAAGGCCATCGCGGCCGGCAAGCGCGTGCGCACCGAGACCGACCTGGGCAAGGGCGCGGTCAGCATCGGCAGCGCTGCCGTCCAATTGGCGCGGCGCGAGCTGCGCACCCTCCAGGGCAAGCGCGCGGTGGTGGTGGGCACGGGCGCCATGGCTTCCCTGGTGGCCCGCGCGCTGCGCGCCGAGGGCTGCGAGGTCGCGGTCGTGAGCCGCCGCACCGAGCGCGCGCAGGCCCTCGCCGCGAAGGTGCAGGGCACGACGGCGCGCCACGCCGACCTCCCGCGCCTCGCGGCCGAGGCCGACGTGATCGTCTACGCGACCGCGGCGCCCCGCGTGCTGCTGGACAAGGCCAAGCTGCAGTCGTGGAGCCTGGCGCGCCCGCGGACGCTGCTCGTGCTCGACGTGGCCAACCCGCGCAACGTCGCGGCCGAGGTGGGCCGTTCGCGGGCCGTGAAGCTGCACAACATCGACGGCCTGCGCGCCGTGAGCCGCGCGTCCCTCGCGGGCAGGAAGCGCGCCGCGCAGCAGGCCGAGGCCATCGTCGAGGAGGAGCTGGCCGCGCTCCAGGGCAAGCTCGCCGAGGCCGCTGCCGAGGAGGTGCTGCGCGTGCTCTACGAGCGCATGGCCCTCGTGCGCGACGCCGAGGTCGCCAAGGCCGTCAGCCGCATGAAC
>DASYRW010000274.1:0-3677 GCA_036003985.1 Thermoplasmatota archaeon
TGGACACCCCCGCGAACCTCTCCGGCTGGCAGCAGGAGGGCCGCGCCGAGAACGGGAACTGGTCGCTGTCCTCCGACGACCTGCGCGTGACCCAGACCTCCGACAGCCTGTGGAGCTGGTACACCGCCCCCGACGAGCTGCTGAACGGCACGCTGCGCGTCAGGGTCAACGTCACCGCCGCCAGCGACGACGACCTCGTCGGCCTCGCCTTCGGCTTCCGCAGCCCCGTCACCGAGGAGGGCGACGACCCCCACGAGTACGACTTCTACATGCTCGACTGGAAGGGCGCCGACGAGACCGACAAGGGCCTCACCAGCTACGAGGGCTTCGCCCTCTGGGGCATGAACGGCCCAGCCGGCAACGGCGGCACAAGCGACAACGCCGCCGAGCGCAAGTGCTTCTGGGCGCGCGACCCGCAGACCTGCGAGCACATGCTGCTGCTCGGCACCGACTACGGCGCCGACCGCGGCTGGGTGGCTGGGGTGGAGTACAGCTTCGAGATCCTCTTCGAGCACGACCGCATCCGCGCGACGGTGAGCGGCGGCGACTTCGGCGCCGGCGAGACGCTCTTCGATGTCGCGCCGCCGCCGGACACGACCTTCCACACCGGCCGCTACGGCTTCTACGACTTCGGCCAGCCCGATGCGCGCTTCAAGGCCTTCATCCCCAACCGCGCGCCGGTGCCCATCATCGCGCCGCTGGCCGCGCACGAGTGCGTCGACGGCGGCGCGTCCGTCAACCTGGATGGCACGGCCAGCCACGACAACGAGGGCGACAGCTTCACCCTGGCCTGGAGCGCGCCCGGCATCACCTTCGACGACCCCGCGTCGGCGACGCCCACCGCGGACTTCCCCCTCGGCACCAGCACCGTGACGCTCCTCGCCGACGACGGCGACGCCGCCGCCACGGCGACCGCGGACGTGGTCGTGCAGGACACGATCGCGCCCTCCACCGACGTGGGCCTCGCCGGCCTGCTCGGCCACGGTGGCGTGTGGCGCTCGGCCGTGACGGCGACCTTCGACGCCACCGACGCGTGCGGCCTCGCGGGCATCTCCGTGGGCCTCGACGGCGCGGCGCCGCACCTGCTCGCCGATGGCGCGACGCTCGCGGTCAGCGGCGACGGGCCGCACACGCTCACCGTCGCGGCGCAGGACCTCGGCGGCAACCGCGAGCCCGTCCAAGCCATCGCGCTGACGATCGACGCGACCGGGCCTTCGGTCCAGAGCGCCAGCGTCAACAGGACGCTCCTGAAGCTCACCTTCGACGAGCCCCTCAATGGCTCAGCCCTGCCCACGGCGGGCGATTTCGAGGTCAACGTGAGCGGCGCGCCGCGCGGCGTGGCCAGCCTGGAGCTCGACGGCGCCGACCTCACGCTCACGCTGGCCAGCCGCGTGTACGACCACGACACCGTCGCGCTGGCCTACGATGGCACAGCCCTCCAGGACGTGCCGGGCAACCTCGCCGCGCCCTTCATCCTGGACGTGCCGAACGAGACCCCGCTGAACCTGCTGCCGATCGCACTCTTCTCCTCGAGCCCCGAGCCGCCCACCGACGCCACGACCGTCGCCTTCACCGACCTCAGCTCCGACCCCGACCCGGACGGCAGCATCGTCGCGTGGGCGTGGGACTTCGGCGACGGCGCCACGAGCACGCTGGCCAGCCCAAGCCACCGGTTCGCGGCAGGGACCTGGAACGTGAACCTCACCGTCACCGACGATGCGGGCGACGCCGCGAGCGTGGAAGTCCAGCTGGTGGTGCTGAAGGACTGGGTCCGCTTGCGCGTCTTCCCGCCCTCCGCGTCGGTCTGGCCGGGCGGCGCCGTGGACTTCACGGCCCTCGGCCTGGCGCTCGACGGCTCGCCGCAGCCCCTCCCCGACCTGACGTGGACGCTCGACGGCCCCGGCAGCCTCGGGGCCGACGGCCACTACACCGCTGGGGCTGACGAGGGCGTGGCGTTCGTGAGCGCGCACTCCCACGGCCTCACGCGCGAGGCGGTCGTCGTCATCACGACCACGAACGCCTGCACGGCCGGCGAGGCCCTGCCGGTGGTCGCGCGCAACCGCACCTTCCTCGGCGTCAACATCACGAGCTACGTCATCGGCCTCGCGCGCATCGCCGAGGGCGCCCGCTGCCCCTTGGCCCTGCCGGGCTTTGGGGACCTCACGTCCCTGACGCTGGGCTTCGCGCGCGACGCGGAGAACGTCAGCCTCGTCATCGACGTTCACCGCGGCGGCGCGAACGTGACCCCCGACGAGGTGCCCCCGCCCGTGCTCGCCGACGCGCTGGGCACGCGCCAGGTGGGCCTGTGGTTCGCGCTGCTCGGCAGCGAGCAGGCCTCGCTGCTCGATCCGGCCGGCCTGAACGGGCTGCTGGCCGAGGCCCGCGCGGTGGTGTTCCAGCTCAAGGCCAACATCGACGCCGACCACAGCATCACGTCCCCGGCTTTGCTCCTGTTCCACGACGGCCAGCGCGCGCTGCTCAACGGCAGCGCGACCTTCGTCAAGAAGGGCGAGCAGATCTACCCGCGCGGGTTCTTCTTCTGGCTCAACGCGACCAACTTCAGCAGCTACGCCGTCACCTACGGCCCGCGCAAGGGCGTCGCCGGCGGCACGCCCGAGGAGCCGCTGCCACCGCCCCCGCCACCGCCTTCGTCGCCGGGCAGCAGCGGCGGCAGCGGCGGCGGAGGCTCGCCCCCGCCCCCCGACGAGCCCATCGTGCCCACGGCCATCCCGCCGCCGCCCCCGCCCCCGCCGCCGGCGCCCGTCGCGCCCACGGTGCTCGTGGTGGATTCGGAGGCGGGCGAGCCGGTGAGCGTCGCCGAGGGCACCGTGATCGTCGAGGTGCTGGGCGACCACGACCCCACGACGCAGCGCGTGGTGGTCGTCGCCGAGGACGGCCGCGAGACCGATCTGGGGCCCGGCAATGCCACGTGGGACACCACCCAGGCCGAGAACGGCCGGTACGACGTGGAGCTGCGCGAGTACAGCCCCGACGGCAGCTACGACGTGATCAGCACGCAGAGCGTCATGGTGCTCAACGCGCGCGCCGCGCCGCAGGAGGCGGTCGCAGCCGTCGCGACCGGCGTCGCCATCGCCGCCGGCGGCAGCACGCTGTGGTCGCTCGTCGGCGCACGCATCGCGGACCTGTTCAAGTTCGTGCGGGAAGGCGCCATGGCCGTGGGCGAGGACAAGCTGCGCGACCGCACGCGCCACATCGGCATCCTCGGCATGCTGGGCCGCAAGGGCATGAGCCAGCTCACCTCGTGGATCATCGCGCTGCTCGTGCTGGCGATCTTCTTCACCGTCGAGGGCCTGGGCAGCAACAGCATCGACGAGTTCCTCCGCCAGCTGCCCATCGTGGGCCCGGCTGCGCTCGCCTTCTTCGCAGCTGCCTATGGCAGCGAGTACCTCCTCGCGCGCGTCAGCGGCGCCAAGGCACGCTTCCGGCTCCTGTGGACCGGCGCCGTGAGCCTGGCCGTGTCGAGCACGCTCTTCCGCGCGACCTTCGGGTACCCGGGCTTCGTGGACGAAGAGAAGATCGCCGGCCTCGACGAGCGTAAGCTGAAGCGCATCGTCGGCATCCGCGCGCTGGGCACGCTGGGCGCGCTGTGCTTCCTGGCCATCCCCTTCGTGGCCCTGGCCAGCGCCTGGCGCTTCGACATCGGCTCCGCGGGCATC
>DASYRW010000275.1:0-22848 GCA_036003985.1 Thermoplasmatota archaeon
CGACACGATGGGCGCCGTCGTGGTGGGCTCGGTCGCGGCCCTCGCCGCGTACGCCCTGGTCGCGCGCAGGCCCGGGCTGCTCGCCGCGCCGCAGCCCGCCGCCGCGCCCGCGCCCTCGCCGGCTTCGCCCGCGCCAGCGCCGGGGAGCGCGAGCGTCCCCGTCCCGGGCGACGTGTTCCTGGGGAAGTACATGGTGGAGCGCGAGCTGGGCCGCGGAGCCTTCGGCGCTGCTTGGCTCGCGCGCCACCTGCGCCTCGAGCGTCCGGCCGTGATCAAGCAGCTGCACCCCGAGTGGAGCTCCTTGCCGGAGGCCCGCGCGCGCTTCGAGCGCGAGGCGCGCATCCTCGCAGCCTTGGACCACCCGCGCGTGACGCGCATCTACGACGTCGAGGGCGCCGCGGGCGCGTGGTACTTGGTGATGGAGTACGTGGACGGCGGCAGCCTCGAGCAGCGCCTCGAGGGTGGCCCGCTGCCCAAGGGCGAAGCGGTGCGCATCATGGCCCAAGTCCTGGACGGCCTCGCGTACATCCACGGCCAGGGCGTGCTGCATCGCGACCTCAAGCCCAGCAACATCCTGCTCACGCGCGCGGGCGAGGCGAAGATCGCCGACTTCGGCGTCGCGCGCAGCAGCGACAGCCGCTCGGCCGGGCTCACCGTGAGCGGCTCGTCGCCGCCCGGCACGCCGCTGTACATGGCGCCCGAGCAAGTGCGGGGTCAGCCGGGCGACGCGCGAAGCGACCTCTACGCGGCCGCGGTGACGTTCTACGCCATGGCGGCGGGGCGGTTCTACCTCGGCGCGATGCCGAGCGACGACCTCGAGCTGCGCCGCGCCGTGGCGGAGCGGCCGCCCGCGCTGCCGCTGGAGGGCCTCGGCGCAGGGCTCAACGCGTGGCTCGCGAAGGGCTTGGCCAAGGCCCCCGACGCGCGCTTCGCCACCGCCGAGGAGATGGCCGACGCGCTGCGCCGCGCCGCGCGCGGCGGAGCGCGCACCCCGCGCCCCGCCAGCAAGGCCACGACCCCGGACAAGGCCGGCAGCGCGGGCCGGCGGAAGCCGTGAGTCACCGCGACGAACCGCGCCGGCGCATCCTCGGCGGGCTTTCGGCGTTCGCCGTACACCTCGGGCAAGCTTGATCGGGCCCTCGTCCCGTCGGGCGTCATGGTGCCCCGCGAAGCCCCCCCGCGCCACGCCCACCCCCGGCCCGGCGAAGCCTGCAGCATCTGCGGCGTTTCGGCCGAATCCGCGCGCGGCGAGCTGTTCGCGTGCCTGTTGCACAAGTGCACGGCCTGCGTGTCGTGCTGCAGCCTCATCGGCGGGCCCTACGCCCCGCCGTGCAAGGACTGCGCGTGGGGCAAGCAGTTCTGGAAGGACGGCCAGCCCCCGGCGCCGACGCTCGACGTCGAGGACGCGATCCTGACCTACGCCTGAGCGCCTGCACGGGAACGCCGGAAAAGCCTCATGCTGGCCGCCGCCCACCCGCGCGCGTGCGCGCCCCCGACGCGATGCTCTTCGCCGCCAGCTGCGCAGCCATCGCGGGCCTCGCCGTCGCCGCCGACCTGACGGCGCTGCCGCTCGTGGACCTGGCCGACCTGCGCACGTGGGAGGGCAAGGCCGTGGCGGTCGAGGCCGTGGCGACCCGCGCGGCTCCCGCCGGGGCGGGCGCGCAGGTGCTGACCCTGGCCGATGGCAGCGGCCAAGCCTTGGCCTTCTGGCCCGCGGGCGAGCCCGTGGAGGGCGCGCGGGTGCGAGCCGAGGGCGGCGTCGAGCGCGTGCGCGGCCAGTGGGAGCTGCGCGCGTGGCAGGTCGAGGTGCTCGCGCCCGCGGACGCGCCATGGACCGCGGCGCAGGCCGCGCGCCTCGCGCCAGCCCTCGCCGGCCGCGCCATCGCGGTGCTGGGGGAGGTGCGCTGGCCACCCGACGGCCCGGCCGAAGTCGCCGACGACGGCGCGACGCTGCCCGTGCGCGGTCTGCCGGATGCGCTCGCCCTCCTGCTCGGCGAGCGCGCCCTCGTCCGTGGCGCGCTGCGGTACGAGCCCGCCGAGGCCCGCTACGTGCTCGAGGCGTGGGAGGTCGCGCGCGCGTGATCGCCCCGGAGCTCCTGCTCGCGGCGTGCGCCGGGGCGCTCGTCGGGGGCGCGGCCGGCCTCGTGCCCGGCGTGCACCCCAACACGCTCGCCGTGCTGGCGCTCGGCCTGCTGCCAGCCGCGGGGGACGCGGCGCTCCCCTTCGCGGCCGCGCTGGCCGCCATGGGCCTCGCGCACCAGTTCACGGCCATCGTGCCCGGCAGCTTCCTCGGCGCGCCGAGCGGCGAGGACGCGCTGCGCGCGCTGCCGGCCCAGGAGCTGCTGCGCGAGGGAAGGGCAGGCGAGGCGGTCCAGCTGGCGGCCCGCGGGGCGCTCGCTGGCACCGTGGCAGCGCTGGCGCTGGTGGCGCCGCTCCACTGGCTCGTCGGCGAGCGCGGCGAGGGCTACCGCTGGCTCGAGCCTTCCTTGCCCTTGGTGCTGGCGTGCATCGCGGCGGTGCTGCTCCTCACGGAAAGCGCAGCGCCGGCCTGGCGCCGCGGCTTCCTCGCCGACCCGTTTGGAGCCGACGCGATGCGAGGCCGGCTGGCCGAGCGGCGCGGCGACCTCCTGCGGCTCGCGAGCGCGCGCCGCGTGTGGGTCCACGACCCGCTCGGCCTGCACGACGACGCGCCGGTGGGCGCGGCCCTCACGGTGCGCGGACGCTGGACCCGCGTCGCGGCCCCGGGGGCGCACGCCGTCGGCGTCGCGCTGGCGTGCACGGTGTTCGCCCTCGCGGCCGCGCTCGGGCTCGTCGTGCAGCGCGCCGCGACGCCCTCGCCCCTGGGCTTGCCCGCCTCGCCGATGTTCCCGCTCCTCACGGGCCTGTTCGGCGCGCCCGCGCTGCTCCTCGCGCTCCGCGCGCCGCCGCCGCCGGTGCAAGCGGACCGCCCCGCCGCGCTGCCGCGCCGCGACGTCGCGGTGTGCGGCGCGGCCGGGGCCGGCTGCGGCGCGCTGGTGGGCCTCTTGCCCGGGATGTCGAGCAGCGCCGCCTCGGTGCTCGCGCTGCTCGCCGCGCCGCGCCCGACGCGCGAGGCCTCGATCCTGACCTTGAGCGCCGCCGGCGCGGGCGCTGCGGTGATCACGGCGGCGGCCTACGTCCTGGTGGGCCGCGCGCGCAGCGGCGCGATGCTCGCGGTCGCGGAGGCAGCGCCGCCCCAGCCCTGGATGGGCGCACCGCCGCCGCTGCTGCTAGCGCTCCTCGTGGGCTGCGCGTGCGGCGCGCTCGTCGGCTACGCCGGCGCGATCGCCGCGGGCCGGGCGGCGGCCCGCATCGTCCATCGCGTGCCCTACGCGCGCGTCAGCGCGGGCGTGCTGGCGCTGCTCGTCGCGCTCGTCGCAGCGAGCACCGGCGCGATGGGCCTCGCCGTGCTCGGCGCCGCGACCTTGGTCGGCCTGCTGCCGTGGCGGTGGGGCTTGCGCAAGGGCCACCTGATGGGCTGCACGATGGGCCCGCTCATCCTAGGTGGAGCGATGACAGCGCTGGCGGCAGCGTGACCGGCAGCATGCAGTCGCGGCAGATCGCGGGCGGGCCCGGCGGTCCCGGCGCGGGATGCTCGCGGGCCACCTCGGGGAGAGGCCCGATGGCCACCGCCTGGGGGGCGGGGCTGTCGTCGCGCTCGGGCCACAGCACGCCCAAGAGCATGGCGACGACGACGCTCCAGCCGAACAGCCGGACGAGGCGGTGCACGAACCGCACTGACGCGTACGTGGCTAAAAGGTTGCCGTGTCGCCCTTGGAGTGTCAGACGGTCCGATCCATCGCAACGTCGGCTTGCGACCGTTGGTCGCGGCGCACCGCCGGGCCGACTCCGAGACCCGCCAAGGCACGTGCGGCTTCCGCAGCGACCTCGTGGCCGCGCTCGCGCCGCGCGAGGAGCCGCGCCGCCTCCTCCGACAACCGGCCGCGCGCCATGCCGCGCAGCGCCGCGGCGCGCTCGGCGACGGCGGCCTCGTCCGGCGCCGGAGCTGGCGCCGCGGGCGCCTCGCGGAGCGCCGCCTCGCTGCCGCGGAAGTGCAGCGGCAGATCGACCTCGGCGAGGTCGAATCCGCAGCGCACCTGGTCGCCCTCGGCCACGAGCAAGCCGTGCGACAGCGCGCGCTCCAGCAGTTGCGACGCTTGCGCCGGTGGGTACCAATTGAGCCGGAAGCTCAGCGCCTGCTTGAACTCGTTCCGGCCGAGGCGCTCCTTGCCGAGCAGGCGGAACACGTACGCCACCACGCGCGCCAGCTCGCTCACGCGGAGCCGCCCTCCCGCCATGGCCCCGCGACGAGGCAGCCCTTGTAGCCGAGCGCCTCGAGCTCGCGCGCGTCGGTCATGTCGCGCACGCCGCCGGCGAACCAACGCGGCAAGCCCGTGGACTGGAACCGCGCCGCCAGCGCGCGGTCCGCGCCCGCGACGCTCCCCGCGCGCGCCAGGTCGAGCACCGCCACGTCGAGGCCCAGCTCGCGCGCGAGCTCCTGCGCGCGCGCCTCGCCGCCGAGCTTGGGGTGCGCTTGGAACGCGCCGTCGAACTCGAGGCCGAGCACCAGCGCGTCGCTCACGGCTTGGGCTTCGCGCAGCTCCTCCTCGTCGACGAGCGCGCTCCAGCGCAACGTGACGCGTTCGGCGCCCGCCACGATGAGGTCCATGGCGTCGGTCGCATAGCGCGACCCGGCATCGACCCACACGTTGCCCTTGTCGGCGACCTTGCGCAGCGTGTCGAGGTCGGCCTTGTTGCGCGCCAGCCCGTCGAGGTCGACGATGCACACCAGCCCCTTGGCCGCGAGGCTGCGCACCGCGGGCACGACGTCCTCGCCCGTGGGCGCGCCGTCGGCGCGGACGAGCTTGCGCTTGCGCAGGTACACCGTGGGCACGACCACGAAGCTGCCCGGCTCCACGGCCCGTCACCGGTTTGGCGCGGAAAAAGGTTGGCCCAGAACCTGAGCGCCACTCAGTTCGCCCATCACTCGTCACGGGTCAGCCGGGCGTTCCTCATCATCGTGGCAGCGCACCCAAGGCGGGCGCGCCGGATGAGGCTTTCGACGGCTCCGACGGCGGCGGCACGGGGAGGAGGTGGGCCTCCTGCACGACGCGCAGCTTGTGGCGCTGCACCCACGCCGCGAAGCTCGTGGCGTCCTCGGGGTCGAAGGGATCGCCGAGGAGCGGCGCCATGCGGCGCAGGGCTTGTTGGACGCCCGGCGCGTCGAAGGCCGCGAGCACGCGCTGCCGCGCCTCCATCGCGTCGACCGCCGGGAAGTCGTAGAGCAGCGCGAACTGGTTCCCCTTCACCACGAGCGCGTCGAAGGTCGCGCCCATCGCCGCGGCCGCGTTCTCGAGCAGCGCCTCGTCCTGGGTTGCGGCCTCGAGCGCGGCCTCCTGCCCCGGCCGCGACGCGAAGGCGATGCCGAACAACATGGCCCCCACCAAGTGGAACCAGTGCATCTGGGAGCTTGAGCATTTGCGTCGCTGCGCTGCGCGGGGTCCCGCGGCGTTCGAAGGACCCCCGATCCGTCCATCAAACGGGGCGCGCCGGCGCCGTGCCGAGCCAGGCGGCGACCTCCCCTGGGGCAAGGATGCCGTCCTCGGTCACGAAGCCTGCGATGAAGCGCGCCGGCGTCACGTCGAAGGCGGGGTTGCGCGCGCGCAGCCCGGGCGGCGCGACGCGCTGGCCGGCGAGCTCGAGGACCTCCTGCTCCGCGCGCTCCTCGATGGGGATGCGCGCGCCATCGGCCATGGCGCCATCGAAGGTGCTGCGGGGCGCGGCGACGTAGAAGGGCACGCCGTGCTCGCGCGCGAGGACCGCCTTCTCGTACGTGCCGATCTTGTTCGCCGTGTCGCCGTTGCGCGCGATGCGGTCGGCGCCCACGATGCACAGGTCCACCTCCCCGCGCGCGAGGTAGTGGCCCGCGGCATTGTCGGGGATCACCGCGCAAGGGATGCCCTCGTGCTGCAGCTCCCACGCGGTCAGCAGGCCCTGGAGGCGGGGGCGCGTCTCGCCGCACCACACGAACATCGCCCGCCCGCGGCGGTGCGCGACGCGCAGGGGCGCGAGCGCGGTGCCCCAGTCCACGGTCGCCAGCGCGCCGGCGTTGCAGTGGGTGAGGACGCGCGCCCCCTCCTGCAGGAGGGACGCGCCGTGCTCGCCGATGCGGCGGCAGCGCTCCACCAGCTCCCGGGTATACGCGTCCGCGCGCGCGACGGGGTCTTCGCCGCGCGCGATGGCCCCCTCGAGGAGCTCGACGGCATGGAACAGGTCGCGCGCCGTGGGTCGCGTGCCCTTCAGGAGCGCCGCGGTCTTGTCGGGCGCGACGGCCCCGAGGGCCATGCCGTAGGCCGCGGCGGCCCCGATGGCGGGCGCGCCCCGCACCGCCATGGTGCGGATCGCCTCGGCGACGTCCTCGGCGCGGCGCAGCGTGAGGACCTCGACCCGTCCCGGAAGCGCGCGCTGGTCGAGCAAGCAGAGGGCGCCGTCCTTCCACCAGAGGGCCGGGAGGTCGCGCAACCCGCCGTCGATCGGGACCCGCATCGGCTGGCGAAGTCCGCGGTGGACCATGAATGCTCGCGCCGCTGTCCGTCCAGCCGCACGAACACCGGCTTCTTAATACTCGGAACCCCTTGCTGCGCGGGCTGGGGTCATGGCAGAAGGGACGCTCGTCGCGGCCGCCGTCTTCTCCCTCGCGTCCGGCTCCCTCTACACGTTCGTGGGCTTCAAGGTCCTCGGCCGCCCGACGAGCCCGGACGCACGGCTCGCCGCGCGCTTGTTCTCGATCTGGTGGTTCGGCCTCGCAGCCGCGACGCTGATGGGCGGCGTGACCAACCTCACCGGCACGTTGGCGACCCCGAGCGTCGGGTTGTTCCAGGCCTACACCTTCGTCGTGCTGCTGACGATCTGCGTCGCGCTGTGGGGGCTGCTGTACTACCTGTTGTACCTGTTCACGGGCCGCAAGTGGCTGATCTGGCCCCTGTCCGCGTTCTACCTCGCCTACTTCGCGTGGCTCTCGTGGCTCATCCTGGGCGCCGGGGCGACGGGCGTGGAGGTGGGACGATGGAGCGTGACGCTCCGCTACGCGCAGCCGCTGCAGGGACCCGAGATCACGACGGCCCTCGCGCTGCTGGTCTTCCCGCAGATCCTCGGCGCGCTCGCGTACTTCACGCTGTACTTCAAGCTCACGGACCGCACGCTGCGCTTCCGCGTCGCGGTCGTCTCGTGGAGCATCGTGCTGTGGTTCATGAGCTCGTTCCTGGCCAACATCGCGGGCCTCACGCAGTCGGACGCGTGGCAGGTCGCGAGCCGGGCCATCGGGTTCAGCGCGGCGCTGGCGATCCTGATCGCCTACCACCCGCCGGGTTGGATGCGCCGCCGGTTCCGCATCGCCGGCGTGGGCGAAGCCGCGCCACCCCTGCCAGGATCCGCCCCGAGCCCGCCGCCGCCGCCTCGCGGGCTGCCCACGGGCGCTGTGCGCGCGCCGACGTGCTAGGCGGGCGGGCAGCGGCACGGGTTGGCACCGCAGCGCGGGCAGGCCATGGGGTACTTGCGCAGCAGCGCGTCCTGCATGTCGACCCCCGCGACGTTGGCCAGCGACAGCAGCCACGCCAGCACGTCCGCGAATTCTTCCTGCTGGCTGTGGGCGCCCTTGCCGCGCAGGGCTTGGGCCAGCTCGCCGACCTCCTCGACCAGCCAGAGGAACGTCGCGTCGGCGCCGCGCGCGGCGTCGCGGGGGCCGTAGAGGTCGCGCATCAGCTGCTGCGCGGCGCGGATCTGCATGGCCCTGCAACGCGCTGCGGGTAAGAAGGTTCAGCGGCGCCCTGGCTGGGCCGGGCCGGGCTCCGCGTCGAGGTCGGGCGGCGGGCCGTCGCCGTTCTCGCCGAGCGCCTCGGCCTCCTCCACCACTTCGAGGGCTTGGGCCTTGGCCTGCATCGCGATGCGCAGCGCGTCCTCGGGCGTCCTGCCGACCGCGAGGCAGCCTGCCCCTTTGAGGACGACGAAGGGGCTCTTGCGCAGCACCTTCAGCGCCTCGACCGCCAGCTCCACGGATCCAGGGGGCTTGGCTTCCTTGGTCTCGGGGAACATCTGCGTCGCTTCCTGGACCTCGAGGACGAGCGGGTCGTGCCAGTGCACGATGGCGCCGACCTCCTCGCGGTTGTTGTAGATGAGCCAGTGCAGGGCAGCGTCCTGGGACGGCTCGGCCTTGCCCATGAGCAGGCAGCGGTTCTTGGAAGGATCGTAATCCACGATCTCCACGAAGTCCGTGTCCTTGAGCTCCGCCAACTGCGAGCCGCCGGTGTTGATGATGACGCGCTTGCCGTAGCGCGCGCTCACCACCCCAGCTCCCGCCGCGAGGCCCTCCGCCACGGCTTGCTTCGCGACGCTCTGGAGCTTCGGCAGCAGCGGATTGCGGCTCGTCTCCGTGCCCACGAAGAAGGTCTTGAGACGCCGCGCCGCGAGGTCTCCGGCCATGCCAGCTCCCAACGGCTGCGCGCAGAACCGTGGGGTTACTTAACCCTATGCTCCCCGCCCAGTCCAGGTCCCCCGGCGCTTGGCGCCACGCGTGATCGCGGCGTCGGCGCGCGCCGCGCGCGACCCGCCGTCACGCGCGAAACGCATTTGAAGGGCCACGCGGTACCGGCGCCGATGGCGGGCGCGCACTGCTCCCTCTGCGGGCGGGAGGAGTTCCTTCCGTTCCGCTGCAAGCTGTGCGCGCAACCGCACTGCTTGGAGCACCGCCTGCCCGAGAACCACGACTGCCACGGCCTCGGCGAGTACCGCGCGCGGGTGCGCGACGAGCGCGCCTTCGGGCTCGCGCGCGACGAGGGCATGGTGACGGTGCGCGGGCCCTCGCCCCTCGCGCGGGCTGGTGGCGCCATGGCGTGGTTCCGCCGGAGCATGAGCCACCGGCTGATCGGCGTGATCCTGCTGGTCTACGTGGCGCAGCTCGTCAGCGCGGCCGCGACGGGCAAGCCAGGCGTGCTGCTCGGCGCGGGCGAGCTGGACCCGCTCACGTGCGCCCTCGCGGCCGGCGACTGCCCCGGCTTCCCGGCGCTCGGGCCCGGGAGCCTCGCGAGCAAGCCGTGGGGGCCCCTGACCTCCATCTTCGCCCACGCGTCGCTGTTCCACCTGTTCTTCAACGCGCTCGTGCTGTACTTCTTCGGCCTCAGCCTCGAGCAGCGGATCGGTTCGCGCAAGCTGCTGGGCCTGTTCCTCGGGACCGGCGTCCTCGCGGCCATCGTGCAGGTGCTCGTGTTCTCGTCCTCGGCCGTCGTCGGGGCATCGGGCGCCATCATGGGCATCATCGGCACGCTGACGGTGCTCGCGCCCACCATGCAGGTCTTGCTTCTGTTCATCCCGATCCCGCTGTGGGTCATGACGGTCTTCTACGCCATCGCGGACCTCACCGGCCTCTTCGGCGGCCCCCGCGGCATCGCGAACCTCGCGCACCTCGCCGGCCTCGCGGCGGGCCTGGCCTACGGCGCGCGGCTGCGGCAGCGCGGGGTCATGCCCAAGATCACGAGCTCGTGGGCCTCGCAGCGCCGCTGGTAGCGAGCGCCTCGGTCAGCTCGGCCTTGAGCCGCGCGACCTCAGGCTCCCACGGTCCTAGGCCGCGAACGAACCAGGCGGGGTGCTTCACGCGCAGGTGGGCGATGCCCTTGCGCGCCAGGAAGTCGTGCGCCGTGTTGCCCACGGCGACCACCACGCGCGGCTGGACGAAGGCGAGGAAGGGCTCCAAGTGCTGCCAGCAGGCCTCCTCCTCCGCGCGCGCGGGCTTGCGGTTGTCCGGCGGCCGGCAGCGCACAACGTTGGTGATGCACCAGCCATCGCCGATCCCCAGCTCGGAAATCCAGCGGTCCAGCAATTGTCCGCTGCGGCCCACGAAGGGCTGGCCGCGCGCGTCCTCCTCCGCGCCCGGCGCTTCGCCGACGAACAGCACGCGCGCGTCGAGCCGGCCGCGCCGCACCACGACTTGCGTGCGTCCGCTCGCGAGCGGGCAGGCGCGGCACCCCAGGTCCAGCGCCAGCGTCGCGCCAGTGCGGGGATGCGCGATGCTCGCAGGACGGCTCACGCCGTCGGCACGACGAGCGGAGCTTTCAGGATTGCGAAGGAGCCCGCGGGGCCAGCTCACACACAGGTCGTGCCTTGGTAGGTGCCGCTGCCTTGGCTCGTCACGAGGTCGTAGCCCCCGGTGGCCACGAGGGATCCCGACGCCCCCGCGTACGCGCCAGAGCCATCGTAGATCCCAACGTGCGTCTCGAACGGCGAGAGCGCGCCGACGCGGAACGTGATGGTGCCGACGTCGTGGGCCACCATGGTCCCGTCCGCGAGGGTGATCGTGCTGTCGCCCGTGAAGTCCATGGTCACCGGCGGCCCGGCGAGGTTGGGCGTTTGTGTCTGCATGACGAAGTCGTAGTCGCCCTCGAGGTCTCCGCTGAGGTCGCCGTGCGTGCAGAACAGCACCGGCGACGTGCAGGCCGGCGGTGGCACGCCCTGGTTGACGAAGGTCCCAGCCACGTGGCGGCAGTCCGATTGGGCGAGCGCGACACCGGCGACGGCGACGATCGCGATGGCGGCAAGGAAACGGGCGGCGAGCATGCGACTCGGGCGCGCAGCGCGCTGGGGGCGCTTGACTGCTTGCAGCCGCGTGGCTGCCGGGGCGCCATCGTTAAATAGTCCCGCCCCCTTCGGCGCGCAGCGGGTTCCGACCCGCCCGGGAATGTGGGGCGCCCCGTGCCCGGCCTGCGCGACGCGCGGGCCCCTCGTGGCTCCTGCCCTGAACCCCGCGCACCTGCCGCGCGCGCAGGCTGAGGCTGAGACCATGAGCAAGAGCGCCTACAAGTACATGGGCGAGGCCTACCGCAAGCCCCGCCACGGCCCCTACGCGGACCTCTACCGCGCGCGCCTCATCCAGTGGCGCACCGAGCCGGTCATCGCCCGCGTCGAGCGCCCCACGCGCCTCGACCGCGCGCGCTCGCTGGGCTACAAGGCGAAGCAGGGCTACGTCATCGCGCGCGTGCGCGTGCGCCGCGGCGGCTTGCGCAAGAAGCGCCACCAGCGCGGCCGCAAGCCGAAGAACACCGGCGTGCGGCGCATCACCATGAAGAAGAGCATCCAGCGCATCGCCGAGGAGCGCGCGGCGCGCCGCTTCCCGAACCTCGAGGCCCTCAACAGCTACTGGGTGGGCGAGGACGGCAAGCACAAGTTCTACGAGGTCATCCTCGTGGACCCGCAGCACCCGGTGATCCTCGCGGACCCGAAGATCAACTGGATCGCCAACGGCAAGCACGGCGACCGCGCCAACCGCGGCCTGACGAGCGCCGGCAAGAAGGGCCGCGGGCTCACCAAGAAGGGCCGCGGCGCGGAGCACAAGCGCCCCAGTGTCCATGGCAACTGGAAGCGCAGGCTCGGCTCGCAGACGAAGCACTTCCAGATGCCGCGCCGCCGCGAGTGAGTGCCGAGCGCGGAGCGAGGCGGAGCGCGAGGCGCTCCGCCGCCGCATCCTTTTTCCTTCCGGGGGCGATCAGCCTCTGCTCCATGCTCGCGCACAACGCCGTCCTGCGCGTCCACTGCCATGCGACGGAGGAGGAGGACCGCGTCCGGCAGGCGCTCGCGTTGCTGGCTGGCGAGGCGCAGGCCGAGCGCAGCCTCGCCGAGGGCCACTTCAAGAATCCCATCGTGGTGTTCGAGGTCGTCGCGCAGAAGCGCGCCGCCGACGCGGTCTGGGGGCGCATCCGCGGGGCGCGCGAGGTCGCGCGCCAGCTCGCGGCGGAGACGGAGCGGCGCACCGACGAAGCCGGCGTGTTCTACGCGCGCTTCGACAAGCAGCGCGCCTACCAAGGGGAAATCGCCATCACCAGCGGCGACGACGCGATCCACCTGCGTTCCAAGCTGGCGGCCTTCCCGCAGAAGAAGGAGCCGGCGGTCGCGAAGCTTCGCGAGTTCCTGGGCGCGATCCCATGAGTCCGCCAAAAGCTTGAAGGCGCGCGTGGGCATCGGAGCGGACATGGTCCGGCGGCCGAACTTCAAGGTGAGCAAGCCCAACTTCAGGCTCCCCGCGCGGGGCCGCAAGGCCGACGAGGCCGCGCCCCCACCGCCGGCCGAGACCGGGCTCCGGTTCGTGCAGCTCGAAATCCGGCCCGCCGCAGGGGCGCCGCCGCGCGAGGCCGCGACGATCGCGCCGCCCGCGCCGGCCCGCGCGCCCCCGCCCGTGGAGCTGCCTGGGCCCGAACCTCCGGCGGCCGGCGTGCCGGAACCTTCCGCGGAAGCCGAGCCCCTCCGCGAGGCTCCGAAGGCGCGCCGCTTCGCGCTCCCGAAGCGCAACGCCGCGGCGAGCGACGCGCCCCCGAGGACGCTCGCCTTCTCGATCGGGCGCAAGAAGGCGGCCGAGCCGCCGCCGGAAGCGACCCCCCCGAGCGACGCGCACGCCGAGGCCCCCGCGCGGGGCCGCGCCAAGATCACGATCCCCTCGTTCGGACGGCGCAAGCCCGAGGCGGCGCTGCCAGGGGAGGCGCCGGCGGAGGCGGAGCGCCCCGAACCCCAGCGAACCCTCGCCTTCGGACGGAAGAAGGCTGCTGCGGAGGCGCCCCCGGCCGCGACCGACGCGCCGCCCGCGCCGGCGAAGCGCGGCTTCCAGCTGAGGTGGAGCAAGCCCGTCGCCGCCGCGGGCACCGACGCGCCGAAGAAACGGGGCTTCACCATCGGCCGGAGGAAGGCCGCGCCCGAGCCCACGGCCGCGGCGCCCGAGCCGACGCCGCCGGCGGAGCCTCCCGCGCCAGAGCCCGCGCCCGTCGCGGCCGCGCCGGCGCCCGTCGCGGAGCCAGCGCTCGCCGTGGTGCCCCTCGCCGCGCCCGAGCGAGCGGCACCCGCCGAGGTCGAGCTGCCCGAGCCGGCGCCCCCCGGCCCCTCGGCCGCGGCCTTCGCGGCCCCGCTCGCAGCCCTGCTGCCGCCGCGGCTGAGCGGCGCGGAGTACGACCGCATCCACGTGCGCGTGGATCGCGTCCTCGGCGAGCGCGCCGCGCGGCCCAAGCCGCGCGCCGAGCATCGCGAGCTCGAGGACAAGGTGGACGACGTGCTCAAGGCCAAGAACGCCAAGCGCACCCGCGCCAAGGCCAAGCCCGCGCGGCGCCGCCGCTGAGGCTCACGTGGGGATCGCGGGCGAGCACGCGAAGGCTTTCAGCGCCGCGAAGGGCGCGTCGACGTGCGTGCATTCGAGCTGATCGATGACGACCGTTGGCTCGAAGATGTCGAGGTGGCGCGGGGGACGAAGACTCTTGGCAAAGGGGCGTCGATGCGGGCGGGGGGATTTGAACCCCCGTTACAGCCTTGGCAAGGCTGAGTGATAGCCAGACTACACTACACCCGCGTGCGGCGCCCCGATTGCCATGCCCCTATTTGGGCCTTCCGCACACCGCCGCGGCGCGCGCGACGCAGCGGAACGGTGAAGCAGCCGCGCGTGCTTTTGGCGCCGCCGCAGGGGTAGCCAAGCCAGGACAACGGCGCGGGACTTAAACGGCGCACGTTCGCCTAGGAGATCCTGTGCAGCAGTGCTCCGCAGGTTCGAATCCTGCCCCCTGCATCCCCTTTCGCCCGCCCGGGCAGTTCGGCCGTTCTCGCAAGCCGCTTGTACCAGCGCCGACCGAGCGGAAGGGGGTCGCATGCGCCATCTCGTGGTCGATGACAGCCGCACCAGCCGGCTCGCCCTCGCGGCGATGCTGCGCGCGGCGGGGCCGGGCTGCGAGGTGGAGGAAGCGGGCAGCCTCGACGAGGCCCTGGCCGCCTTCGGCCGGCAGCGCCCCGACTTCGTGTTCCTGGACTTGCAGCTCGACCTGCAGGTGACGGGCACGCCCGGCGGCTCCACCGGGCTCGTCGTGCTCGATTGCATGCTGCGCGAGGACCCCGGCGCGCGCGTCGTGGTGGTCACGGCGCTGCCGGCGGACCATCCAGATGTGCTCGACGCCGTGGACCTCGGCGCCGCGGCGGTCATGGGCAAGCCCGTGACGCGCGACGCGCTGGCGCGCGCCTTGGCGCTGGCGCGACCGGCGGCCTAGGCCTCGTAGCTCACGATGGCCACGACCTCCCACCACCGCGCGACACTCAGGTCGTCGAGGGCGGCGCGGAACTTCCACGCGCCCGGGGCGGGCTCGGCGATCTCGGCCACGAAGAACGTGTCCCGGTCCTTGTCGCCGCGGTCCTTGCCCGAGGCCGCGATGGCGCCGGCCGGATCGCGCAGGGTCATGCGGGCGCCTTCCGCTCCGTCGAGGTGGAATTGGAGGCGAAGGTTCGTCGCGCCGGGGTGCACCTCCAGATCTGCCCTGGCATCCTCGGGCAGGCCGCCGAGCAGCACAGGATCGGTGGCCGCGATGCAGCCCTGGAACTCGATGACGAACCGACGGAACTCCGCGCGCTCGGTGCGCTCGGTCTGCAGCGGGCAGGTTGGTCGATCGCTGTCGCCCTCGCCCGCGAGGAGCGCGGTGTCTGCGAGCTCACCGCCGCCGTTGGCCGTCGCCGCGGTCGCCGGAGCGGTCGCGATGCTCTCGGAGGGCGCGGCTGCCTGCGGCGCCGTGCACCCGGCCATCGCCAAGGCGATCACCAGCACAGCCCCCAGCAGCCCCCAAGCCCGGTCCATGGTCTGGCGCACGCTAGGCCACCTCCTGAAGCGATCTCCCCGCGCGCGGCGCGCGGCGCAACCCGGCGGATGCGCGGGGCATGGCCTTGTGGGCGCGCGGGGCCAAGCCGTTTTCCCCAATGGAGGCGAACGCCATGGCGCGATTGGTGACTTCGTTTTGGAACGTGGATGGACCCTTTGAGCTTCAGGGCAGCGCCACGCCGCGCAGGCGCTCCGCGCTCCGCTCGGGGCCGAGGTGGTTGAGGAACATGCCTGTGCCCTTCTCGAACCCCGCGTGGAAGCTCAGGCTTGGCATCACCTCGGCGTGCCAGTGGAACCGCTCCTGCTGCCCCCGCGCGGGCGCGGTGTGGATCGCGAGGTGGTAGCTCTCGAGCGCGCTGCCCTCCAGGGCGCCCTGGAGCCGCGCGAGGGCGCGCCCGAGCAGCGCGCCGAAGGCTTGCGCCATCGCAGGTGGCGCTTCCTCGAAGCGCGGGGCGTGCGCGCGAGGCGCGAGGAGCATCTCGTAGGGGAACCGCGCGGCCCACGGGCACACGAGCACGACGTCGTCCGTCGCCTCGATGACCCGCGCCTTCGCGTCCAGCTCCTCCTGCAGCACGTCCTCGAGGAGGCATCGCTGGCTGAGCCGCGCGTGCTCCTCCAGCGCGCGGGCCTCGCGCGCGACGCGGTCTGGCACCAGGGGCATCGCCAGCAGCTGCGTGTGCGGATGCGCGAGGCTCGCGCCCGACGCGGGGCCTTGGTTCTTGAAGGCGAGCACGTAGGCCACGCGCGGGTCCGCGCGCAGGGCGCGCATGCGCTCCTGCAGCGCGAGCGCGACCTCGCCCCACTGCGCCGCGCTGACGTCGCGCGGGCGCGCGTCGTGGGCCGGCGTGTCCACCACGACCTCGTGCGCCCCGACTCCCGCCATGGAGCGCAGCGCGAAGCCCAGGGGAACGGGATTGCCCAAGGGCCCGAGGGCGGGCCACTTGTTCGGCACGACGCGCACGCGCCAGCCGGGCCCGTCCGCAGCGCCGCGGTCGCGGAGCGCCAGCAGCTCAGGCGGTGTCATCGCCTCCTGGCCAGGGCAGAAGGGGCACGGGCCCGCGTCGGCGCGGCGCTCGGCGCGCAGCCGGTGCTCGAGGGGCCGGCCGCGGCGCTCCTCGGCGACGATGACCCACGTGTCGGTGAGCCGGTCGCTGCGCAGCTCGGGCACAGCTACGGAACCGACGACGGGGGCTTCAAGGCGACGTCAGCGGCCCATGTCCTCGTACCGCACCACCATCCCCCGCTTGTCGGTGGCGACCTCGAGGTCCAAGTCCAAGGACTTGAGGAACGCGCCGAAGCTGCTGAACCCCAGGCGCTTGTAGTCGAAGCCGGGGTCGAGGCGCTGCATGGCTTGCAGCAGCTTGGAGCCGCCCACGGAGCCGTCCTCGCCCACGGCGCTCTCGAAGGCGGTCATGACCGTGTCCGCGATCTTCTCGTCGCGCTCGTTGCCGGCGCGGTGCGTCCGGCGCGCGGCGGGCTTGGGCGGGCTGGGCGTCTCGAAGCGGTCGCAGCTCTGCACCAAGGCGGAGCCGGCGTGCTCCGTCCCAACCCCCACGACGCGCTTGCCGCCCTCGCGCAGGCGCCGCGCGAGGCGCGCGAAGTCCGTGTCCGCGGTGGCGAGCACGAACGTGTGCACGACGTGCTGGTGCAGCAGGTCCATGGCGTCGATGGTGAGGAAGATGTCGGCGCTGTTCTTGCCGTCGCGGGTCGTGCTGAACAGCGCCTGGGAGTCGAAGGCCAGGTCCTGCAGCTCGGCCTTGAACTTGCGGATCAGCTCCGCGTTGCCATACGCGCGGCGCACCACCACGCGGCCCTCGCTCGCGGCGGTCTGGAAGATCAATTGCAGGTCGATGCCCGCCACGTTCTCGAGGTCCACCAGGAGCGCGACCAGCCGCTCGGGCCCCGCGCTGTCGCCGTCGTCGGGCACGGTCCGCAATGGGCCGCGCGCGTACTTGAAGGCTGCGGACCGCCGCGGCGCGGGCCGTTCAGATGTCCAGCACGACGAACGCCTCCCATCCCTCGGCTGTGCGCGCGACGCGGAAGCGGTGCCACGTCACGGCCTTCACGTCCACGACCTGCTCGTGCCGCGACGCGTCCAGCGGCTCGCCGCGCGCGGCCACGTCGGCCTGAAGCTGGCCGGGCTCCTCGCGCACGCGCGCGTCGAACTCCGAAAGCAACAACCGCTCGGCGTCCTTGAGGTAGATGACCTCCTGCAGGAAGCGGTGCAGCAGCCGCTCCGCGTCGGGGGCTTGGACCGCGAGGACGCGCGCGTCGCGCGCGCGCACGCTGGCGAGGTCCTTGACCATCGTGGCCGTCACGGCCCTGCCGGCTTCGCGGAGCAACTCGGCGAGATCGCGGCCGCGCGCCTCGAACGCGACGTCGGCGACGCTCACGTCCTCGACGAAGCGGAACATGGTCAGCCCTTCACGTTGCCCATCGGCACGAGCTTCACCACGCGCCGCGACAGGCCCGCCTGCTCCGCGACGGCGACGACGCTGTCCACGTCCTTGTAGGCCGGCCCAGCCTCCTCGGCCAGCCCGGCGAAGCTGACGCTGCGCACGTAGATGCCGCGCTCGAGCATGTCGCGCTGCAGCTCCTGGCCGCGGAACTGGTGCTTCGCGCGCGTGCGGCTCATCGTGCGGCCAGCGCCGTGGGCCGTGCTGCACCACGCCGTGCCGGACCCTCCGGCGAGAAGCCACGAGCCGGTCTCCATGCTGCCGCCGATGATCACCGGGCTGCCTTGGTCGCGGAAGCGCGCGGGGACCTCCTCCCTCCCCGCAGGGTAGGAGCCCGTCGCGCCCTTCCGGTGCACGACCATCTGCGTGCGCTTGCCCTCGTGCTCGTGCCACTCCACGCTCGCGCGGTTGTGCGCGACGTCGAAGAGCTGGTGCATGCCGAGGGTTTCGACGTCGCGGTGGAAGACCTGGGCGAAGGCCTCGCGGATGCGGTGGAGGATGACCTGCCGGTTCGCGAAGCTCATGTTGACGGCGCACTTCATGGCCGTGAAGTAATCCTGGCCCTCTTGGCTCTCGAAGGGCGCGCACGCCAGCTCGCGATCCGGGACCTTGATGCCGTACTTGCGCTCCGCGACGCCGAGGAACAGGTCGAGGTAGTCCGAGGCGACCTGGTGGCCGAAGCCCCGCGAGCCGCAGTGGAACATCACGACCACCTGGTCGGGGAAGAGGCCCCAGCGCTTCGCGAGCGCGGCGTCGTGGATGCCCTCGGCGCGCACGCGCTGGATCTCGAGGTAGTGGTTGCCCGACCCGAGCGTGCCGATCTGGTTGTGGCCGCGGTCGATGGCGCGCGCGCTGACCTTGGCGCTGTCGGCGCCCTCCATGGCGCCGCCGAGCTCGGTCGCTTCCAGGTCCTCGTCCCAGGCCATGGACTCGCGCAGGCACCAGCGCGCGCCGTCGTCGGCGACCTTGCGGAACTCGCCCTTGCTGAGCTTGACGAACCCCGTGCTGCCCACTCCAGCAGGGACCCGCTGGTACAGCAGGTCCACGAGCTCGCGCAGCTTCGGCGCGACGTCGCGCACCGTCAGGGAGGTGCGCACGAGCCGCATGCCGCAGTTGATGTCGAAGCCGATGCCGCCGGGGCTGATCACGCCCGTGTGCGCGTCCATGGCCGCGACGCCGCCGATGGGGAAGCCATAGCCGGAATGGCCGTCCGGCATGCACCACGCCGCGCCGAGGATGCCCGGCAGCGTCGCGACGTTCGTGACCTGCTCGAAGACCTGCGCGTCCATGCCGCGCAGCAGGCCTTCGTCGGCCACGATCCGCGCCGGCACGCGCATGCCCGGTTTGGCGTGGACGGGGATCTCCCACTGGGCAGGCCCGGCGCGCTGGAGCGCGTAGCCCTGGAGCGTGAGCGCGTCGGCCACGCGCCCGGAACGGGGTCCGGGCCTAAAGCATTCCGCCGGGCCGCGTCAGGGATAGCTGGGCGGCGGGCCCGTGCTCGGCGGCGGTGGAGCCGGCTGCGTGCGCGCGCGGTTGGCCTCGATCGTGCCGAGGAGCTGCAGCAGACCCACCACGATCAGGTAGAGACCGATCAGGATCGCGACCAAGTTGGGGAAGACGATGATGAGCACGCCGAAGAGGATCATCAGCACCGCCGCGGCCTGGCCCGTGACGCCGAGCCGCGCGAACGCGCGATCCAGTTCGCCTTGGAGGGTGTCGACCATGCTTGCACCAGCCCTCGACCCGGGCCGGCGGAGGAAGAAGGTTTTCGACCGAACCTCGAAGGCAAAGCGGCCGCTAGAAAAGGATGCCGGATCGGGAACGTTCAAATCCGGCCCCCCCATGTCCGGGGGTGCACCTCGACCCGCTGGACGTCGCGCGCCTGTTCGTCGGGGCGTCGGTGCTCGCCTTCGCCTCCTACACGGACTGGCGCTGGCGCCGGGCGCCCAACGTGCTGTGGTGGATCGCCGGGGGCGCGGGCGCGGCGCTGCTCGCGGTGCAGCTGAGCACGCAGCCCGACGCGCTGGCGATGTGGCCGCTGCTGGTGGTCGCGGCCGTGTTCGCAGGGCTCATGTTCGCGTTCTTCTGGCTGGGGCTCCTTGCGGGCGGCGCCGACGCGAAGGCGCTGATGGCCATCGCGGTGCTGGTGCCGCTGCCCCTCCACCTGGGGATGTTCCCGCTGCAGGCCTCGCCGCTGCCGCCGCCCTTCGCGGTGCTGGGCAACGCGCTGGTCGCCTTCCTCGTCGTGCCGCTGGGCTTGCTGGTGCGCAACGCCGCGCGCGGGCATGTCCGCGTGCCGCACGCGCTCGTGGGCCTGCGCATGCCCACCGAGGATGCGCGCCGCAAGCACATGTGGCCCATGGAGCACGTCGCCGAGGATGGCCGCGTCAAGACCGTCTGGATGCCCAGCCGCTTCCTGTGGGAAGACGAGGACTGGGAAGCCCTCCTCAAGGCGGGGCGCAGCGAGATCTGGGTCACGCCCAAGGTGCCCTTCATGCTGCCGCTCGCGGCGGGCTACGTCGCGGCGTTCCTCGTGGGCGACGTTCTGTTCGGGTCGGCCCTCGGCACGTTGGGCTGATCAGCGACGTCGCGTGGTGACGCCCTCGTCGCGGACGATCACCGACGGCCGCCGGCCGCCCGGCGCGCGCGCGGGCGGCGTCGCCTCCGCCGTCGGAGCGTCGCCGCCGCCCACGACGAACGCGCGGATCGTCGCGGTCGCGGGCTTGCCCCTCGCCCCGAGGGCGCGCACCTCCACGATCGCTGCGTCGCCGGGCTTGGCGCTCGACGGGCTGCGCAGCAGCACCTGGACCGTGCCCGACGCGCCCGCGTCGAGGCGCAGCTCGCGCGGCGGCGCGACAACCCGCCAGCCCTCGGGCAGCTCGCCGACCTCGATGGCCACGAGCGCGGCGTCGCGGGCCTTGTTCGTGACGACGATCGGGAACGACGCGCCGCCGCCGGGCGCGACGTCGCGGCGCGGATCGGGCGCTTCGAGGACGAGCCCGGGCCGTCGGAGCGCGAGGGCCGCGGCGGTGCCGCCGGCGAGGACGACGATGCCCGCGATGGCGAGCAGCGCGAGGTCGCCGGGGCCCGCGCCGCCCGCGGGGGGGCCCACGACCGTGGCGAGGCCCGGCGAGAAGGTCTCGGTGACCGTCGCGGGGGCCGTCGGCGCCGGGACGCCCTGCACGTTGCAGGTGAGCGTTGCCTCAAGGCGCACACTGCCGCCCGCGGTCGCGTCGGGAGGGGCGGTGATCGTGACCGTGGCCTGGCCGGTCGCGCCCGCCGCGAGGGTCATGGCTTCCGGGTCCACCGTGGCGAGCCAGCCCGCGGTGGTTTCGGCGATGCGGAGCGCGACGTCGCCGCCGACGCTGCCGGCCGTGAGGTTGACCACGTAGGGCAGCGCCTGGCCTGGCACGTGGGGCTGGCTGCGCGTCGGCGCGTCGGTCGCCAGCGTGCACGCGCCCGGCACCTGGGCCGAGGCGAGCAGGGGCGCGGCGAGGAGCGCCGCGAGCGCGAGGGGCGCGAGGGCGCGCGGGAGCACGCGGAGCGATGGGCCGAGCGGCCAAAAACCTTCCGTTCGGCCGCCGCGGGCGCCCACCGGAAGGCCCCGCGGCAACGTTTCTAAGCGGCCCTGGCCATGCAGGCGCGTGTTCGTCGCGCATCCGCGCATCGCGCCCGGCAAGGTCGCGCAGCGCGGCTACCAGGAGGCGATCGCGGCCGAGTGCCTCGAGCGCAACACGCTGGTCATCCTGCCCACCGGCCTCGGCAAGACGGTGGTGGCGGTGCTGGTGCTGGCGGAGCGGCTGCGCGACGGCGGGCGCGCGATCCTGCTGGCGCCCACCAAGCCGCTCGTGGAGCAGCACGCGGCCTCGCTCCGGGACATGCTCGAGGGCATCGCCGTCGAAGCGCTCACGGGCGAGGTGCCGCCGGAGGAGCGCGAGGCCGTGTGGGCCGCGGAGGGCGTGGTGTGCTCCACGCCCCAGGTCCTGAGCAACGACCTCAAGCGCGGCGGGGCGAACCTCGCGGGGGTGCGGGTGCTCGTGCTGGACGAGGCGCACCGCGCGGTGGGGGACTATGCCTACGCGAGCCTCGCGCGAGCGTACCGGGCCGCCGCGCCGGACGGGCTCCTGCTGGGCATGACCGCGAGCCCTGGCGCGCAGCCGGAACGCATCGCGGAGGTGATGGAGAACCTCGGCATCGAGGGCATCGAGATCCGTTCCCTGGCCGACCCCGACGTCGCGCCGTACGTGCACGGCATCGACGTGCAGCCCCTCGAGGTGATCCTGCCCCTGCCCCTCGCGCGCCTCGCCCAGCTGCTGCGCGCCGTGCGGCGCGAGGCGCTGGCCGACCTGCAGCGCGCGGGCGCGCTGCGCCCCGGCGAGCCGAACCGGCGCGACCTCCTCGACGCGCAGCGCCGCCTGAGCGCGCGCGTGGACCAAGGCGAGGCGCGCGAGCTCTACCACCTGCTGAGCGCGCTCGCCATGGCGCTGAAGCTCGACCACGCCGTGGCATTGTGCGAGACGCAATCGATCGGCGCGCTGCGCCTGTACCTGCAGCGGCTGGAGCACGACCCCAGCCGGGCCGCCAAGGCCATCCTGCGCGACGCGCGCGTGCAGGAAGCCGTGCGCCAGCTGGCCACGACCCACCTGGAGCATCCCAAGCTCCGCAAGCTCTTCTTCATCCTGCGCGAGCAGCTCGCCGCGAAGCCGGCGTCGCGCGCCATCGTGTTCGCGCACTACCGCGACACGGCCGAGGTGCTGCAGACCGAGCTCGCCAAGGTCGAGGGCTTGCGGCCGGTGCGCTTCGTGGGGCAAGCGAGCAAGGGCGCTGACAAGGGCCTGAGCCAGAAGGAGCAGCAAGCCATCCTGCAAGCGTTCCGCGACGGCGTCCACAACATCCTCGTCGCGACGAGCGTGGCCGAGGAGGGTCTCGACATCCCCGCGACGGATCTGGTGGTGTTCTACGAGCCCGTGCCGAGCGAGATCCGCAGCATCCAGCGCCGCGGCCGCACGGGCCGCCACCGGCCGGGGCAGGTGGTGGTGCTGCTGACCAAGGGCACGCGCGACGTCGCGACCTACTGGGTGGCGCGGCGCAAGGAGCAGGCCATGCTCACGCAGGTGGAGGAGCTGCGCCGGCGCTTCGCCCACGTGAACGCGAGCTGGGAGCGCCCGCAGGGGCAGCGCACCCTGGCCGACTTCGGTGCGGTCGCCGTGGACCACCGTGTGGCGCAAGGCCCGGTCGCGGCGGCGCTGCGCGCGCGCGGCCTCGACCTGGAGCCGTCGAACGTGCCGGGCGCGACGTTCAGCGCCGGCGAGGTCGGCGTGCGCGTCGTCGAGCCGGCCGAGCTGGCCAGCCCGCAGGGCCGCGCGCGGATCGAGGCCGAGGTGCGCGCGCTGCAGCGGTTCCATGTGCCGGTCGTGGTCGTCGTGGGCGAGCCGGCGCGCGAGGCCGAGGCGGCGCTGCTCCTCTGGGAGGAGCGCGGCGTGCGGGTCGCTCGGGCGCGGGACTCCGACGAGGGCGCGGCCTTGGTCGCCGGCCTGCTGGAGGGCGCGGCATGAGGGCCACGGAGCGCGCGCCCAGCCCCGGCCCGCACAACAGCCTGTGGTACTGGAACAGGATCCTGAGCCCCGGGCGCGTGAGCTACAACTACCTGCTGATGAGCCTCGCGCGCGGGTGCCCGAGCCTGCGCGCGAAGAATTGGCTCTACCGCCGGATGGGCAT
>DASYRW010000276.1:0-16170 GCA_036003985.1 Thermoplasmatota archaeon
TGCGGCAGAGCGTGCTCAACGAGTTGCAATACCGCACGCTGCTCGTGTACACGGGGAAGACGCGGCTCAGCGCCAACATCATCAAGGAGCAGAACGAGCGCACCCGCACCGGGGCCAACCTCGACGCGCTGCACGCGACGAAGGCGCTCGCGGTGGAGATGAAGAACGCCCTGCTGACCGGCAAGCTCGACGAGCTCGGCGCGCTGCTGCACAGGGGCTGGGAGCAGAAGCGCCAGTTCGCCAGCAAGATCAGCAGCCCCGAGATCGAGAAGCTCTACGAGGTCGCGCGCGCCCACGGCGCGCTGGGCGGCAAGGTGCTGGGCGCTGGCGGGGGCGGGTTCATGATGCTCTACTGCGACTTCGAGCGCAAGCACGAGGTCGCGCGCGAGATCGAGCGCCTCGGCGGGCGGCCGAGCGGCATCACCTTCGAGCACGAAGGCCTGCAAACCTGGGACGTGCGGTCATGAGCGAGCTCGAGGAAGTCCAGCGCCTGCTGCAGGAGAGCGCCGACACCAAGGTCCGCTTCAAGGGCGAGGCCGGCAAGGTCGTGCAGCTCGCCCAAGCCATGTGCGACGCCTTCGGGCGGGGCAACAAGGTGCTGTTGTTCGGCAACGGCGGCTCCGCTGCCGATGCGCAGCACATCGCGGCCGAGCTGACGGGCAAGTTCCTCAAGGTCCGCGGGGCGCTGCCGGTCATGGCCCTCACGACCAACACGTCGGAGATCACGGCCCTCGCGAACGACTTCGGCTACGAGACGGTCTTCGAGCGCCTCGTCGAGGCCCACGCGAAGCCCGGCGACATCTGCATCGGCATCTCCACGAGCGGCAACAGCCCCAACGTGCTACGCGCCTTCGCCATGGCGAAGCGCAAGGGCGCCATGACCGTGGCTTGGTGCGGGGAAGGGGGCAAGATGCGCACCGAGGCCGACCTGGCCCTGTGCGTGCCCAGCAAGGACACCCAGCGGATCCAGGAGTGCCACATCGCGATGGGTCACATCCTCTGCGGCCTTGTCGAGCGCCGGCTCTTTGGTTGAGCCGCGGGGGGGTCGGGCCGTCGAACGTTCGGACCTTCCGGGACAGAGGACTAGACCCGTGAAGGCCACTCTCGAAACCTACTAAAGTATCCTGGATCACACCTCGCGACAACGAGGCTGCCACCGTGGAGGCCACTGACCGACGCATGAAGGAGCTCAAGGTCAACATCCCCACGGAGTTGCACCTCCAGCTCCTGCGGGTGAAGTTCCTGAAGGGCCAGACGATCGCCTCGACGGTCGAGCAGGCCCTGCGCGCCTACTTCGCCGATGGCGAGGGGCTCGAGGCGCGCGCTGCGCCCTCGGCCCGCGACGTCGCGCACCGGTAGGCGCCTTCCCCGGGCGCTCAACGTGCCGGCCTCCTCCCGGGGTCACGTTTTTCTAGGTTGCGTTCCACCCCTGGGGTGGGCGGGGATCAAGATAAGGAGGCCCCGCGCCGCGCGGAGCGAAACGTGCAAGCCCGCGCCCGCGGTCCTGGGCGCGTGGGTGGCCAGCCGGCGGTGTTCGTGGACCGCGACGACACGCTGAACCAGGACTGCCCCTACTGCTCCAAGCCGGAGCAGATCGTGCTGCTCCCGACGGTCGCCGCCGGCGTGCGCGCGCTGAACGAGGCGGCGCTGCCCGTCGTGGTCGTGACGAACCAGAGCGGCATCGGGCGCGGCCTCTTCACCGAGGCCGACCTCGCCGCGATGCACGCGAAGCTGCAAGCGGACCTCGCGAAGGAGGGCGCGAGGCTCGACGCGATCTACCACTGCCCCCATCTGCCCGGCAGCGGCTGCCCCGACCGCAAGCCTTCTCCTGGGCTGTTGCACCGGGCCGCCCGCGACCTCGGCTTGGACTTGGCCCGCAGCGCGGTCATCGGCGACCGCGGGCTCGACATGGAGCTCGCGCGCAACGCGGGCTGCTTGGCGGTGATGGTGCCGCGGGAGCGGGGGCGCGCCGAGCTCGCTGACCTGAAGCAGCCACCCGACTTCGTCGCGGCGACGTTCGAGGAGGCCGCGCGGTGGGTCGCGGCGCGGCTCGGCCATGCGCCGCGCGCATGATGCGCGCCCATCGCGCCAAGGCCCGGAGAGAACCCTCAAATAGGACCCCCACGTTCAAGCGTCCGGACATGCACACGACCGCCCTGGCGCTGCACGCGATTCGCAGCAACGCCAGCGCGCGCTCGACGACGTGCTGTGGTCCGATGTGCAAGCGGCCTTGAGAACCCCTCCGGTGCTCGGCCGCTTGGAGGTGTTCTCGATGACCCTGCTCCAAGCTTCCCACGTCCTCCCCGCCCACGCCGCGACCGCGTCCCCGCTGCAGGCGGAGGGCTCGACGCGCGACCGCATCGTGCAGCTGCTGGCGGAGCGCGCCTGGACGCCCTCCGAGCTGGGCGCGGCCCTCGGCGTGGATCGCAAGACCGCGGATTACCACCTCCACGCGCTGCGCCGCGGCGGGATCGCGGCCGAGCGCGAGGTGCACGGCCAGCGCCGCTTCGCCCTCGCGCGGGGCGCGCCGCGCGCGTTCGCGCAGGCACGGCCCGCGCGCAGCCGCTACCGCGTGGCGCTGGCGGTGGAGCAGCGCGGCCTCGTGGGCCTCGACGAGCTGGCGCGGGAGGTGGGCCTCAGCCGGAGCTTGACGGCCTACCACGTGCGCAACCTCGCAGCGCAGCGCATCGTGCGCGTGCGGCGGCTCGGCCACCGCGTCGTGGTCCAAGCGCAGGGCCTCGCGGTCCAGGCCCAGGAACCGGCCATCGTGGAGTAGGCGCAGTGCGACAGGTTCAAGCCCGCCCACGGCGTCGCGCGCGACCGCGTGACGCAGGATGCGATGCGCTGGCCGCCGCGGGGCGCGCGGAAGCTCAACCTGGGCTGCGGGCTGGACGTGCGGCCCGCCAGCGACGGCTGGGTCAACATGGACGCGCTCGCCCTCCACCCGGACATCGTGCGCCACGACATGATCCACAAGCCGTGGCCCTTCCCGGACGACCACTTCGACGCCGTGCTGGCCTCCAACGTCCTCGAGCACGTGCCCCTGATCTACGCGGACCACGGCGGCTGGCAGCGCGACGTGATCTACGACGTCATGGAGGAGATCCACCGCGTGCTCAAGCCCGGCGGGAAGCTGCACGCGCTGGTGCCGGTCGCGGGCAGCCACAACGCGTGGGCCAACGCGCAGCACTACCGCCACTTCGTGCCCGAGAGCCTCATGTTCGGCTTCAGCCAGCGCGACAGCCGCGGCGAGCGCTGCCGCCTCGCCGGCCATGACGCGGACCTCCGCCTCGCGGAGCTGGGCTTCAACCGCGTGGGCGCGCGCTGGCCGGGCTTCTGGCGCATGGGCCCGAGCAAGCTCGGCGCGATGGCCCACGCCGTGGTGCGCGCGCCGTGGCTGAAGCCCCTCCTCAGCCCGAAGGCGGAGATCGAGGCGATCCTCGTGGCGCACAAGCGCGGGGTGCCCAGCGCATGAGGGAACCATGCGCGTGACGCACACGCTCATCCACTCGATGGCCGGCGTGTTCGGCAACACCCGGTCGGAGAACTACCTCGACACCTGGCTCGGCCGCACGGCGCGCGCGCTCCGCCACGCGGACCCCAGCCTCGAGGTCGAGTGCGTGTTCCCCGAGTGGGGCGTGCGGCGGCCCGAGACCTTCGAGGACCGCGGCATCACGTACCGGCTCTTCCCGTCGCGCCTCTTCTCGCGGGGCCGCGAGTACTCGCGCGCCCTCATCGGCCACGCGCGGAAGGCCGCGGCCGAGGGCGCCCTCCTCCACCTGCACGGCTACCACAACACCCACGGCTACCGACTCGCGGCCATCGACGCGCCCAAGGTCGCGCAGCACCACGGCGACCCGCCGCCGCTGATGTACGGCCCGCGGGCGCCGCTGGATTTCCTCGGAGGCCTGAAGGAGCGGTGGGACCGCAGCGCGATGCGGCGCTTGGACCAGGTCTATTACCTCACCGACGAGGAGCACGCCTACCTGCTGGGCCTCGTGCCCGAGGCGCACATGCGGCGCCAGACCATGGGGGTGGACTTCGAGCGGTTCCGGCCACGGCCTGCCGCGGCCGCGCGCGCGAAGCTCGGGCTGCCGGCCGAAGGGCCGCTGCTGCTCTTCGTGGGCAACGTGCGTCCCTCGAAAGGGGTCGACCTGGCCATCCGCGCCCTCACGAGCCTCGACAAGGACGTGCGCCTCGCCGTCGTGGGTCACGCGCCGCCCGAGGTGCGGGCGGAGCTGCAGGGCCTCGCGCAGGCGCAAGGACTGCAGGAGCGCGTGCACTGGCTCGGGCGCGTGGACGAGGACGCCCTCGTCGAGGCCTATGCCGCCGCGGACCTGCTCGTGCTGCCGTCCGCGTGGGAGGGCGCGCCCGTGTGCATCATGGAGGCGCTCGCGTGCGACGTGCCGGTGGTCGCCACGTCCGTCGGCGCGGTCCCCAGCATGGTGGGCCCCTACGGCGTGCTCGCGGCGCGGCGCGATGCGGCGGCGCTGGCCGACGCGCTGCGCGAGGCCCTCGGCCGCGACTTTCCGCCGTCCCGCGCCGACGCGGCGCGCCGGTACAGCTGGCCGGCCATCGCCGCCGCGACCCTGGCGGACTACCGCCGCCTGGCCCGCGCCTAGGCGAGCGCCGAAAGCGTCAAAGCCCCCGGCGCCCAGTGGCGGGCGTGGCCCCGCGGTTCCTGCTCTTCGACCTCGACGGCACCCTCATCAGGCCCGGCACCGACTTCGCGGCGATGCGCGACGAGGTGCGGCAGCGGCTGGTGCGCGCGGGCGTGCCGCAGGACTTCGCGTTCCGCCACATCCTCGGCGGCCTCGACGACGCCCTCGCTCACTTGGGCCTGCAGGGCATCGATGCGGAGGAGCTCGCGAGGCTGCGCGCCGAGGCGATGGCCATGATCGAGCGCCGCGAGCGCGCTGGCTTGGAGCGAGCGCAGCCGATCGCGGGCGTGCGCGAGGCCCTCGAAGGCTGGCGCGCGCGCTACCGGCTGGGCATCTTCACGCGCACCCACCCCGAGGTGCTGCGCGACAGCATCGCGAAGTTCGACCTCGGCGCCTTCGACGTGCTGCTCAGCCGCGACGATGGCCCCCCGAAGCCCGATCCCGCCCAAGTCCACCGCGCGCTCGCGCTCGCCGGCGTGGCCGCGCCCGACACCCTCGTCGTCGGCGACCATGTGTTCGACATCCAGGCCGCGCGCGCTGCCAGCGTGCGCAGCTTCGGGGTCTTGACGGGCAGCGGCACGCGCGAGGCCCTGCTCGCGGCTGGCGCGGAGGACGTGCTGCCCGACGTGCCCGCGTTGTCGCGCGTGCTGCCGCGCTAGCGGGCGCTAGCGGGCCCGCGGTTCGGCGACCATGCGCAAGCCATGCTTGGGCCGCAGCGTCAGCATCGGCTCCGGCGCGACGACGTGGCCGGGCGCGAGCCGCAGCTTCCAGCGCTGCGCGAGGGTCGCGATCACCAGCACACCCTCGGTCCACGCGAAGCGCTCGCCGATGCAGCCGCGCGGGCCGCCGCCGAAGGGGAAGTAGCTGAACTTGTGCCTGGCTTGGGCGGCCTCGGGCGTCCAGCGGCCCGGGTCGAAGCGCAGCGGGTCCTGCCACAGCTTGGGGCTGCGATGCACCACCCACTGGCTCAGCACGATGGCCGTGCCGCGCGGGATGTCGTGCTCGCCGAACCGCGTCGCCTCGCGCGCGCGGCGCGTGAGCACCCACGCGGGAGGGAAGAGCCGCATGCTCTCGGCCAAGACTTGCCGCGTGTACGCGAGCTTCGGCACGTCCTCGAGCGTCGGCGGCCGGCCGGCGAGCACGCGGTCCAGTTCCTCATGGAGCGTCGCCTCGGCCTCGGGGTTCTGGCTCAGCAAGTACCAAGTCCACGCCATCGCGAGCGCGGTGGTCTCGTGGCCTGCGAGGAAGATGGTCATCGCCTCGTCGCGCACTTGCTCGAGGCTCATGCCTTGGCCGTCGCCCTCGGTGTCGCGCGCCTCCAGGAGCATCGAGAGCAGGTCGCCGCGGCTTCCCCCTCGCTGCTGGCGCTCGCGGATCATGCCGTACATGATGCCGTCCAGCCGCCGCCGCGCGCGCACGAAGCGAAGGTTGCCGGGCGAGGGCGCGTAGTTGAGGAACTGCGGCTTCCAGAACTGGTTGATCATGTCCATGCAGGACATCAGCGCTTCCCCGACGTGCCGCGCCTCGTGCTCGACGTCGGCGTCGAAGAGCGTCTTGCCCACGATGGCGAGCGAGAGGTGGTTCATCTCCTCCGCGGCGTCGATGGCTTGGCCGGGCTGCCAGCGCGCGGCGAGGCGCTGCGCGTAGGAGGTCATGGTGCGCGTGTAGTCCGCGATGCGCTCCTGGTGGAAGAGCGGCGTCTCGATGCGCCGTTGCCGGTGGTGGAAGTCGCCCTCGCTCGTGAGCAGGCCCTCGCCGAGGATGCGCTTCGCCTGGTGGAGGGCCCTGCCCTTGGTGTAGTTGGCGTGCTCGACCACCAGCACCTGCTTGACGAACTCGGGCTGGTGCACGAACGCGACGCCCTGCAGCCCGAACTGGTAGTACGCGAGGTCGCCCCATTGCTCGTGGACGCGCGTCAGGAAGCCGAGCGGGTCGCGGTACACCGCGAGCGCATGGCCGCCGAGCCGGCCCTTGGGCCCTGGTGGCAGCTGCAGGGCCTGCGCGCTCGGCATCAGGCGGGGCAGCGGCTGGCGGCTGATGAAGCTTTTCGGACCCGGCGCGCTCGGGTGGTCAGGTCCCGGCCCGGGCGAGCCACTGCGCGCCCGCTGCCGACAGCGTCACGCGCGCGCCGATGGCTGGCAGCGCGCTTCCTTCCCAGGCCGCATAGCGCCGCTCGCCGCCGGCCTCGACCAGCACCACGACGCGGCCCGGGGCGAAGCCCGCCGGCGGCCGCTCGAGGCGCGTCCACGTGAGCACCGTGCCCTCCATCAGGCCGCCTCCAGCAGCGTGACGAGCACATTGTTCCCCAGCCCGCCGATGCTGTGCAGCAGCGCGCGGCGCGTCTCGACCTGCCGGTGGCCGGCGGCCCCCGTGAGCTGCTCGAAGGCCTCGACCGCCTGCGCGACGCCCGTCGCGCCCACGGGATGGCCGCGCGCCTTCAGCCCGCCGCCGCGGTTGACCGGCACGCCCTCGCCGCGCCACACCGCGCCGGCTTTGCCCGGCGCGCAGAGGCCGAGGTCCTCGACGCTGCAGAGCGCGACGATGCTGAACGCGTCGTGGACTTCGGCATACTGGATTTGTTCAGGCCGCCAGTCCGCGTCGCGGTACGCCGCCGCAGCCGCGGCCTTCGTCGCGGCGAAGCTCGTGAGCGCGTCGGGTCCGCGGCGCGCCGCGAGCGCGAGGTGGTCGGTCGCATGGCCCAGCCCGGCGATGCGCACGGGCCCCTCGCGCTCCAGCACCACCGCGGCCGCGCCGTCGCTCATCGGCGCGCAGTCCAGCACGCGCAGCGGGTCCGCGACGACGGGCGACGCGAGCACGTCCTCGATGGTGATGGCCTTGCGGAAGTGCGCGCGCGCGTGCTTCGCGCCCCACGCATGGGCGTGCACGCTGGCCTGCGCCATGTCCTCGCGCGTGCAGCGGCCCTCGTGGATCGCGCGGCGCGCCATCATCGCGCCCAAGGCCGGCATGCTGAGCCCCATCGCGCGCTCGTCCGGGTGCGTCAGGGTCGCGACGGTCCGCGTGGCTTCCTCGCTTGGCAGGGAGGTCATCTTCTCGCAGCCCAGCACCAGCACGCGGTCGGCCTCGCCCACCGCGACCGCGGCCCAGCCGAGGTGCAGCGCGGTCGCGCCGCTGCTGGGGCCCGTCTCGACGCGCACCGCCGGCACGCCGCTCAGGCCGAGCCGGTCCGCGACCGCGACGGCGAGGTTGCCCTGCCCGGTGAAGGCCTCGGGCGCCATCGCGGCGACGAAGATGCCGTCGGGCGCGCGGCCGGCCAGCGCGGGCTCCGCGGCCTCGGCCGCGAGGTCCAGCAGCGACGCGTCGAGCTTGCCGAAGCGCGTCATCGCCGCACTGGCGATGCGCACGTCAGCCATGCTGGAGCCTCGCCGCCTGCACCGTGTTGCGCAGCAGCATCGCGACGGTCATGGGCCCCACGCCGCCAGGCACGGGGCTGATGGCGCCCGCGATCTCCTTCACGGCCTCGAAGTCCACGTCGCCGACAGTGCGCGCGCCCTTGGGATGGCTGGGGTCCAGGACCTTGTTGATGCCCACGTCCACGACCGTCGCGCCCTTCTTGACCATCGGGGCGGTCACGAACTTGGGCTTCCCCGCAGCCGCGACGAGGATGTCCGCGACGCGCGCGTGCATGTGCAGGTGCTTCGTCGCGGTGTGGGTCACGGTCACGGTGGCGTTGCCGCGGGGGCCCTTCATCAAGAGCAGCGCGGCAAGGGGCTTGCCGACGACGTTGCCCCGGCCCAGGATGACGGCGTGCTGGCCCTCGGTCGCGATGCCGTTCTGCGCGAGGAGCTCCAGGATGCCCTGCGGGGTGCAAGGGATGAAGCGCGGCTTGCCCGCGAGCAGCCGGCCATAATTGTCGGGATGGAAGCCATCCACGTCCTTCTCCGGCAGCACGCTGTGCGTGACGTGCTCCTCGTCGATGTGCTTGGGCAAGGGCAGCTGCACGAGGATGCCGTTCACGGCGGGATCGCGGTTGAGCTTGTCCACGAGCTCCAAGACCTGCTCCTCGCGCGCGCTCGCCGGCAAGCGGAGCGTGTCGCCGCGGATGCCCGCTTCCGCGCAAGCCTTGGTCTTGTTGCCCACGTAGATCGCGCTCGCGGGATCGTCGCCCACGAGCACCACCTGCAGGTTGGGCTGCACGCCGCGGCGCTGCAGCGCCTCGACCTCGTCCTTCGTCGCGCGGCGCAGCCGCTCGGCGAGGGCCTTGCCGTCGAGAACGCGCGCGGGCACGCGGCGGCAGCCGCGGGGTTGGGCTTAGCCCTGTCGCTCGCGCAGCAGCTCCTCGTACCGCACCAAGACAGCCCCGTGCCGCACGACCTCTTCCAGCGCGCGCAGGCCGTCGCCGCGCTGCAGCTCCAGCGGGCGCGCCGCGTCCTCGAGCACGAAGGCCTGGAAGCCGTGCTCCAGCGCGTCGAGGGCGGTCTGCTTCACCGCGTAGTCCAAGGGCAGGCCGCCGAGGAACACGCGCTCGACGCGCGTCGCGCGCAGCTGCTGCGCGAGGCTCGTGCCCTGGAAGGCGGAATACGCGTCGGCCTCGGGGTCCATGCCCTTGCTGACGATGGCGGCCTCGGTGGGCAGCGCGAGGAAGGGATGGAACTTCGCGCCCTCGGTCTGCTGCACGCCGTGGTTTGGCCACGGACCGCCGCGCTCGCGGAAGCTGATGTGGTTCGCGGGGTGCCAGTCGCGCGAGGCGATCACGGGCAGGTGGCGCGCTTGGAACAGCTCGACGTACTCGTTGAGCGCGTGCGCGACCTTGTCGCCCAGCTCCACGGGCAGCGCGCCCCCGGGGCAGAAGTCGCGCTGGACGTCCACGAGCAGGAGAGCGCTGCGCTGCGTGACCGCGACGCGCATGCGGCCCCATGAGGCTGGAGACATGAAAAAGGTTGTTGCGGGTCCCGGAGCGGACTCCAGGACCCGCGGGCGTCGCAAGCTCCTAAGCCAGCGCGCCCACGACCACCAGCGCGAAGGGCTGCGGGCCATCAGGGACATTCGTGCCCGTCACCACGATGGTGTACTCGCCAGTGGCGGGGCCGTCGAGCGCGACGCTCTCCGCGACGTTGTTCAAGTCGGGGATGCCGCCTGGGATGGATGTGTGGCCGAGGAAGTTGTTCCCCTGGTAGGCCGTGCCGTCGGGTCCGACGACGCTGAGGTCGAGGTTGTTGACCAGCGAGGGCAGGGCGCCGGCGGCGCCCGGCTGGTCGGTCCAGACGAGCATGATGCGCAGTGGCTCGGCACCGTCGGCGACCGTCACCGTGAACGTCTCGGCGCCCCCCGTCGCGAGCCCGGCGTCCTCGTCGGCCACGAAGAGGCCGCGGGGGTCGCCCGCGAACGCCAGCGCGCTGTCGAGTTGGATGCGGCCCCAGCCGATGTTGCCATTGGGGGTTGTGCTGACAGGCGTGGTCGGCAGGTTGCTGATGCCGCTGCCGTAGACTTGAGCTAGCGCCTGAGCGGGGATCGCGGTGCCGAGGACGTAGGCCGTGGCCGGATGGTAGATGCCCTGGTGGCTGCCGACGCCCTTCATCTCGTAGCCGCTGGCGAACAGCGTGGCGCGGACGAGGGCGTTGCTCGGGTTGATTGCAGGGCCGCTGCCGACGGCGCCGCCGGGATAGAAGCCCTTCGCGAAGTAGTCGCGGACCAGGGCCGCCGCGGCGGAGGTGGTGGGCGTGGACATGCTCGTCCCGCTGAGGCATGCGTAGCCATTGCTCGTGCCGAAGTTGGCGCTGTTGAGGCACTCGCCGGGGGCGGTGATGTCGGGTTTCACGCGCCCATCGGCCGACGGGCCGCGGCTGCTGAAGCCGCTCAGGCTCTCCGGGTTGCCCGAGGGCTCGTTGACGCTGCTCGCCACGGCGAGGACGTCCTTCGCGATGGCCTCGGGCCGGATCTGGCCGCCGGGCCCGGTGTTCCCCGCGCTGCGGATGATGCTGAAGTCGCGGTGCGACCAGCTGTAGGCGTCCTGCTGGCGCGCGAGGGCGTTGTATTGGTTGTTGTGCGGCTGCCCCCACGAGTTGCTGTTGATGCGCGCGCCCACCGCGTAGGCGGGGTCCCACATCGTCGCGTAGTCGTTGGGGATCTGGATCGAGTTGCCGAGGGAGCAGATGGCGAGCTTGGCGGCGTAGGCGCCGCTGTCGCGGTTGTTGGCCACGTTGTAGGCCGGCGCGTCGCCTGCGATCGTGCCCGCGGTGTGGGTGCCGTGGGAGCCGCCGACGAAGTCGCCCTTCGTCACGCCGCTCTCGATGGGGCTGTAGTACAGCAGCACCTTGCGGTGGAGCGGGTTCACCGTCTGGTAGGTCACGGAGGGGTTGGCGGGGTCGTTGAACATCTCGTGGCGCATCGTCTTCACGGTGCCCGTGCCCACGGTCTCGACGCCCGTGTCGCAGATGCTGACCACCTGGCTGGAGCCGTCGACGCCCTTGTTGTTCACCGAGCGCGACAGCGAGTCGCCGCTCTGGACGATGCCGGTGGCGCGGTCGTTGTCGAGGCCTGGGCCGTCGAGGCTGGGCTCGATCCAGTTGATCGCGTCCACCTGCGCGATGGCGCGCAGGTTCGCGGCGTCGGTCTCGAGCTTGAGGATGCCGTCGAGGTCCGGGATGAGCGCCACGGTCGTGATCGTCGCGCCAGTCGCGGCGACGGCGTCGGCGGCCTGCGCGAGGTCCGCGTCGGGGAAGGTCAAGGCCGTGACCTTCACCGCGCCCTGCGCTTGGCTCAGCTCCGGCGCGAGCTTGTAGCCCGCGTGATAAGCACCGACGAACTGCACGCCCTCGAGGCGCGCGAGGGCGGCGCGGTCGCCGCGCACCACGAACGAGTTGAACGGGAGGTAGTCGTAGATGTCTGCCTGGGCCAGCAGCGCGTCGCGCCACGCTTGCTTGACGGGGCCGCGGAAGGCCACGAGGCTGAAGGCGCTGTCGTCGCTGCGCCACTCGGAAGGCACCAGTCCGTCGCCGGCCGCCGGCGCGAAGTGGTAGCTGCCGCGGCCCGTGGTGGCGCCCACGGCCGCGACCGCGAAGCCCTGCACGCGCCACTGCTCGGCCAAGGCTGGCGGGGCGCGCGCCGTGACGAAGGCCCCGTAGTTGTCCTGCACCTTGCCGCCCAACGCGCCGACCGCGTCGGCCGCGCCGGGCCCCGTGATGGTCCACAGCGGCGCCTCGGCCTGCGCGACGGGCGCGGCGGAGGGGAAGAGGGTGATGATCAAGCCTGCAGCGACGATCAGGGTGAAAGCCCGGTGGAGCGCAACCACGACGAACGCCTCCCGCGCCGCGACCGGGGCGAGGCTACTTCAAGGTTCTCTGGGCGCCGCGGGCGCAGCGGGTCCACAGAGAGCCCTTTTGAACGGGGCCAGGGATGGCCGCGCGGTCGCCCATGCGCGCTGCCCTCCTCGCCTTGGCGCTCGTCGTGCCCGCCCTCGCCGCCGCGGCTGCGTTGCCCCCGCCCAGCGACCCGGGACAGGTCCAGCTCACGAGCGACCTGTGCGCACGCCCCGCGCCCCTGCCGCCGTGCAACCTGTGGGCCTCGCGCTTGCCCTTGGGGCCGGCGAACGAGGTGCACATCGCCGTGAACCCGCTCAACCCCCAGCACCTGCTGGCGGTGGCGAAGGACTACGGCCTCGGCGCGAACGGCGACTGCCGGCCGGCCGGCGCGCTCCACGTGGCGAGCGCCAGCTACGTGACCAAGGACGGCGGCGCGACCTGGAGCGTCGGGCGCGTCCCTGCGCCATACCCCAACGGCGGCGCGCAGCCTTCCCCGCTCCCGTGGCTGTGCGGCAGCGACCCCGTCGCCGCCTTCGGGCCGGATGGCACGGCGTACTACATCCTGCTCAACTTCCAGTACACGGGCGGCCGCAAGGCCACGATCGCGGTGGCGCGCTCGCCCGATGGGGGGCTCACGTGGCCCGCGAGCGACATCCGCATGCTGCACACGGCCAGCGGTGACGACAAGGAGTGGGGCGCCGTGGACAGCAGCGGCCGCGTCCACGTGGTGTGGACCGACACGGGCAACGGCCGCATCCTGTACAGCCGCAGCGACGCAGCCTTCAACTTCGAGGCCCCGCGGCAGCTGGCGATCGGCGGCGGCGGCAACCCCGCGGTCACGGTCGCGGCCGGGCCGGGGGGCGAGGTCTACGTCGTCTGGCGCGACGGCGGCGCGATCCGGTTCACCCGCAGCCTCGACGGCGGCGCCACCTTCGCGCCCGTCCGCGTCGCGTTCAGCACCACGCCCTACGACGCGGGCGGCCCGCCGCGCTTCCCCTTCATGCCCCAGATCGCCGTGGACCGGAACCCCGCGAGCCCCTTCGCGGGCCGCATCTACGTCACCTGGCCGGACGCGCGCAACGGCGACAGCGACGTGTACATGGCCAGCAGCGGCGACCGCGGCGACAGCTGGACGGCAGCGACCCGCGTGGACGATTTCCCGCTGCCGCAGCGCCGCCAAGTGCTGCCGACCGTGAGCGTCGCGCCCAACGGCCGCGTGGACGTCGCGTGGATGGACCAGCGCCTCGGCGCGAGCATCCCGGCGCAGCAGTTCGCGCAGGATCTCTTCCACGCCTTCGCGTCCCACAGCGTGGACGGCGGCGCGACGTGGAGCGCGAACCGCCTCGTGAGCGAGGTTCCGCTCGTGAGCAGCTTCAGCCACCACCAGGACGGCAGCGTCTTCATCGGCGACTACATGGGCATCGCGTCCACGGACGACTTCGCCTACCCGATCTTCCCGGGCAACGGCGTGGACCGGCTCGCGCAAGGGCTCGGGCCGGACGACTTCGCGCGCGCCGACGCGTACACGGCCCCCGTGGGCACGGCGGGCCTCGTGCCCGACGCCCTCGCCCGCGCGCCAGCCGGCATCGTGGGGAGCATCGAGGTCGGCGAGCTGCAGGCCCTGGCCGGGCCCGTGCCGCTGGTGGATTAGAAGGAGTACGTGCGGGTCGTCAAGGGGCCGCGCGCCGCGCGCGCCGCAGCGCGCTGGACGCGGAGGCCGAACTGGAGCACGCGCGCCATGCGCAGGACCTCCTCGGCCTGCTCGGCCGAAGACGCCGTGCCGGCGACCTGCACCAAGATCGGGTCGTTGGGGGCCATAGGACCCGCTCCCCTCGATGCGGGCGAGGTTGAGGGTTCTGGGACTTCCGTGAAACGATGCTGCGATGCGCTGAACCCGTCATGGTTCGGGACCCCCACGGTCCGTGGTGCCTCCAGCCGCAGGCGGGGGGTTCGTTACGGTGAGGGGATGCGCCAAGCCGCGTAGTCCTGCGCGTGCTCCAGCAGGTGCAGGCTCATGGGCAGCGCTTCGCCGCTCACCGCGGCCGGGTCGATCGCGCCTTCGCCATAGGCCTCGTTGACCTCGAGGACGAGCGCGACGCAGTGGTAGGTGAGGTAGCACCAGTCCGCGCTGCTGCCGCTCGCCGCGCCCGGCGGGAACACGCGGTCGGCCGTCTCCGCGGCGGTGCCCGTGTTCTGGAAGGCCGTGTTGGCGCGCGCCCACGCCTCGATGGCCTCGAAGAGCGCGTCGTCCGCGTCCGGCATCGGCGCCGGGGGCTCGCAGGCGCTCCACGGCCGGATGAGCGCGTGGCGGCCCGTGTGGTGGCTCAGGTAGATCTGCGGCTGCAATTGCTCCATGTACATGGCGAGCGCGCTCGTCTCGGGCTCGCTCAACGGCGCGGGACCCGCGTAGTAGTACGGCAGCAGCGGGGACACGCTCTGCGAGCGGCACAGCGGGTTGGGGTTGCCGAAGTCCACGTCGAAGTTGCGGTTCAGGTCCACGGCGTGCGCGTTCTCGCGCGCGTCGGCGTTGCGGCCGTCGGGGTTGAGCAGGCCGACGACGTGGAGGTCGGTCGTCTCCAGGATGCGGCGCGCGGTGGCGTTGCGCTCGTAGTTCTCCACCAGCCACGCCGCGAGGTACAGCGCAGCCTCGGTGCCGTACACCTCGTTGCCGTGGATGCCGCCGTCGATCAGCACGCGCACGCGGTCCGCGGCCGGAGCGCCGGGCGCGATGAGGCGCAGGCCGAGGATCTCGGCGCCGCCCACGCTGTGGCCGAGCACGAAGGGGCCCGCGACGCTCGCGGGGTGGGCCGCGAGGGCCGCCTGCAGCGCGGGCAGGTCCGCGACGCGGTGGAAGCCCTGCACGAGCGCTGGCGCGCGCGCGGGCTCGTCCACGAGCGGGGCCTCGGCGGCCAGCGGCGGGCTCGCGGCGGGCTGCGTGCAGCCGGCCATCAGCAGCGCCAGGGCGAGCAGCACCGCGCGCATGGCGCGGCGAGGGGCGGAGCGGCGCAAATAGGTTGCCGCGGTCAGCTGGGTGGCCGGCGGCGGCCGCGGCTCGGCGGCGGGCGGCGCCCCGGCGGCGGCGCGCTGCGGCCCGCGGGTCGCGGCCGAGCGCCTTGGCGCGGCGCAGGCCCGCGCGTCGCCTCGCGCGGGTACGGCCGGCGGCGCGGCTTCGGCGGCGGCAAGCCCAATTCGGCGCGCCGCTCGCGGCGCTGCTCGGGGGTCAAGTGGACGGGCCGCGCGAAGATGCGCCGGATGTCCTTGGCCTCGGCCGCGCCGCGGTGCAGCGTGCCGTCCTCGACCTTGATGGCGTGGATGTAGATCCGCAGGCGGTCGAGGTCGAACTCGTCGCCGACGGTGAAGGTGTCGCGCGGGCTCACGGGCACGCTCTTGCTGATGGTGCGCTTGCCCATGTTGACGGCCACTTTGACCAGGATCTCCTCGAAGTGGATCACCCACAGCGTGGTGATGTCCTTCGCCGCGGCGCGCCGCACGCGCTTGCCGTTGCGGTGGTCGATGCCTCGCACTTGCACCTGCTGGCCGGCCGCGACGAGCTCGTCGCCGACCTCGAGGACCTCGTCCTCGGGCAGCTCCACCTCGACGCGCTGGCTCTGCTGCTGGCGGCTGAGGATCGTCGGGATGGCGCGCAGCTTCGGCGCCCGGAGCACCGCGCGGTGCACGCGCCCGCAGTGGCGGCAGCTCACGGTCGCGTCGCCTCCGGGGCCGCTCGCTTGGAGCACGTCGTGGACCTGCTCCTCGCCGCAGCCGGGGCAGAGCACGACGGCCGCTTCGGGGGCCGCGCCGCGCGGAGGCATGCGCCCCGCACGCTGCTCCCGGATTAGAAGTTGCTGGGGCCGTCGGGGCCGCGCCGAAGCCGAGGAAGGCGGTCCAGGCTTCGCGCGAGGCTCGCCGGCACACTTCCGGACATCATCTCATTTGGTTGATAGATGTCCGGCCTTTAAGAGTAGGAGCCGGACGGCCGCGGGGCCCCGCAGGCAAGCCTTTAGGCTCCGGAACCCGAGCTTCCCCCAATGCAGGCCTACTGCGTCAAGTGCCGCGAGAAGCGGGAGATTCGGGACGCCCAGGCGGTCACGATGGCCAATGGGAAGCCCGCGACCAAGGGCATCTGCTCCGTCTGCGGCACGGCCGTGTTCAAGATCGGCGCCGCCGCCTAACCTTCGGTCGCGGCCCTTGTTCATGAACTAGGCATGGGGCGTGGTTTCAGTGTCCCCCCTCGTCGACGTTCATGCCTG
>DASYRW010000277.1:0-2680 GCA_036003985.1 Thermoplasmatota archaeon
CAAACTCGCGGTGGGAACCCTTGGCTCGCGAACGCCGTCGGCCCGCTGCGTCAACGGCTCGAGCGGATCACGGGGGAGGACGTGCTTGCCATGCTCCAAAGCGAGTCGCTCGACCGATTCTTCTAATGCCCGTGCCCAGCCTGATCGTCGCCAGTCCAGGTCCAGTAATGTGTCTCCACCTGTTTCGGCGTCTTGATTCCCGCCTCGACCAGCAGCTTGCTGATCTCTGCGATGTCTTTCTCCTCGCGCACGTCGATCGGGTCGAACACCACGGTCGGCTTCCGCCCGAACATCTCCGCGTACAGCCGTTCCGCGAACTGCTTCACCTGTCTCTGGTAGGGTGCGACCTTGTCGGCCAGCAGCATCTCCCGTTGGACTTCGCTGACTGAGCGATGCGATCCGTCCGGAATCCCCAGCGCCACCTTCGGCACCCCCAGGCCCATGAAGATGCGGTCCATGAGGTGCGCGCGCAGCAGCTCGTCCGGCTGGAGCGCGTCCTTGCCGTGGTTGAGGACGTGGATCTTTGCGCCCGGCGGCAGCACGATGTCGGTGTCGGGGCTGGTCTGGGCGAGTTGGTCGCGCACAGCTATCTGATCCTGCTCGGTCGCGTCCGAGGGCAGCTCGATGACGCGGACCGGCGCGCGGTACCGTTTCGCCATGGCGCGGTTCACCTTGCGCGTCTCCAGCATGTCATCGACCGTCTGCAGCACAGGGTGCACGGCGCTCACGCCGCGCAGGTCGTCCGAGAACATGCGGTGCAGCGTGAACACCCGCACGCGATGCAGCGGAATCGGGCGCTCGGCGCCGTCCACGACCTGCCATGCACCCACCAGCTGGCCGGCCTCGTCCTGCTCGAGCCGGATGGAGCGGGGGTTCCGGACCTTCAAATGGCGAGGCGTGACCTCCATGACGCAGCGCCCGTACACGAGGGCGTTCTTCACCAGCATGCGCACCTTGTCTTGCATGTGGACAGCGTCGTTCCACGCGTCGATCTCGGTCTGCAAGCGCTTTGTCGGCGCGTTCGCGCGGAAGCCGCGCGCGACCGCTTCGGCGATGAGGTTGAAGGCGCTCCACACCTCCTCGACGTTGAAGTACGTCCACTCGGCGAGCTGCATCGCGCGCTCGTCATCGAGCAGCGCGCCGGGCTCGGGGTCGGCCGCGCTCGTGGCCGCGGGGGGGTGGGCGAGCGCGAGGGCGAGCGGCGGGCGGCGCGGCTTCGGCGGGGACGCCATGGTTCCTCCTCTGGCTTCCGGCCCACACGCAGCTTGCGGAAGGGCTGTTACAGCGGGCAACGCGCATCGGCTCGCTGCGGCGAGCCCCTTCAACCGCGGTCATCAGCTGCTCCATGGTCTTGGCCTGCGGTGAGTCCTGCCATCGCATGCCACGGCTGCGTACCGTCCCCCATCAGTTCTCCATCCCGACCTCGCGCGCCGTGAGGCGGACCCGGCGTCCCTCGACCTTCTTCTCGACCAGGCCGGCTTGCTGCAGCCGCTCCACGGTCTTGTGGGCGGCCGGCGGGCTCACGTTCACCTGCCGCGCCACCTCGCCGAGCGTGATGCCGGGCCGCGCGCGCACAGCCTCGTACACGGCGCGCGCGCTGCCCGCCTCGAGCTCCGCCACCCGTTGCAGTGCGCGCGGCGGCACGCTACCGGAGAGGTAGTACCGGCTGTAGCCGCGGAGGTCCACGCGCGTGATCAGCCCGCCCCGCCGCAGCACGGAGAGGTGGTACATCGTTGCCCCGATGCCGATCCCGATGGCGCCCGCCACGCCCTGGAAGTGGATGCCGGGGTGCTGGTCCACGAGATCGTAGATGCGGCGCCGCACCGGGGTCGCGAGGAGGTTGCTGCTGCGCAGGCGCGAGTACATCACTGCCAAGAATCCACCGTGGGCGAGCAGCGCCAGCAACGCCGCGGCCGTCAGCGCGGCCCCGATGAGCAGAGGCGGCTCCACGGGCGTGCCGGCCAGGAACGTCCGCTGGTCCTGGTGGGCGGTGAGGGAGTCCAATGGGTCCGGATTGACGGTGATGGCGCCGTAGCGGATGTCGGTCCCGCGCCGCACGGACTGCAGAGCCGCACCTGTCGCGGCGTCGAGGAGCAGGCCAGCGCGGTCGGACCGAACGCCATCCACGAGGCTCGCGCGGCTCGATCCGCTCAGGGCGTAGATGGCCGCCGGCCCGTCCAAGGTTGGCGCAAGGTAGCCGACCTCGCTCACCGGCATCGAGGCGTAGGGCTCCGGCGCGCGCGCCAGCCAGAGGGCGATGGCCGTGCGGAAGTCCATGGCCTGCTCGCCGGTTGCGGGGGCGCGCTGGCCGTACGTTCCGATGCCATGGCCGTCGTCGGAGTTCGTGACGCGGTCCGCAGCGTAGCCGAACAGCCCCGTGGGCATCTGCTCCTGCCTCGATGCCAGCATGTACACGTCCGCGTCGGTCTCGGACACGGGCACGGCCAGCTCGACGTGCCACTCGGCGACGTCGCCCTGCATGCCCTCCGCGAGCCCGACCCAGGCGTACTGGACGTACGCGTCAGGATGGGCGCGCCGCCAGGTCTGGAAATCGAGGAGGGTGGCGTCACCGCGGAGGCTCGCCAGCGCGTCCTCCAGTTTGTACGGCAGCCCTGCCCCGCCGTCCTCGGGGCCGTCGCGCGTGAGCGGCGTGAAGCGCGAACTCGGATCTGGGAAAGGT
>DASYRW010000278.1:0-8080 GCA_036003985.1 Thermoplasmatota archaeon
GCCGCGGCCGCGCGCGGCGTGCGCGTCCGCGCGCTGCTCGACGGCGCGCCCGGCGGCGACAACCGCGCGACCGCGGCGATGCTCGAGGATTGGGCCGCGCGGACCGGCGCGTCGCTGGCGGTGCGGCTCGCGCGCGAGCGCGTGCACAACAAGGGCCTGGTGCTCGACGGCGCGACCGCCCTGGTGGGCAGCCTCAACTTCGGGGAAGCCGCCATGACCTGGAACCGCGAGGCCGCGCTCCTCGTCGAAGGGCCGGCCGCGGGCTTCTATGGCCACGCGTTCGAGGAGGACTGGGCCGCGTCGGCCGCAGCCGAACCGGGCGGTGCGGACCCTTGGCTGCTGGCCGCGCCCTTGGCAGGGCTGGCCGCGGCCGGGATCGTGCGCGCGCGCCGCCGGAACCGCAGAGGTCCCCGCAGGCAAAGGTTTTAGAGAAGCTGCGCGTACCGTGGCCCCGTGCCCCGCGCGGCGGTCGGGAAGGTCCATCCCGTCGAGGAGATCGCACGGCTCGACCTCGAGCGCGAGCTCCGCACCGGCGTGCCGGAGATCATCCTCGCCGAGGGCAAGCGGGACGCCGACCTGGTGGCCATCGCGCGCGCCATGGCGCAGCGCAAGGGCAGGGCGGCCGTGAGCCGCCTCGACGCCGCGCGCGCGCCGCTGCTGGAAGGGCCCGGCCTCGACGTGGACTACCACCCCGACGCGCGCCTCGCGGTCGTGCGCAGCCACGGCGCCGCGCCGCCCGCCGCGACGGGCGGCATCGTCGGCATCCTCGCGGCCGGCACGGCCGACGTCGCGGTGTGCGAGGAGGCGCGCGTCATGGCCCACGAGATGGGGTGCGCGACCCGCACGGCGTACGACGTGGGCGTCGCGGGCCTGCACCGCCTCGGCCCCGCGCTGGACGCGGTCGCGGACGCGCACGCGCTCGTGGTCGCGGCAGGCCGAGAAGGCGCGCTGCCCACGGTGGTGAGCGGCTTGGTGCGGCAGCCGGTCATCGGCGTGCCCGTGAGCACGGGCTACGGCGTCGGCGGCAAGGGCGAGGCCGCGCTGTACAGCATGCTGCAATCCTGCTCGCCGCTGCTGGTGGTGAATGTCGATGCAGGCCTGGTCGCCGGCGCCTGCGCGGCCAGGATCGCGAACCGCATCGTGGAGGGCAAGTAGATGGGCGTGAACAAGGAGCGGGCCGCGAAGTCGCGCGAGAAGCTGAACAGCAAGGGCAGCGACGAGGACGTCGAGGCGAAGTCCCTCAAGGACAAGCGCCAGGACGCCGAGCAGCGCTTCCGCAAGATCCTCGACCGCCGCAACGCGCTGAACGACGAGTCCCGCCAGGCCAGGGACGCGCGCGACGGCATCCAGGCCGAGCGCCGCCGGATCTACGACGAGGCCAACGCCCTCATGACCCAGCGGAACGACGTCGCGGCGAAGATCAAGGTCCACAAGCAGGTCCGCGGCGAGTCCCAGGGCAGGGCGAAGCAGCTCATCGGCCTCAAGCAGGAGAAGCGCAAGGGCGGTCAAGCGGGGCTGGGCGTCAAGGTGCGCGACCTCGAGGCCGCCATCAAGGCCCTGGAGTTCAAGCAGCAGACCGTGCCCATGAGCGGGCCCAAGGAGCTCGAGCTCCTGGACGAGATCAAGGACAAGGTGAAGGAGCTGGAGGAGGCGCGCAAGGTCAAGGCCGGCCAGGACCTGATCTTCGGCGAGATCAAGGACATCGACGCGGCCATCAACGAGGCCTTCGCCAAGGCCGACGCGGAGCACGCGCAGGTCGTGGCCCTCAGCCAGGAGTGGCAGGCGCTCACGGAGAAGCTCGGCCCCACCCTGCAGCAGATGGACTACCTCAAGGGCGAGGCCGACAAGCGCCACGCCGACGCGATGGAGCTGCGCAAGCGGGCCGACGACGAGCACCAGAAGGCCATGGCGATGCGCGGCGAGGTGGACGCGACCCGCGAGGAGATCGACAAGCTCTACCAGGAGCGCCGCGCCGTGATCCAAGAGATCCGCCAGCAGGTCCAGGCCCTGGACGACCCCGCCGCGGCCGAGGCGAGCGCCGACGAGGCGCTCCAATTGCTGCGCGAGAAGGGCCGCATCTCGCTCACCTGAGCCTCGGACCGGGCCGCACCGGCCCCGGACCCGGGGCCCGTACCACGCCGGGTGGTGGTCGCAACCCTCGCGATTCTGCCGTCAAACGGCGTGCGATGGTCGGCCGCACTTCAGCGTTGCGGGAGGGACCCTCGGTTGCGCCTACTTGTAGGCGGGGCGCGTTGGGCCCAGCAAGGGGAATGCGAAGATGAACGGCAAGATCGCGCGGCTCCAGGACCTGCTGGCTGCCGGCTGGGACGTCGAGGACATCGTGAGCGACGTGGACCAGATCGACGTGCTGCTCGCCCGCGGCGCCGCGCGGATGGTCGTGGGGCTGGACCGGCAGGACGCCTGGGACGTGATGTACGGGGACGCGTTCGAGCTGCCGGCGAAGAGCGCGCGCGAGGAGCCGATGCTGCACTGAGCCTGGCCAACGGGCGGCCGTTCAGTCGCTGTAGTACAGCATCACGGCCGCCCACAGCAGGCCGAAGATCGACCCGAAGAACAGGAAGTTGCCCAGCGCCTCCTCGGGCCGCGGCGCGAGGAAGGTCAAGCCAGCGCCCACGATCATGGCGCTCATGAGGCCCGTGAAGGCGCGCTGGAAGCCGCGCCGGTCCTCGCGCCGGCCGCGTTCGGTGGCGACCTCGTGGACCCGCACCTCCAGCTGGTTGGTTTCGAGCTTGCGCAGCAGCCCGCTGATCTTCCCGGGCAGGTCGCGGAACAGCTCGAGGTAGGCCAGCCCCGTTTCCTTGAGGATGCCCGCGCCCTCGGCGCTGAGCGCCTGGCGTCGCAAATGGCCAATGACGATCGGCGTGAACTCGCGCACGATGTCGAACTCCGGGTCCAAGCGGGTGCAGATGCCCTCGAACTGGAACAGCGCGCGCGAGATGAGGAAGAAGTCCGCGGGCAGCAGCATGTGGTTGTTCTGGGCGGTCTTGGCGATGAGGTCCATGATCACCGGGTCGCCGACCGCGGCGCGCTCCGTGGCCTGGTAGTCCATGATGCGCTCGATGTCCTTCTTGAGCACGTTGGGGTCCACGGGGCCGAAGATGTTGCACAGCTCCAGCAGGGCTTGCGTGACCTCGTCGAGGTCCTCGTAGGTGAAGCCGTGGATGAGGTGCATCACGCGCTCGGCGCGGCGGCGCGACACGTGGCCAACAGCGCCGAAGTCGATGAAGGCGATCTGCCGCGGCCCGGTGATGATCAAGTTGCCGGGCGAGGGGTCCGCATGGAAGAGCCGGTGCTCGAAGATCTGCTTCGCCATGGCGTTGGTCAGCGTGCGCGCGAGGGCGCGGCGGTCGATGCCGCGCTTCTCCAGCTCCTCGGGCGTGGCTTGCGAGAGCGGCAGGCCCTCGATGAACTCCATGGTGATGATGCGGCGCGTGCAGAACGCCGGGTACAGCTTGGGGATCTTGACGTTCGGCTCCGGGTCCACGCCGCCGGGCTCGCCCTCGAAGTTGCGGTAGAACCGCGCGAGGATGCGCGCCTCGTGGGTGTAGTCGAGCTCGCGCTGCATCATGTCCTCGATCTCGTGGAGATGTTCCGAGGGCTGGTAGATGCGCGAGGCCGCGAACATGTTCTGGAAGAACCGGACCATGGGCCGCAGGATGTCGAAGTCGATGGCCACGATGGTGTCGGTGCCCGGGTGCTGCACCTTGACCGCGACCTTCTCGCCGGTGCGCAGCGTCGCCACGTGGACTTGGCCGATGGACGCGCTCGCGATGGGCTGCTCGGAGAAGCTCGTGAACACCTCGCCGAGGGTCTTGCCCAGCTCGCGCTCGATGAGCTCCTTGATCTCGGGGAAGGGGCTGGGCCGCGTGCGGTCGTAGAAGTTGCGGAACTCCTCGACGAAGGGCTTGGGGATCAGGTCGGGGCGCGTCGCGAGCAGCTGGCCCATCTTGATGAAGGTCGGCCCGAGGTCCTCCATCATCATGCGCACGCGGCGCGGCACGCCCTCCGGGACGAGCACCTCGCTGCGGTTGGGGCCCATGGGGATGCGCGACGCCTGGTTCATGTCGCGCATCACGCCGAGCGCGTCGTGCTCGAAGAGGATGCCGATGACCTCGGCGGTCCGCTTGAGCTTGAGCAGGCTGCGCGAGGGCATGCGCGACGGTGGAGCATGCTGGCCGAGCGCTCATAATGCTTGCGGCAAGGGCGACGAATCCGCGGCGCGCGCCGCGCCAAAGCGAGGGCTTTCGCGGTCAGAGCGCGGCGAGGCAGCCCGTCACGGCCAGGGCGGTGGAGGGCGCGCCCGCCGCGGCGGCGAGCGTCCAGCCAGCGCTGCCCATGGGGTCCGAGCCCGCGCCCAGGCCTGCATTGAGCACGCCGCGCCGCAGGGGGTCGGCCTTCGCGAGCAGCTGAGCGCGGCCCTCGCCGGTCCCGGGGCTGCAGGCTTCCTCGATGGTGAAGGGCAGCACGATGGGGTCGCAGGTGCAGACGAGCCCGAGCTCGTCCATCGCGCGCTGGCGTGCGTCCGCAGCGAGCTCCTCGGGGTGGTCCGGGTCGCAGCCGCAGGCCGCGCCGAGGGCGTCGCGCACCCGGTGGCGCTGCTCGGCCGCGGCCGCATCGGCGAGCGTGCCGAGGGCCTCGGCGGATCGCGCGAGCACCTCGACCGTAGCTTGCTGGCCGGCGAGGAGGCCCTGGCTGAAGTCGCGGCTCGCGGCCGTGACCTCGCCCGCGGTGCGCGCGAGCCAGGCCCCGAGGATCGCCACGTTGCCTGGTGCGTCCTCGGCCATTTGCCCCGCCAGGTCGCGCGCGGCCGCGGCGGACTGCGCCGCCTGCTCCGGCGAGGGCACGCAGGCGGGGAACTGCTCGCAGGGCGCGATGCCCTTGCCCGCGCTGGCGAGGCACGCGAGCAAGCCGAGGGCCAGCACCTTCCCGAGCATCCGCTGCGCTGTCCAGCGAGGAGGAGAAAAAGCATCTGCCTGGGCCGTCTGCGTGCGCGCGGCGGCGCGGGACGCGTCCTGGCTCGTCCGTCGTCGCAGGGGGTGCGGGGCGCGAGGAGCGACGAGCCGGAGCGCGCGGCGCGGAGGCGAGGAGCGACGACGTCCCCCGTCTAGGGCCAGATGCCCTGCAGCTTGAGCGCGTTCGCGACGCGCTCGACGGCGAGGCAGTACGCGCCCGTGCGCATGTGCACCTTGTGCTCCTGGGAGAAGCCGTTCACGTCGTGGAACGCCTTCACCATCTTCTGCTCGAGCCGGGTGTTGACCTCTTCCAGCGTCCAGGGATACCAGTTGAAGCCCTGCACCCACTCGAAGTAGCTGACCGTCACGCCGCCCGCGTTGGCCAGGATGTCGGGGATGAGGAGCACGCCCTGCTTGTAGAGGATCTCGTCGGCCTCGGGCGTCGTCGGGCCGTTGGCGGCCTCGCTGATGACCTTGGCCTTGATGCGCTTGGCGTTCTCCTTCGTGATCTGGTTCTCGAGCGCGGCGGGGATCAGCAGGTCGCAGGGCAGCTCGAGGATCTCCTCGTTGTTGATGCTCTTGGCGCCCTTGAAGCCGACGACGCTGCCGGTCTTGTGCTTGTGCGCCTCGACCATGTCCGCGTCGATGCCGTCGGGGTTGTAGATGCCGCCTTTGCTGTCGGAGATGGCGATCAGCTTGGGGTTTCCGCCGATCACGTCCTTCGCGAGCTTGGCGGCCCAGAGGCCCGCGTTGCCGGCGCCCTGGATCACGATGGTCGGGTTCTTGATCTTCTTGATCTTCAGCGCCTCGCGGGCGACGATGAGCACGCCCCTGCTCGTGGAGTTGTTGCGGCCGAGCGAGCCGCCCACCTCGACAGGCTTGCCCGTGATCACGTGCGGGGTGCGCTGGCCGACGATCATCGAGTACGTGTCCATGAACCAAGCCATCTCGCGGGGGCCCGTGTACACGTCCGGCGCGGGGATGTCGCGCTGCACGCCGACGAAGGACGAGATCGCCGCGGCATAGCGGCGCGTCATGCGCTCCAGCTCGCCCTCGCTCATCTCCTTCGGGTTGCAGATGATGCCGCCCTTGCCGCCGCCGAAGGGAATGTCGACGGTGGCGCACTTCCACGTCATCCAGGCCGAGAGCGCCACGACCTCGTCGCGCGTCACGTTCGGGTGGTAGCGGATCCCGCCCTTGTAGGGGCCGCGGGCGTCGTTGTACTGCGCGCGGTAGCCCGTGAACACCTTGATCGTGCCGTCGTCCATCTTCACCGGCAGCGAGACCTCGACGACCATCTTCGGCTTCGACAGCACTTCGAGGGTGTTCTTGTCGAGCTTCAGGATCTCGGCCGCCTTCTGGAGCTGGCGCGTCGCGACGTCGAAGGGATTGGGACCGGCCATGGTCTCGCCTGCGAGTTGCCTGCGGCATCCGGGCTTCCCCTGATAAAGCTTGCCTGGCGGGGACTCGGCTGCACTGGGGCACTGGCGCAAGCTCGCGCGTCCGCGGGGCCCGGAAACCTTTTTGCGGCCCGCCCGCATCGCCCCCGCGGTCCGCATGGTCCGCGACGACCCCAGCTACGAGCGCGACATCTCGCAGTTCTACGGCGAGCGCAACGTCGAGGCCATGATCCTGCTCAAGGTGGACACGCAGAAGGCCGACGCCATCGCCGAAAAGCTCACCGAGCTCAAGCAAGTCCAGCATGCCTACTTGGTCACGGGCGAGGACGACATCGTCGTCAAGACGGTGTTCCAGACGTACAAGGAGCTCAAGGACTTCATCATCAAGACCCTCGGGCCCCTGGACGGCATCGAGGACACCAAGACGATGATGATCGTCACCACGTACAAGGAGAACGGGAAGAAGGTCGCGTGAGCGCGCCGCGCGTGCTCCTCCTCGTCTCGCTCGTGTGCCTGAGCGGGGGCTGCCTCGGCGGGCCGCCGGTGGTGCTCGAGGACGTGTTCGCGCAGAGCGAGGCCACCTACGACGCGATCGCGCAGGCCTACCACGTGCGCGTCCAAGGCAGGCTGGCCAACCACGCGAGCGAGGCGCAGCGCATCCTGGTGGTGTACTTCGCGGTCACCGAGGGCTGCAACGCGCCCAAGGAGTGGCCGCACAGCGTCGGGGTGGAGAACCTCGCCGCCGGCGCCAGCACGAACGTGGGCACCGAGTTCGACCAGGGCAGCGCGCGCATCCGCGGGCCGCAGCTGATGTACCGTGTTACGGCGGATGGCGTGCAGGTCGGGAGCGGGTGCGGGGGGCTGGCGGTCGGGACCTAGCGCGCTGGCAGCATGGCCGCCGCCCACACCGCGATGGCGAGCAGCAGCCCTGCTGCGAGCGCGCCCGGCACGTCGCCCGCGCTGTCGCCCACGACCTGGTTGACGAGCGGCGCGAGGAAGGCGAGGCCGGCCGCGGCGGTGGCGCGCGTGGAAGGAGGCATGGGAGCCATGGCCCGGCAGGGGCCGCGCGCTGCATGAACCACGCGCCTATGCAGGGCGCTCCGCGACCCACATGGCGCGCTCGGTGTCGTCCACGCGCACCGTGTGGGCGCCCGGGCCGAAGACACCGCGGACGATCAGGTGCGACGTCTCGCTCGCGTTGAGCTCGAACCAGCGCTGCACGGTCGTGTTGCCGTCCACGACGAGCGCGATGGCGCGCGCGGCCGAGGCGTTGGTAGGGTTCAGCACGAGCACGTCGAAGGTGACCGTGTCGCCCGCCGTCGGCATCACAGGCTCGACGAGGAAGCTCGTCCAGAGCGTGCCGTGGGCGGCGACCAGCGACGCGCTGTCTTGCTCGGCCGACGACGGCGGCGGGCTGGACGGCGCGGGGGAGCCGCTGGCGCCGGTCGTGGGCGCGGGCGCCTCGCTGGAGGTGTTCGTGTGCGGCGAGGTGGCGTAGGCGCCTGCGAAGTAGCGGGCGTCGGACGCAGCCATCCCGCCCTGGAGACTGAGCAACTGGAAGGCCGGGCCGTCCCAGCCCCCGGCCCGCGTGTCCAGCGGGGCCGTGCCCAGGGGCGCGAAGGGCGGCGGGCCGCCCGACGCCTGCGGCGCCTCGGTGTTCGGCTGCAGGGCGGGGAGGACCATGAGCGCCGTGATGGCGACGAGCGC
>DASYRW010000279.1:0-2196 GCA_036003985.1 Thermoplasmatota archaeon
CGCAGCGGCGGCAACGTCAACGACGTGCTCATGGCTGCTGCGAACGATGCGCGCGAGCTCAAGAACCTCGAGCACGAGCGCGGCTCGACCATGAGCATCTACACCATGGTCATCTACATCACCTTCGCCGTGTTCCTCGCCGTGGTGGCGGTGCTCTATGGCACCTTCATCCCGCAGATCCTCAGCAGCGGCCAGGCCATCGCCGCGAAGGGCGGCGCCGGCAAGTTCGGCGGCATCACGGTCGGCAACCTGACCCTCGAAGGCTACCGCGTGTTCTACTTCCTCGCGGCCGTGGTCCAAGGCATGGGCAACGGCTTCGTCGCGGGCGTCATCGGCTCCGGCAAGGTCATGGACGGCATGCGGCACGCCTTCGTGCTGGTGCTGATCGCGTACCTGACGTTCAGCGTGATCCTGGGCGGCGGCTAGCCGGGCAGCTCGCCCGCGTACACCGCGAAGGCGCTCGGCAGATCCCACTCCGTCGAGGCCACGACGAGGTGGCTGCGGCCGTCAGGGCCCACGACGATCCAAGGGTAGTCGAGCAGCCGGCGGTCCTCGCCCTGCCCGCAAGCGGGGCCCTTCGCGCAGATGTTGCCTTCGTGCACCGGCTCGGGCGTGACGCGCTGCGCCGCGACCGCGGGCGCGTCCGTGTCCGCGCCCGTGATGCGCGCGGCGTGGGCGAACCATGGCGCGTCGGCCTTGGGGGCCGTGACGTTCGCGTCGGCCTCGTACCACACCACGCGCAGCTCGCCGCTCGCCGGCGACGCGAGCCACGGCATGGCCTGCGTGCCTGACGAAGGAGCGAGCAGCCGCGGCGCGCTCCAGCTCATGCCGCCGTCGCGGCTCGTCGCGAAGTGCAGCTGCGAGCGGCCGTCGAGAGCTTGCGACCATGCCATGTACAGCGTGCCCGTGGGATCCAGGGCCAGGGGCTCCACCGCGCTCGCGAGCTCGCTGGTGAGAGCGAACGCGTCGCGGCGCTCCCACGTCGCGCCGCCGTCCTCGCTGGCCAGCAGGTACCAGAGCCCGCGCTCGTAGCTCGGATCGGAGCCGCGCTCGTCCTCGTAGCGCAGCACGTACAATGCCTGCCCGTCCTGGCTCACCACGAGGTTGCCTTGGCCCGCGAAGTTGACCACCGGATCGATCTGCCGCGGCACGGTCCACGTGAGGCCGCGGTCGTCGCTACGCAGGTACCACAGGCCCTCGTTGGGCGTGGCGAGGGGCAGCTGCGGACCCCCGACGAGCGCGGGCGCGAAGCTGGGCGGCAGCGCTTCCATCACGACGTGCAGCGTCGCGTCGCCGAGGGGCACGATCCAGTTGCGGTGCATGAGCAAGGGGAGCTTGGGCGTGGGCAGCAGCAGCCACGTCGCGCCGCGGTCGTCGCTGCGGAACAACTGGAACGTGAGGCCCCACACGTTCTGGACGTAGACCGTGTCGCGGTTGCCCACGGCGAGGAAGCCGTCGTTCGTCGGCCGCTCGCCCACCAAAGGGGGCGTGATGTCCACCCACGTCGCGCCGTCATCCGTTGAGCGCCAGGCTTTGTTGACGTTGCCTTGGGCGGAGCCCCCGAGGCCCTCGATGTAGAGGGTGCCGTCGCTGGCGCTGGCGATCACGGGCTCGGCGCCCGGCCACTCGGTCGAGACGGCGACCGGCGCCCCGAAGCCGGGCAAGGAGGGGAGCGGCGGAAGGGCCGTGGGCGAAGGTCCCGGGCTGGAAAGACAGCCAGCGAGCACGAGCGCGGCGAGCAGCGCCAGCCTCAGGGCGCGTCGCCCCCGCGGGTGGGGAAGTCGCCGAGCTTGATGTCGCCGAGCGCGGCCGGCGCGTCGGCGCCTTGGGCCATGCCGAGCTCGGCCAGCAGGGCCGCGAGGGGCCGCGCGCGGTGCAGCCAGAGGTACACGGCGACGTACCCGACGGCGCCCACCAGTCCGAGCGCCGTGATGACGCTCAGCGGCATGAGGGCCAGCTGGTAGCCGAAGTACAGCACGAACGTGACCACGACGCACAGCAGCGACCACAGCTTGCTCCACCGCCACACGCCGTTGCCGGGGAGCGGGCTGAAGGGCAGCGCGCTCGTGGCGAGCACGGTGACCGCGATGTTGATGCCCGCCTCGCCGATGTCGAAGCGCCACGCGTTGGCCAACACCACGAAGGGGATCGCCAGGGCGGAGAGCGCGCCGAGGGTGCCCAACGCGCGGATGCCGA
>DASYRW010000280.1:0-3354 GCA_036003985.1 Thermoplasmatota archaeon
CCGTTCCAGCGGGGAAGAGCGCATTGAACGCGTCCAACGCGTCGCGGCCCGGGGCGAGCTCGCCCTCCACCGTGCTGACGAGGTGTTGCACGTGGCTGTAGCGCTCGACCCGCATATAGTCCGTGACCTCGACGGACCCGAAGCGCGCCACGCGGCCCACGTCGTTGCGCGCCAAGTCCACCAGCATCGCGTGCTCGGCGCGCTCCTTCGGGTCGTTGACCATCTCCCGCGCGAGCGCCTCGCGCTCCAGCGCATTCGCTCCGAGCGGCCGCGTGCCGGCGATCGGGAAGGTGGTGACCTTGCCCTGGTGCACGCGCAGCAGCATCTCGGGGCTGCTGCCCAGCAATTGGCGCTCGCCCGCGCGGATCACGTACATGTAGGGGCTGGGGTTGGTGCGCAGCAGGCCCTCGTAGAACGTCAACGGGTCGCCGCGCAAGCGGCCCTCGACGCGCTTGCTCAGCACCACCTGGAAGACGTCGCCCTCGCGGATGTGCTCCTGCCCGCGCGCGACCATGCGTTCGAAGTCCGCTTGGCCCGGCGCGCGATGCAGGTCCGCGCCGTGGACCGGGCCGGGCTCGACGCGCTGCGCTGCGGCTTTGAGCACCTCGGCGCTGCGGTCGCGGCCGTGGCTGAAGTAATAGACCTGCGCCTTCGGATGGTCGAAGACGACGCCGTCGAGGTAGAGGCCCATGTCCACCTCGGGCCAGCCGTCGCGGTGCACGGGCAAGCGCTCCGTGCGCGCGGCGTACTCGTACGCGAAGCTGCCCACGAGGCCGCCGAGGTAGCGGTGTTCCGGCGCGACCTTGCCCCCCACCGCGGCGAGCGCGCGGCGCAAGTTCTCCGCGGGCGAGCGCGCCTCGTCCACGTCGAGGTCGAAGTCGCCGCCGACGCGCCATGCGCCGTCGAGCGTCAGCGTCGCGGCCGGGTCGAAGCCCACCATGCTGAGCTCCGCGAGGCGCCGCGGCCCTTCGGCGCTCTGGAAGAGGAACGCGCGCTCCTGGCCCGCCGCGAGCTTGCGGAAGAGCGTGAGGGGGTCGCCCCGAACCGGCAGCGCCTTCAGGAGCATGGGCCGCTCCCGGTAGCCATTGAACCTCTTAATGCTTTGCTGGCCAGACAAGTACTCCACAGTGCGCTGGTGGGCTCTCGTTGGGGTGGCCTTCCGGTGTGTCTTGCTCTTCGACTGGACGAGAATGTCCGACCCCAGACGTTCGTGTCCTCACACGTCGGTCCTCGGTCACTCGCTTCACGGCATCGGGGCTGCATCCTTGCGCGATGCATGAGCCCGACGCGGCAGAGCACGGCGTCGTCGTCGTGCGCCTCGGCAGCCTCGCAACCGACCTGAGCCCCTGGCGCGACCGCGTCGCGTCGGAGATCGCGGAGCTCCGTCGCCGCGGCCGGCCCGTCGTCGTCGTGCACGGCGGCGGCGCGCGCGTCGATGCCGCGCTGGCGCAGCTCGGCAAGCGGCCGGCGTTCGTCGAAGGCCGCGCGGCCCCCGACGCGGCCTCGTTCCAGGCCGCCGAGATGGCGGCCCTGGCCGCGGGCAAGGATCTCGCCAGCGCGGTGCAGCGCTTCGGCGCGAACGCGCTCGGTCTGTCGGGCCGCGACGCAGGCGTGGTGGCGGCGCGCCCGGCGCATGGCAGCGCCGGCGAGGTCGCGACGGTGCGCGCGAGCCCGCTGCGCGAGCTGCTCGCGGACGGCTTCCTGCCGATCCTCGCGGCGATCGGCGCCGACGACCGGGGCGGGGGGGTGCTGCTGAAGCCTGACGACGCCGCCGCGCGCATCGCGGCCGCGCTGGGCGCGTCGCTGCTCGTGATCCTGGACCTCGACGACGGCGTCGAGGTGCACGGCAAACGGGCCGCCGTGCTGGGCAGCGCGCGCGCCGCGCTGCTGGTGAACCAGGGCGAGGTCGCGGGCCCCCTCGCGGCCACGCTCGCGGCCTGCGCGCGCGCGGTCGAGCAGGGCGTGGGCGGCGCGCGCATCGTGGACGTGCGGCTCCCTGCCGGCCTGCTGCGCGCGGCCGCGGGCGAGGACGTGGGCACCCTCGTGGTGGCGCAGGACGTGCGCGCGGCGGCGCGGGCCGCGATGGGCAGCGCGTGAGCCGCACGGGAAAGGTACATAGGCCAGCAGCCGCCATTCCCTCCGAAGCGCATGGCCAAGGCCGCGTCCATCCAGAACTTCGACGACTGGGTCCAGCTGTTCCAGGCGTGGCAGAAGGACATCGGCTTCCCCGTCGAGCTGCTGGGCGACTTCAAGTTCGAGGCCAAGTTCGGCGAGCTCGACCACGCCGACGTCGAGTTCGGCGACTACGCGGGCCAGCCCAAGTGGGAGCAGGTCATGGCCATCCCCCACCAGAGCGCCAAGGACTCGCTCCTCAACCTCATCGTCTACCAGGGGGACACGGAGTTCGCCAGCGTCGAGCAGCAGCGCCACTTGGTCAAGACCGCGCCGAGCGAGTACGACCTCAAGAGCATCATGCGCGTCATGAGCGAGGAGCAGCGCCACGGCTGGCAGATGTGCTACCTCATGGTGAAGTTCTTCGGCAAGACCGGCGCCGTCGAGGCGCAGAAGCAGCTGGAGCGCCGCAGCTGGGACAACCAGCGCCTGCTCGGCTCGTTCAACGTTCCTGTCAAGCATTGGCTCGACTTCTACACCTACACGGAGTTCGTGGACCGCGACGGCAAGTACCAGCTCAAGATGCTCTCGCACAGCGGCTTCGCGCCGCTCGCGCGCAGCATGGGGCCCATGCTGAAGGAGGAGAGCTTCCACCTCGGCACGGGCCACACAGGATTGAAGCGCGTCGTGCGCGCCGGCAAGGTGCCGCTCCCGATCATCCAGCGCTACTTCAACAAGTGGGTCCCCACCGCCTTCGACCTCTTCGGCGTGGACAACAGCACCAGCGCGCGCATGTTCTACGTCTACGGGCTCAAGGGCCGCTTCGACGAGGGCGAGACCTCCGAGCCCGCGGACCTCGACGCGCTCAACGAGCGCGCGCGGCTGCAGTACTACGAGGAGTGCAAGGAGCTCGTGCGCCAGCTCAACGAATGGTCGCCCGCCGGGCAGAAGCTGCTGCTGCCCGACATCAAGTTCCACCGCGGCATCGGGACGTACAAGGGCCAGCGCAACACGGTCGAGGGCGAGCCCTTCCAAGGCAGCGAGAAGGCCTACGAGGACTACCTCGCGGCGATGCTGCCGACGGACGACGACGAGCGCGTGCTCCAAGATTTGTACAAGTCCCCGGACTGGGTGGCGGCGCGGGCCTAGATGCGCGCCGCGGAGTTCTTCCCCCGCGTGCCGGCCCTCTTCGAGGCCAGCAAGCCGCACTGGGAGAAGGGCTACAACGAGCTGATCTACAGC
>DASYRW010000281.1:0-1559 GCA_036003985.1 Thermoplasmatota archaeon
GCGACCCTCACGATGAGCGGCGGCTTTGCCGCCTCGGACTCGAAGTGCCACCCCGTCACGGTCAACAACCGCGCGCCCTCCGACTCCTTCCTGCCCGCCGCGGCGCCGCATTCGTACTACTTCCACTTCAGCGACTTCGCGGGCGACCTCGACGGCACGGTCGTCTCGTGGTCGTGGAACTTCGGCGACGGCAGCACGGGCACCGGGCGCTTCCCGCACCACCTGTACTCCGACGAGGGCGACTTCCTCGTGTGCCTTACCGTCATGGACGACGACGGCGCGACGGCCACGTACTGCAAGGTCGTGCACGTGTCCCCCGAGCAACTGCCCGACACCGACCTCGACGGCATCTGGGACGACGCGGACAACTGCCCGAGCGTGGACAACCACGACCAGGCGGACAAGGACAACGACGGGATTGGCAACGCCTGCGACGAGGATTACGTGCCCGACGGCACCGAGGACGCGGTGCCCGGCGCGCACACGGTCCACAGCGCGGTGGACACGGACCACGACGGCCTCGACGACGCGGCGGACAACTGCCGCATCGTGTCCAACCACGACCAGGCGGACCTCGACGGCGACGAGCAGGGCGACGCCTGCGACGCCGACGTGGACGGCGACGGCGTGCCCGAGATGTCCTCGGACCCCGACGCCATCCTCGACAACTGCCCCATCACGAACAACGCGGACCAGTCGGACGCCGACGGCGACCTCGTCGGCGACGCCTGCGACGACTCGCCGAGCCTCCTCGGCGTGGGTGACAAGGTGGAGCAGGCCGACGCGGCGCGCGGCGACGTGGCCAACGACGCCACACCCGCCGTCGGCGCGACCGGCCTGGCCGGCTTCCTGGCCGACCCGGCGCGCGCGGCCCTCGTGGGCCTCATCGGGCTGGGCATCGTTCTGGCCTCGGTCGGGCTCGTCCTGTGGTCCTTCCGGCGCTGGAAGAAGTAGGGCCGCAGACCCGGCCGAGCGGCCGCGCCACGGATGACGCTGCAAGGGCCATCGGGCGCCATCACGCGTGGCGGCGCTGCGGTCCTCGCAGGCCGCACGGCGGCCGGTCGTGGGTGCCCTCGTGGCCCCGCTGCGAAAAAGCGGGGACGGACCGTCGAGAATCCCACCTGCCTCGCCGCAAGGGTTAATATCTTGCGGGGTAGCTGGCGCCCTCGTGGTGTCGGAACACCGGGCCTTGGCGCCGCGCGCGCTGGCCTTGATTGCCTGCACGTTGTTTGCGGTCACCGCCTTCTCGGGCGTGAGCGCGCTCGTCTACGAGTACGGCGGCTGCGCGGCCGATGCCAGCAGCGCCGGCAGCGTCCTGACCGACCAGCCGGGCCTCTTCACGAGCGCATCGTGGCACTTCTACAGCGGCCCCGGCGGGTGCCCCGCCACGTCGCCCGCGGCCGCGGGCCGCTCGGATGCCATCATCACCACGTCCTACGGGGCGCCGACCGGCGCCGACTTCACGATCCTCACGACCGGGGACGCCCAGCTGGCCGACGACCCCAACACGTCGGGCAGCTCCGGGTACGGCTGGGGCGCCAGCCACACCGGCGGCAACG
>DASYRW010000282.1:0-19438 GCA_036003985.1 Thermoplasmatota archaeon
CCCGAACAAGCCCTCGTCGAGCGCCGCGACGCGGCCCTCGCGCACGGCCGCCAGCTGGCCCCATCCCGGGCGCGCCGCGACCTTGGCGGGGTCCTGCTTGCGCTGCAGCGTGCCGCACCAGCACAGCAGCACGTGGTCTGGCTCGGCCTCGAAGACCTCCTGCTCGGTGACGGGCGCGCTTTCGCCGGGCTTGTCCGCGAAGACGTTCGTCGCGCCCACGGCCTCGGCCATGTCGTTGAACCAGCTGTTCCGGGTGGGCGCGATGAGCGGTCGCGGCCACCATTCGAGGTACAGCTTGAGGCGCGGCAGGCCCTCGCAGCGCTCGCGCACCGCCGCGACGCGCTTGCGCATGGCGTGCACGACCTCCGTCGCCTCGCGGGCCCTGCCGGTGGCCTCGCCGACGAGGGCGATGTCGCCGTAGATCTCCTCGAGCCGCTTGCCGTTGAGCACCAGCAGCGGCAGCTCGCGCTCCTTCAGCGACGCGACGACCTTCTCCATGCCGGGCACGCTGAGGCTCGCCACCACCAGGTCGGGCCGCAGCGCGGCGACCTTCGCGGCGTCGACGTGCAGGTCGAGGCCGACGCGGGGCAAGTGCTGCACCTGAGGCGGCCAGTCGCTGCAGTCGTCCAAGCCAACGAGCTGCGGGCCGAGGCCCAGGGCGCAGAGGATCTCGGTGTTGCTGGGGCACACCGACACGATGCGGCGCGGCGGGGTCGCGGCCACGGGGCCCCATGGCGGGCCGCGGCCTTCAAGATTTGCGGGGCCTTCCAGGGCTGTGCAGGGCAAGCCGGGGCCCCCGTGCGACGTGTGCGGGTCCCCGACCATCGAGCTCCACTGCAAGATCCGCTGCGCGCGGTGCGGGTTCGTGCGGGATTGCAGCGACCCTTAGGGTGGAGGGCCGTTCCCCCCCGAGGCGAGCCCTCAAGGCCAGGGCCTGACCACCACGGGTCGGGGTCCATGGCCGCGCTGAAGGGGTGGGTGCTGTTCCGCGCCGAGGCCCACCCGAGCTGGGGGGCGCGCGGCGCGCAGGCGCACACGCTCCTCGTCGGCAGCGGCTTCGGCTTCGGGCTGGTGGTCATCGCCGGCGAGATCCTCCGCACCTCGCTCAGCCCGGCCGCCGCGCACGCTGCTTGGCCGTTCGTCGCGGTCGGCGCCGTGCTCGGCCTGCTGCCGGCGCCGCTGGTGTTCCTGCGCCGCTGGCTCCGGCGCGTGAAGGCCCTGGAGGTGGACCCGGCGGGGCTCACCCTCGAGAGCGCGCGCGGGCCTGTGCGGCTGAAGTTCGCCGACCTCGCCGAGGTGCGCGCGGGCGGCGAGCCGGCCTTCTCGGCCAGCAGCGGCCCGGGCCGGCGCGGGGCGCTCGCCACCCTGCCCAGCTTCGCCGCGACGCTCGACGTGCGCGCACGCGACGGGCGCACCTGGACGCTCGTCGCGTCCTCGGTCGAGGACGTCGAAGGCGTGCTGTCGTGGCTCGGCGTGCTCGGCGCGGGCGACAAGGTCGTCGGCGCGCCCTCCGCGCTGGCCGCGAAGCACGACGCGAGCGAGCGCATCGCGCGCGCGGAGCCGCTGCTGCTCGGCGCGGTGATGGCCGCCGGCTCGGCGTTCCTCCTGCAGGTGGTTGCGCGCTACATGCCGGGCACGCTGCCCGCCCCCACCCTGATGCCGTGGGTGAGCTTCGCGGTCATGGCCGCGGGATGCGCGCTGTACCTCGCGAGCTGGCGGTGCCAGGCCCAAGCGGCGCGCGCGTGGGTGCAGTCCCGCGGCCTCGGGGCGGGCCCGCCGGCGCGCGACATCGAGGAAGCGCTGGCCGCGCCAGCCCCGCGATAGCTTCATGTGCAGGAAGGAGGATGCCCGCGCCCCACCCAGGCGGGTGGCCAAGGGCGCGTGGGGTAGCCTGGTATCCTTGGGGCTTCGGGAGCCTTAGACCGCGGTTCAAATCCGCGCGCGCCCACTCCCATCGCAAGCGTGCGCGCGACCGGCCGCGCAACCTTCTTGCGCTCTCCAGCCTTGTGGGCGCCATGACCCTCATCGCCGACGCGGCGGCGCGCACCATCCTCGACAGCCGCGGCAACCTCACCCTCGAGGCGGAGGTGCTCACGGAGAGCGGCGGCTTCGGGCGCGCTGGCGCGCCCAGCGGCGCGAGCACCGGCAAGCACGAGGTCAAGGCTTGGCCCGAGGGCGGCGCTGCCGCAGCGCTGAAGGCCGCGCGCAAGGCGGTCATCCCTGCCCTCGTGGGCCTCGACGCGGCCGACCAGCCCGGCGTCGACGGAGCGCTGGCGACCCTCGACGGCACGCCCGACTTCCGCACGATCGGCGGCAACGTCGCGACCGCCTTCAGCCTCGCCAGCGCGCGCGCGGCCGCGGACGCGCTGGGCGTGCCGCTGTACAGGCACTTGGGCGGCGCGTTCCCCTCGCTCGCCGTGCGGCCCTTCGGCAACGTCCTCGGCGGCGGCGCGCACGCCATCGGCGGCACGAGCATCCAGGAGTTCATGGCCGTGGGCCTCGGACCGACCATCCGCGACAGCGTGCTCGCGAACGCGCAGGTGCACAAGCGCGTCGGCGCCATCCTGAAGGAGAAGCTGCCCGGCCAAGCCATCGGCAAGGGCGACGAGGGCGCGTGGGTGGCGCCGGTGGAGGACGAGGAGGCCCTCACGGTCGTCGCGCGTGCGTGCGAGGAGGTCAGCGGCGAAGTGCGCTGGGGCGTCAAGGCCGGCCTCGACGTCGCGGCGACGGAGCTGTGGACGGGCAAGGCGTACAAGTACCGGACCAAGCAGCGCAGCCCAAAGGAGCAGCTCGACTTCATGGCCAAGCTCGCGGACACGCATGGCCTGTTCAGCATCGAGGACCCGTTCCACGAGGAGGCCTTCGACGCCTTCGCGGAGCTGACCGAGCGCGTGGGCGACCACTGCCTGGTCATCGCGGACGACCTCACCGTCACGAACCCCGCGCGCCTCGCGCAAGCGATCGAGGCCCAAGCTGGGAACGCGATCCTCATCAAGGTGAACCAGATCGGCACGCTCACGCGCACGGCCGAGACCATCCGCATGGCCCACGACGCGGGCTGGAAGTGCGTCGTGAGCCACCGCAGCGGCGAGACCACCGACGACAGCATCGCGCACCTCGCGGTGGCCATGGGCTGCCTCGGCCTGAAGACGGGCGCCGTCGGCGGCGAGCGCATCGCGAAGCTCAACGAGCTGATGCGGATCGAGGGCTGGGTGCGGGGTGAGGCCGACGAGCCGAGCGCCGAGCCTGCGGCCCGCAGCACGCGCAAGGAGCGGCGCGGGCGTTGACGGGCGCGCGCGTGCCGGACCTCATCGTGGCGAACCCGGCGCGCGGGGCTTGACGTTGCTCGTGAGATCCTGCCCCGAAGCGGATCAGACCGGCAGCTCGGGATCGCACGTGGCGTTGACCGGGCCGCCCGTCACCAGCTCCAGGTCCAGGCCTGTGACCGCCTCCCAGGCCGCGAGCGCGCGGTCGAAGCGCGTGCCGCCTCCGGCGAGGAACACGTAGGGCCCGGCCGGCGGCCCGAGCAGGAGCGGCAGGCCGGAGCTGCTGCCCCAGTCGAGCACGCCGAGCGCGAGGCCGTCCTCGGTCATGACGGCGCTGCCGCTGTCGCCGTTGCCCACGGGGCCGTCGTACCACCAGGTCTGGCTGTCGAAGCTGTCCATGACCCCGATGCGGCAGCGCGTGGTGTGGTCCATCCACGTCCACCAGCCCCAGCCGTAGTGCAGCACCTGCGTGTCGGCGGCGGGCGCGCTCGTCGCGAGCCCTGTTGGACCGCCCCAGCCGATCATGCGCGGGCTCACGTCCCCGTACTTCGCGGCGTCGATCTTGATGAGCGCGGCGTCGTAGCCCTGCGGCCAGCGCGCGACGACGGTGCCGAACTCGGTCGGCGGCGCCTGCGCAGCGATGAGCGCGTTGCTCGTGTACTTGACGCGCTCGCCCAGGGCGTGGGTGCAGTGGCTCGCGGTGGTGATGTACAGCGCGCCGCTCGCGTCCCGCACGACGAAGCTCGCCGTGCAGTCCGCGGGCCCGAGCTGCAGCCACGCGCCGGGCCGGATGCCGGCGGGCAGGTTGAGCGCGGCGAGGTGCATGTAGGGCGCGATGGCCTCGTGGCTCAGCTCGGTCGCCTCGCGCGCGGGCGCGGGAAGGGCGGGCAGGGCGAGCAGCAAGGCCAGACCGAAGGCAGCGAAGGCGGCGCGCATCGGCCGCGCACCCGGCGCGGAGCACTTGGCCTTTGTCGTGAGAGTCTGCAACGCTCAGGGCAGCTCTGGCAGCATCGGGGGCCCACTGCCGTCGAGTGAGGGGCAGCCCAGGAAGAGCACGGGACCGCTGGCGTAGAAGCCGCTGGAGCAGCTGCCCCAGCTGTAGCTTTCGAAGGACCAGTGGTCGCCGTTCCACCACACGGCCGAGTAGGGCCCGCAGCCCCAGTCGCCGCAGCGGCCCGCGCCGACGTTGAGCCAGCCGTGCTGCTCGCTCCAGCCGTCGCGCGAGAAGGCGGTGCAGCCGTTGGCGAGCCACGCGCCGAAGCGGTTGTGCTCGTCCACCGCGACCTCCGCGGCCGCGGTGCGCGCGACGTAGCCGTTGTCGTCGCAGTCGCCGGTGGCGGTGTTCGTGGTGGTCACGCTGGCGGGGCCCTGCACGATGGCCTGGTCGGCCACGGCGCTGGGCGCGGCAAGGCTCAGGGCCAGGAGCCCGAGGGCGAGCAGGGCGCGCATGGCCTGGGCTCCGGGGCGGGGCACTTGAACTCCCTGCCCGAGACGGCTGGCCTTGGGGCGAGGCTCTTGGCTCCGCAGGGATGGGTCCGCGGGCTCAACATGCTCGCGCGAGCGCTCAAGTAGCGGGAGCCTCCTGCGAGCGCGGGAACCATGCGCGCGCCCCTCGCAATCCTCGTCGTCGCCTCGCTGGCCCTCGCGGGCTGCCTCACCAACAGCGCGCCCGCGCCCCTCGACGGCGCCGACCCCGCGAGCCTCGCTCCGTCGGCCGCGCCGGGCCTGCCTGCGGGCGTGCCCGCGGCGTTCAACACCACCGGCTGCGAGGACCACGTGGGCTGGCTGCCGCTCCCCATGGCCATGGCGCAAGTGCCCGAGGGCTTCTCCCCGGTGCCCTTCGATCCGGCCGGCACGCTGGCGACCGTGGTGTTCATCGGCGCGCGGTGCGAGGCCACGGCCGGCGTCGGCCTCGCGGGCGAGGCCATGCACGCGGCCTTCTCCGGCCTCGCCGTCGATCCGCCAGCGGAGCTGGCGCGGGCAGACGCGGGCTTCCAGATCTTGCTGTATGGCCTCGTGACCGACCGCGACGACCTCGCCGCGGCCTTCGGGGCCTGGGGCGTCGATGCGAGCAAGGCCGACGCGATCTCCCTCGACACCAGCGACGCTGGCGCCGCGCGCGTGGGCCGCTACCACAGCAGCGCGGGCGGCGAGGTGTTCGACCTCGCGACGGTCATCGGGCAGGTCGCGACGGACGGCGCCGGCACGTCGCGGTGGTTCAGCGCCCGCGATGGCAAGGTCGTCGGCATGTTCGACCTCGACTGGAACGAGAACAACTTCGGGCAGGGCGAGGCTGTGCTCGCGTGGACGGGCGCGATGCCCGGGCCGCCGCTGGCCGGCGTGGGCATCCACAGCTGGGGCGAGGCCTACGGGTACGAGGTGCGCGACGTGCCGCTGCCCGAAGCGTCGACGCCGGCGCCTTCGGCCGCGGCGGCTTGGCCTGGGTTCCTGCGCGCGCTGCCGGGATCCAACTAGGCGGCCAGCGTCTGCAAGCAAGCCCCAAATAGCCCGCGGCCCCTCGCAGCCCTCGGAGGCGCTCGGATGGCCAAGGGCAAAGTCGGCGTCGCGGTGCTGGTGGGGCTGCTCGCGGCGTTGCCGCTGGCGCAGGCGCTCGTGCTGCCCGGGGTGACCCCCATCACCTTGCAGCCCGTCGCGGCTGGCTTTTCGCTGCCGCTGTTCGTGACCAACGCGGGCGACCTCTCGATGCGCCTCTTCGTGGTGGAGCAGACGGGCAAGGTCAAGGTCATGACCGCGGCCGGCGCGGTGGATCCCATCCCCTACCTGGACATCAGCTCCAAGATCCGCTGCTGCGGCGAGCAGGGCCTGCTGGGGCTGGCGTTCCACCCGCTCTTCGAGGTCAATGGCCTGCTGTTCGTCAGCTACACGCGGTCCGACGGCCTCAACGTGATCGAGAAGCTGACCGTCGCGGACCCCGCGAACGGCCGACCGAACCCCAACGGCGAGACGCTGCTCGCGATCCCCAACCCCTTCAGCAACCACAACGGCGGCTGGATCGGCTTCGGGCCGGATGGTTATCTCTATTGGGCCAAGGGCGACGGCGGCGCGGGAGGCGACCCGTTCAACAACGCGCAGAACCTCAACTCGCTGCTCGGCAAGATGCTGCGGCTCGACGTGGACGTCGCCGCGGGCTATGGCATCCCGCCGACGAACCCCTTCGCGGTCGCGCCGCTCGGCCGGCCCGAGATCTGGGCCTACGGCTTGCGCAACCCCTGGCGGCCCTCCTTCGACAGGGCGACGGGCGACCTGTGGATCGCCGACGTGGGCCAAGGCGCGTGGGAGGAGGTCAACGTGCAGCCGCCGCAGCTGCCCGCGGTCAACTACGGCTGGCGCCTATGGGAGGGCAACCACGTCTACAACGGCGGCGGCGGCAACCTGATCCAGTTCCCGGTCGCGGAGTACGACCATGGCCTGGGCTGCAGCGTCACCGGCGGCTATGTGGTGCGCGGCGCCCCCGAGGCGCCGCTGCTGCAAGGCCAGTACATCTACGGCGACTTCTGCAGCGGCCGCATCTGGGCGCTGGCCGTGCCGTACCGCCCGCCGCAGCCCGGCATCGCGCCGCTGACGGTCTGGGGGCTGCCGCGCCAGCTGCTCGACACGACGCTGCTGATCAGCAGCTTCGGCGAGGACGAGCTGGGGGACGTGTACGTCGTGAACCTCGGCGGGGGCGTGTCCCGGATCCGGACACCCTAGCCGGAAGCCCCGCCGCAGGCAACCTTCAAGCCCTGCTTGCCCCTCGCCCAGCCCATGCGCGCCCTCCCGCTCGGCCTCGCCGCCCTCGCGATCGCGGCCAGCGTGGCCTTGCCCATGGGCATCGCCGGCGTGGCTTGTCCGGCCGCGGACCCCCTGAAGCTCGTCCAGAACGACGCCGGCAGCGGGCGCGACGCGGGCGACACGCCGGCCGGGGCGGTGCCGGTCGGAGCGGATGGCTGGCAATGGGGCTTCGTCGAGGGCCCTGCTCCTGCCCTCGAGAGCGGCCTCGAGGACCTGCACGACTGGTTCTACGCGGACGTGCCGCCGGGCCCGCACGACGTGACGACGCGCGTGGTCGCGCAGGTGAACCACGACTTCTTCAACGACGCGAACCAGGTCGTGCTGCTGTTCTGGCTCGAGGTGTTCCACGAGGGCGAGGCGAGCCCCTTCTACGAGGCCGCGGTGTGGTACCCGCCCTTCACCTTCCAGGCCGACGGCGAGCGCGTGCTGTTGCACGTGTACTTCGTGCCGTTGCTCATCCAACCGCTCTGCCAAGGCCAGGAAGCCGGCCCCGCCGTCGCGCCGTTGCCCCCGGAGGCGCAGACCTACGGCGCCTTCTTCGCATGCGCGCCCCTCTGCAATCCCTAGCCGCGGGCAGCCTTTGCTGAGAAGCGTCTTAAGCCGCGGGCGGTCTGCCCGCACGGAGGCCATCCCATGCGGTCCCGCTCCACCCTCACTGCCCTCGGTCTCGTGGCTGTCCTTGCGCTCACGGCCTTCCCGCCGCCGGCCGTCGGCCTGACCGGCAGCTTGGGCATCCTCACGCTCGAGACCGTCGCGAGCGGGCTGTCCAGCCCGCTGTTCGTGACCCACGCGGGCGACGGCTCGGGCCGCATGTTCATCGTGGAGCAGACGGGCCGCGTGCAGGTGCTGCAGGCTGGCGTGTTGAGCACCTACCTCGACATCCACACGAAGACCAAGTGCGGCACCGGCGGCGGCTGCGGCGAGCAGGGCCTGCTGGGGCTGGCGTTCCACCCGGACTTCGAGACCAATGGGCTGCTCTACGTGAGCTACACGCAGCCCGGCGGCAACATCAACGTCGTCGAGGAGTACAAGGCCACGCCGCCCGCGACGGGCACGCCGGTCGCGCAGGAGATCCTCCTCGCCATCGGCAACCCCTTCAGCAACCACAACGGCGGCTGGATCGGCTTCGGGCCGGACGGCTACCTGTACTGGGCCAAGGGCGACGGCGGCAGCGGCGGCGACCCGATGCAGAACGGGCAGAACGTCAATGTCCTGCTGGGCAAGATGCTGCGCCTCGACGTCAACGTCCCGACGGGCTATGCGATCCCGCCGACGAACCCCTTCGCCGCGGGCGGCGGCCGGCCCGAGATCTGGGCCTACGGCTTGCGCAACCCCTGGCGCCCGAGCTTCGACCGCGCGACGGGCGACCTGTGGATCGCGGACGTGGGTCAGAACCTCGTCGAGGAGGTCAACTTCCAGGCCGCTGGAGCGGACGGCGGCGCGAACTACGGCTGGGGCAACTGGGAAGGGCACTACGCGTACCGCCCGACCCAGGCGCTCAGCCCTGCGGGCATCATCGGCGTCACCTTCCCCGTGTGGGAGTACCTGCACGCCATCGGCCAGGGCGCGCCGGCCTGCAGCATCACCGGCGGCTACGCCTACCACGGCGCGGCCCTGACCGCGCTGCTGCAAGGCGCGTACTTCTTCGCCGACTACTGCACCGGCACCATCTCCGTCGCGCCCCTCGCGGGCGTCACCGCGGCGGCGGGCCTCATCGTGCCCATCCCCATCATCGAGGGCCCCAACTCGCTGACCAGCTTCGGCGAGGACGAGGCCGGCGAGCTGTACATCACCACCTTCACCGGCGGCGCGGTGCAGCGCATCGCGCTCGGCCTGTGAGGGCGCATGGCCCCGCTCGCTCCCGTCGTGCTCGCCGCCGCGCTGGCCCTCGCGCTGCCGCTGCACGGCGCGGCGCTGATCCTGCCCCAGCCCGTGGTGGCGTGCAAGGTCCCCGACGTCGCGCCGGGGCAGGTGCGCGTCGACGCCGGCCCCAGCGAGGCCGTGCGCATCCGGTTCGCGCTGGCCGACGCGACCGAGGACACGCTGCAGGTGTGGTTCGCCCTCAAGGCCTCGGCGGCGAACGTCGCGTGGCCGAGCGAGCGCGCCCTCGCCGCAGGCTTCCTCGAGGACACGCAAGGCGCGCTGCTCGCCATCGTGAGCCCGCAGCTCGGGATCTACCCCTATGGGGTGCAGGCCGACGCCGGCCCCGCCGACCTCCGCGTCGCCGCCGCGGACGGCGCCTGCTGGGGCGCCTTCGGCGCCACGCGCGCGGTGAGCCTCGCGGCTGGGGACTACGACTTCGTCGTCGTGGGCGCGAGCGAGGCCGGCAGCGAGTTCGCGGCCTTCCTGCCGGCGGGGGCGGAGCTCGTCGAGGTCGCGCAGGGGCCCGCGCGGCTGCTCAGCGCCGCGACGCTCGACTGCCCCGCGAAGGCGCGCGCCTTCGCGTCGGGGCTCTTGGCCGAGGCCATCGTGGACTGCGCCACGTCCTTGGCCGCCGAAGGCCGCGCGTACCGCAGCCTCGTCGCGACCTGGGGCCCGAGCGACGTGCACGACGTGCGCTGGCTCGACCCGGCCGGCGCGCCGGTGCGCTGCTACAAGGCCCCCAACTGGTGCGTGGACACCGCCGCCGGCGCGCCCGGCGCGTGGACGCTCGACGTCGCGCGGCACGTGACGGTGCGGCAGCCGACCGTGCTCCTGCCGGGCGGCGTGGACTACAGCGGCCTCTTCGGCGTCTTCGCGGGGCGCCCCTAGCGGGTCCACCAGCGTGCGATGTCGGCAAACCCTTTGACTGACCCGTCCATGCCCCGCCGCGAGGCCGGCATGCGCCGGATGCTGCTCGTCCCCCTGACGGCGGCCCTCCTCTTGCCAGCAGGAGGCATCGCGGAGGACCCGGTGCCGCTCGCGGCCCGGTCCCTCGTCTTCGTGGGCCAAGGGGCCGGCCATCTCGTCTTCGAGCTGCCCTTGGAGTCGCTCATCGACGACGTGCGCGTCCTCGTGCCGTTGGACGACGACGTGTTCGGGGTGCGGCTCACGGGCCCGAACAACTACTTCTACATCATCGACGCGCGGGGCCACGTGCCGCCGTTCGTCGGCGTCAACACCCTGCGGCCGGGCACCTACCATGCCTACGCCTTCGGGCCGCCGGACCGCCCCTTCGGCTTCGAGATCGTCCTCGGCGACCTCGAGGGCGAAGCTTCCTACGCCATGGCCCCCCACCAGGGCCGCGCCTTCCGGCTGGGGGCCATCGGGGGCGACCTCGCCAGCGCCGGAGGGCCCGCGATCGAGATCGACCGCGCGCCCGCGGTGGTCGACGCGCGCAGCATGGTGGTGCTCGCCGAACGCTTCGCGCTCGCGGGCGCGGGCGCCACGGCGATCCTCGGCGGGCTCCACGTGCAGGCCAGCGCGCTCCAGAGCGACTGCATCCCGCGGCCCGGCGAGGTCGCCATCTCGGGCGGCATGGTCGAGATGGGCGCGCAGGCCACGTTCCTCCTCGAACCCGACGCCTGGGAGCTGGGCATCGACTACGCCGCGCCCGGGACGCTCGCGACGATCTACCACGACTCCTTCGGCATCGCCTACCCGCCGGTCCCCGGGGACAACGCGCGGCCCACGGCGGACGCGTACTGGGCCATCTGGTACGGCAACGCGGGCCTCTCGTCCGTGCCGACGAAGCTCCAGGCCTTGGCGCGCAGCGCGGCGTGCACGAGCGTGTCGCACGAGGCGATCCAGGCCCTCGCGGGGAACCCTTAAGTAGGGCAAGGGCTTCCCAGCGCTGCGCGTTCCCTCCTCAGGGCTCCACGCGGCTGCCTCACGGCCCTTCGGCAAGGCCACGTCAAGATTCAAGTCCGGTCCCCGGACGGCGATCCCCATGGGCGAACAGGAACTCGAGACCCAACTGAGCAAGGAATACCAACCGCTCGTCCCCGAGGACATGTACCTGAGCTGCGGCATCCACATCGGCACGCAGCAAAAGAACAAGGACATGGTCCCGTTCATCTTCCGGGTGCGCAACGACGGCCTGTTCGTCCTGGACGTCAAGAAGACCGACGAGCGCCTGCGCGCGACGGCGAAGTTCCTCGGCCGCTTCCCCGCCGACAAGGTGCTGTTCGTCAGCGCCCGCCAGTATGGGCAGAAGCCGATCCGCATGCTCGCCCAGCGCGTGGGCTCCAAGGCGATCGCGGGCCGCTTCATGCCCGGCACGATGACCAACCCCAACGTCTCGATGTACATGGAGCCGTACGTCGTCGTGCTCACCGACCCCGCCGGCGACGCGCAAGCCATGCGCGAGGCGCTCAACGTGGGCATCCCCATCGTGGCGCTGTGCGATACGAACAACGAGACGCGCAACGTCGACGTCGTCGTGCCCACGAACAACAAGGGCCGGCGCTCCCTCGCGCTGGTGTACTGGTTGCTGTGCCGCGAGATCCTCAAGGCCCGCGGCGAGCTGACCAAGGACGAGGACTTCGACCTCAAGATCGAGGACTTCGAGGCCTCGCTCTGACGCGTCCGCGCAGCGAAGCTTGAAGGTCCCCGTGCCGGTTGGCCGCCCCATGCGCCGCGCCGCGCGCCCCTCGATGGCCCTCGCCCTGGCCGCGCTCGCGCTGGCGGGCTGCGTCGCGCCCTCGGCGCCGGACGCCGCCCTGCTCGATCAAGAACGGGGCTTCGCGAGCATCGCGCCGGAGCGGCTGGCCCTCGACGCCTGCCGCGACATCATCGGCATCTTCCCAACCCCGATGGCGGCGCTGCCGCCGGTGCCCGCGCCTCTGGAGCCTGCGCCCTTCGACGCGGCCGGCGCGCTGGGCACGCTGTTCGTGATCGGCGCGGAATGTGCACAAGGGCGCATCTTCCTCGCCGCCGTGGCGGTGACCGCGCCCGAGGCCGCCGTGCCGGAGGGCGCCAACTTCACCCTCGCGCTCCTCGGCGGCTATGCGAGCGACCCTGAGCTTGTGGCGGCGCTGGGCGCGTGGGGCCAGGGCAAGCTCGAGGCGCGCAGCGTGCCCTTCGACGTGCCCGTCGAGCGGCCGGCGCGCGCGGGCCGCGTCGCCGCGGACGACGCGCCGGGCAGCGAGGCGATGACCGTCGCGGGCGCGCGCGACGAGACGACCCAGCCAGCCGAGTTCGGGCGCTTCTTCCTGCTGCGCGACGGCGCGGTCGCGGGCGCGCTCGACTGGCACCTGACCGAGGCCCGCCGGCGCGACGGGGCCGCAACGCTGGTCGCGACGTCAGGCTTGGGGGCGCACTTCTGGGGCGACGGCTATGCCTACGAGCTCGACCGCGTGCCCCTCGCCGCGCTCGACCTCGCGGGCCCGCAGGCGCGCCCGGCGACGGCGCTGCGGGGCCTGGGCCTCGGGGCCGAAGGGCCCGTCACGCTTCCGGGCGCGGCGCGGAGCTAGCGCGTACTTTCGGCGTTTTCATCCCACTCCCCCCGAGCGCGCTTGAGCAAGCAGCCCCGAGCGTCGCCCATGCTGCTGCCGATGCCCGAGGCCTGGTGCCGGAACCCGGGCTGCGACCTCCACGGGATGGGCCTCGACGACGCGGACATCGCGCGCTGCCCCGCGTGCGGGATGTTGCTCGCGACCGAGGACGTGCGCGTGCCCGCCCAGCCGCCGGTCGCGCAGGAGCCCGCCGAGGCGGCTGCCTGATCAGCGGCGACGCCCGACGAGCGCGACGCCCAGCGCGACGGCAGCGACGAGCGTGAGCTCGGGTCCGGGCACGCGCTGCGGGCCGGCGGGTGCGGGGGCGGGCGACGACGTCGCGTTCAGCGAGGGCCCCGCGGCGGTTTCGTTCGTGTACCACCACGCGCGCGCGTCCACGGCGGACGCGGTGAGGGCGATGTCGGGCCCCGCCGCGTCGTCGAAGCCGTGGATGCTCGCAGGCAGGTTGAGGCCCAGGGCGCCGCCGCCGACGGCCTGGCCGCTCAGCGCGCCCACGTGGGTCATGATGGTCCCCGCAGGCAGCGGCGCGCCCAGCACTTCGACCACGTACGCTTTGGGCAGCGTCGCGTTGAGCGTGCCCGGCTCCCCGGGCGCGAACGCGCCCTCGCCGTCGCGCAGGTCGAGGGCCTCGCCCGTGCTGCGGTCGAGCAGGCCATGGACGAAGCCCGCCTCGGTCGGCGGCGCGTCGTAGTAGGCGCCCCAGAAGAACGTCGCGCCCCCGATGTCCGCGACCGCCACCCACGCGTACAGCGACGGGCCAGCGGCGGGGAGCTTGGCGACTTGCAGCTGGACCTCGACCGCGGCCGGCGTGTCCTCGAACCAGCCGGCGGCGAGGTCGCCCCAGTTCGCGGCGGCGCCAGCGTCGCCGCTCGCGTCGGTGAAGTCCGGCTCGTCGCCGTCGTGGTGTGCCACAGCAGGGGCCGCGAGCGCGAGCAGCGCGGCAGCCAGGACCCAGGCGCGCATGGCTCCCCAGCCAAGCGGGGGGCTCTTGAACCCATGCGACGGGTCGTTGGAGGAACCAGCCTGCTGCTCAGCCGCGCCGGCGCAGCTCCGAGCTCCAGCCGCCCGTCGTGCGCGACGTGTGGGCGTTGGCCTGCCGCAGGATCTTGGAGCGGGGCTGGAAGCGCGAGCGCTGCTCGGACATGCGTCCCCATCGCGCGGCGTCGGCTTCAACCCCCGCCCGGCACGCGCCGAGGGGCACCGCGCTTCCACTTGAGCCTGGCGCTGGCGCCGACGCGGTGCCGGCGCCGCTGCCGTTTTGGCCCCGCTCGCCGTTCGGAGGGCCATGCGTCCGCCCGCTGTGGCCGGCAGCTTCTACCCCGAGGACGCGGACGCGCTGGCGCGCGAGGTGGAGGCCTGCTTCACGCACGCGCTCGGCCCGGGCCGCGCGCCCTCCACCGCGGGGGGCCCGCGCACGCTGCGCGCGCTGGTGGTGCCGCACGCAGGGCTCGCGTACAGCGGCCCCATCGCGGCGCACGCCTACGCCGCGCTCGCCCACGATGGCTTGCCCGACGGCGTCGTCGTCGTGGGTCCCAACCATGCGGGCTTCGGTGGCCTCGCCGACTTGAGCACGCAGGCCTGGCGGACGCCCCTCGGCGTCGCGGCGCAGCACGCGGGCCTGCGCGCGGCCCTCGAGGGCGGCATCGTGACCGCGGACGACGACGCGCACGCGCCCGAGCACAGCGTCGAGGTCCAAGTGCCGTTCCTGCAATGGCTCGGCCGCCGCGCCGGCCGCGACGTGCCCTTCGTGCCGGTGCTGATGGGCCTGCAGGACGAGACCACCACGGAGGAGCTGGCGGAGGCCCTCGCGGGCGCGGTGCAGCGCAGCGGGGTCGATGCGGTGCTGATCGCGAGCAGCGACCTCGAGCACGCGGGGCCCAACTACAGCGTGCGCCCGCCGCGCGGCATCGCGGTGGACCAGTTCGCGCGCGCGCAGGATGAGCGCGCGCTGAAGGCCATCGAGGCCCTCGATCCCGCGAAGCTGCTGGACGAGGTGCGCCGGCACGAGATCACCATGTGCGGCGCGGGCCCTGTCGCGGCGGTGCTCGGCGCGGCGAAGCGGCTGGGCGCGAGCGAGGCGCGCGTGTTGGCGCATGCGACGAGCTACGACGTCAAGCCGCACCACTCGTGTGTGGGCTACGCGGCGGTGGCGGTGCGCTAGTTGCAATCCTTGACTACGTCCTCGAACACGAAGCGCTCGGCCTTCGTGAACCGCTCGCTCGCCACGAGGTCCGAGGGATACGTGAGGACCTCGATGGTCATGCAGTTCGGCCCCGCGGTCCCGCGTTGCACCAGGATGCCAACGTGGTCGTCCTTCTCGGTGATGTTGAGCACCTGGATCCCGTAGCCCCCGGTGTTCTTCTCGCCCCAGAACGCCGCGACGACGTGCTGGCGCGCGAAGTCGATCGTCGGCGCGGGCGCGCTGGGATTGGGCTCCCCGACCGCGATGTCCGCGCCCTCGCCCTGGCACGACTCGGCCCAGAGGCGGTCCCACTCCGCCTGGGTGCGAGCGACGACGTACTTCTCCGCCGCCTGCTGGCCGCTGCAGCCCTCGATGCGCTCGAAGCTGAGGGCGCGGTCCACGCTGGGCCCCGCGGTGGTCTGGGGGTTCGTGCAGCCGGCGAGCAGGAGCGCGGCCATGGCCAGCATCAGCAGGCGCATGGGCGCGCAACGCTGCGCGCGCGCTTGAAGGTTCGCGGCGCAACCGCTGGCTTTTTGCCCGGCCCTGCCATGGTGGCCAGCGTGGCGGAGGCGAGCGCGCCCGGCAAGGCCATCCTCCTCGGCGAGCACGCCGTCGTGTTCGGCGAGCCCGCCATCGCCGTCGCCTTGGACCTGCGCACGCGCGTGCATGTGGAAGGGCGCGGCACCTCCGTGATGGTCAACGGCGAGCCCCTGCGCGAGCAGCTGCGCGTGCCCCATGTGCACCAAGCCCTCGCGCTCACCGGCGAGCCGTGGGGCCCCCTCGACCTGCGCATCGCCAGCGACGTGCCGCGCAGCGCGAACCTCGGCAGCAGCGCGGCCCTGAGCGTCGCGCTCGTGGGGGCGCTGCGCGCGCACAAGGGCTTGCCCGTCCAGCCCCGGGAGGTCGCGCGCCTCGCCTTCGAGGTGGAGCTCGGGGTCCAGGAAGGCCGAGCGTCGCCCACCGACACGACCACGAGCGTCGCCGGCGGCGGCGTGCTCGTCGACACCCGCGGGGGCGAGGGCCTGCTGTGGGACTTCGAGCGCGGCGGCACACACTGGTTCCTGCACAAGCTCGCGGTCCCGGCCATGACGCTCGTCGTCGGCTACACGGGCACGCGCGCACCCACCGGCGCGATGGTCGGGCGCGTCGGCGACCTGGCGCGGCGCGACGCGGCGGCGATGGCGACGGTGCGCGAGCTGGGCCAGCTGGCGCGCGACGGCGCCGCGGCGCTGCGAGCCCAGGACTTGGCCAGCCTGGGCACGCTGATGGACCGCGCGCATGCCGGCCTGCAAAGGCTGGGCGTCAGCACGCCGCTGCTCGACCGGCTGTGCGAGGCCGCGCGGCCGCACAGCCTCGGCGCGAAGCTCACGGGCGCGGGCGGCGGGGGGAGCATGATCGCGCTCACGACCGAGCCGGCCAAGACCGTGGACGCGATCAAGGCGGCTGGAGGCGAGCCCCTCATCGCGCGCGTGGCGGCGCGGGGCCTGGAGGTGGCGCCGTGATCCTGGTCAAGCTGGGCGGCAGCGTGCTGACCACCAAGGGCGGCGCGAAGCGCGTGCGGTCCCAGGTCTTGGCCAGGCTCGCGCGCGAGCTCGCGGGCGACCAGCCCCTGGTGGTGCTGCACGGCGCCGGCAGCTTCGGCCACACGCTGGCCAAGAAGGCGCGCCTGCGCGAGGGCATCCAGATCGCGAAACAGCGCCACGCCGCGTCGCAGGTGCAGGCCGATGTCCGCACGCTGCACAACCACGTGCTGGTGGCGCTCCAGCAGGCGGGGCTGCGGCCCTTCTCGCTCCCGCCGGGCCAGGTCGCGTACGCGTCGGGCGGCGAGCTGCAGGCCATCGCCATGAGCCCCTTCCGCCTCGCGCTGCAGCAGGGCTTCACGCCGGTGACGTGCGGCGACGTGCTGCTCGACGACAAGCAAGGCGTGGCCATCGTGAGCGCGGACACCATCGCCGAGGCCCTCGCGGCCGCGCTGCAGGCGGAGCGCATGGTGTTCGCGACGGACGTGGACGGCATCTTCACGGCCCCGCCGGGGAAGCGCGGCGCAAAGCTGATCGACCGCATCACGCCCGCGGCGCTGCGCGCGCTGCCGCTCGGCGGCTCGTCCAAGACCGACGTCACCGGGGGCATGGCGGGCAAGGGCCGCGCCATCGCGGCCATCGCCGAGCTGGGCTGCGGGGTGTGGGTCGTGAACGGCCTCGAGCCCGGCAGGGTGCGCGACGCGGTGCGCGGCGGGCGGCCGGTCGGCACGCGCGTGGCCCTGGAGGGCTGAGATGGCCGCGCGCGCCCTCGCCGCGCTGGCGCTGCTGCTCCTCGCGGGCTGCGCCGCGCCGCCTTCTGCCGAGCCAAGCGCGCCCGTGGCGCCCGCGCCGCTCGCGGTGAGCGAAGCAGTGCGCGTCGATGCCGCGCAGCCCGCGCGTGAGCCCAGCATCGTGGCGCTGCCCGATGGGGGCTTGATCGTCGCCGGCTACTGGGGCCCGGTGCGCTACGCCGAGGCGCTGCCGCCCCTCGGGGCAGCCCTGCAGGCGCCCTTGCTCTGGCGCAGCGACGACGCGGGCGCGACGTGGCAGCGGCTCGACCCCGGCTTGCCCTCGGACCGCGCCCTGGGCAACAGCGACATCTCGCTCGCCGCGGCCGCGGACGGCACGCTGTACGTGGGCTCGCTGACGTTCAACAACCCGGCGAACACGCTCGTCGCGGGCGCGAGCGCCGACGGCGGCCGCACGTGGACGTGGAGCCTGCTCCAGCAGGGCCCCCTCGTCGATCGCCCCTGGATGCGCGTCGCGCCCGGCGGCATCGCGCATGTCGTGTGGAACGACGGCCGCGCCATCCACCACGCGTTCAGCGCGGACCGCGGACGATCGTGGCCTCGCGCGCCCGACTTGGCCGTCGAGGGCGGCGACGGCGGCTTCGACGTCGGCCCAGGCGGCGAGCTCGCGGTGCGCGTCGTGCCTCTGCGCGGCGGCGGGCTCGCCCCGCCGGGCAGCGTGGACGGTGTCGCGGTCTCGCGCGACGCGGGCGCGACGTGGCAGCTGCGCGAGCTGCCGGGCAACCGCGCGTGGCCGAGCGCGACCGGCGCCGGCGGGGACGGCACGCCGCGCGCGTGGGATCCGGTCGCCTTCGACGGCGGCGGCCAGCTGTGGGCAGCCTGGGGCGAAGGCGATGCGCTCTGGCTGGCGCGCAGCAGCGACCTCGGCGCATCGTGGACGACCGAGGTCCTCGCGCAACGCGAGGGCGGCACGGTCTTCGACCCGTTCCTGCGCGGTGGGCCGCGCGTCGGCGAGGTCGCGGCGACGTGGTTCGTGAACCCCACCGGCAGCGCGGCGGCGCGGCTCGCACAGCGGCTGCCTTCCGGAGCCGTGCGGCTCGCGACCCTCGAGCCCGACACCGGCAGCGCCGACCACGGCGAGTACTTCGAGGTCGCGTGGCTCGCCGAGGGGGGCCTCGCGGCGGCCGTGCCCGTGCTGCGGCAGGGCGCACAGCTGCTGGACTTCCGCGCGGCCCGCGCAGCGTCGTGACGAGCCCGCCACGGAAAGCTTCAATGGCCGCCGCGCGCCTCGGAGCCCGGGGCTCGCCGTGCGGATCTCCGTGCTGCTGCTTGCAGGGCTGCTCGCCGGCTGCCTCAGCCAGAGCACCCCGGAGCCCGCAAGCCTCGACGCGCCGCTGCACGCCATGCCCGCGCTCGCCTTCAGCGCGCCCGTGCGGATCGATGCGGAGCAGCCGGCCCGCGAGCCGGCCATCGTGCAAGCCAAGGACGGCGCGCTGTACGTCGCGGGCTTCTGGGGCTTCGCGCGGCACGTCGAGTACCCCGGCACGGCCCAGAACCTCGCGCAAGGCCCGCTGGTGTGGAAGAGCACCGACCTCGGCGCGACGTGGCAGCGCCTCGAGCCCGGCACGGCCCTGGATGGCGCCGTCAGCAACAGCGACCTCGACCTCGCCGTGGACGACACGGGCATGCTGTACCTCGCGGCGCTCAGCTACTACAGCGCGCCGCTGCCGCCCGGCGTGGCGGCGCCCACCCTGCCGGTGGACGCGGCGAGGACGCTCAGCGTCGTGGTGGGGGCGAGCGAGGACGGCGGCGCGCACTGGCGCTGGAGCCTGCTCGACCGCGGCCGGGGCATGAGCCATCCCTGGGTGGCGGTGCAGCCCAGCGGCACGGCGCACGTCGTGTGGGCCGACGAGGACGGCGTGCGCGCGGCGAGCAGCAACAGCCGCGGGCAGGAGTGGGTGCAGCGCGGCCTCGTGCACCCGCAGGGAGAAGCCGGCGGCATCGCAGCTTCCCTGGACGGAGCGCTCGCGGTGCGCATCGCGCCGATCGGGCCGAACCCCGCCGATGGCGTCGCGGTGTCGCGCGACGGCGGCGCGAGCTGGGACTTCCGCGCTGCGCCAGGGAACCGCTCGGGCCCGGAGCCGAGGGGCTTCGACAACGTCGCCTTCGACGCGGCGGGCGTGCTGTACATGGCCTGGAACGAGGGCCGCGCGGTCCGGCTCGCGCGCAGCGCCGACCTCGGCGCGTTCTGGGCCGACGTCACGATCGTCGAGGAGCCGGAGGGCAGCCTTCCGTACGACCCATCCTTGCGCGCGGGTGGCCCTGGCCATCTCGGCATGACGTGGTTCACCGCCACGGGCGACGTCGTCGCGGCGCGCGTGGCGCACGTCGCGTTCGACGGGCTCGAGCCCAGGACGCAGGCCGGGACCTTCATGGCCGACACGGGCGGCATCAACCACGCCGACTACTACCAGCTCGCCTTCCTGCAGGACGG
>DASYRW010000283.1:0-8701 GCA_036003985.1 Thermoplasmatota archaeon
CAAAACAGGTTCTGGCGGATCTTCGCCATGGTGCGCCGGCTCAGCTGGATCGCGGCCGCGACGTCGCGCGGATCGTTGCGCATGAGCACGAGGTCGCCTGCTTCGACCGCCACATCCGAGCCGCTGCCGATCGCGATGCCCACATCGGCCTGGGCGAGCGCGGGCGCGTCGTTCACGCCGTCCCCGACCATGGCCACGATGCGGCCTTGCGCCTGCAGCTCCTGGACCTTCGCGGCCTTCTCGGCCGGCTTCACCTCGGCGAGCACGCGCGCGATGCCCACCTCGCGCGCCACCGCCTCGGCCGTGCGCGGGTTGTCGCCGGTGAGCATCACGACCTCGGCGCCCAGGGCGCGCAGCGCTTGGACCGCCGCCTTGGCCTCGGGCTTGACTTGGTCGGCGACCGCCACGATCCCCAGGAGCGCTTGGCCGCGCGCGACGAGCATCGGCGTCTTGCCCTGCTCCTGGAGCTTCGCGAGCGCGACCTCGGCGGCGCGCAGGTCGTAGCCCAGCTCGCGCAGGAGCCGCGCGTTGCCCACGACGACCGGCTCTCCCTGCACGCGGGCCTGCACGCCGCCGCCCGCGACCGCGAGGAACTCCTGCGCCGGGTGGAGCGTCCCAGCCCGAGCCCGCGCCGCGCGCACGACGGCTTGGCCAAGAGGATGCTCGCTCCCCTGCTCCGCACTGCCCGCGAGGGCCAGGGCCTCGTCCTCGGTGCCCGCGAACGCGACCACGTCGGTGACCTCGGGCTTGCCCCGCGTGAGCGTGCCGGTCTTGTCGAAGACGACGATGTCCACCTTGCGCACCGCCTCGAGGAACTCCGCGCCCTTGATGAGGATGCCGCGCTCGGCGCCCTTGCTGACGCCCACGACCAGCGCGGCGGGCGTGGCGAGGCCCAGCGCGCAAGGGCACGCGATCAGCAGCACGGCGACCATGCTCGTGAACGCGAAGGGCAGCGGCCGGCCCAGCGCCAGCCACGCCGCGAAGCTCAGCACCGCGACGCCCACCACCACGGGCACGAAGACCGCGCTGACCACGTCCACCAAGCGCTGGATCGGCGCGCTCGCGGTCTGGGCTTCCTCGACGAGCCGCACGATCTGCGCGAGGGCCGTGTCCATGCCAACCTTCGAGGCCTTGACCTTCAGCAGGCCGTGCTGGTTGAACGTCGCGCCGATCACCTCGTCGCCCGGGCCCTTGTCCACGGGCAGGCTCTCGCCGGTCAGCAGCTTCTCGTCGACCGCGCTCGCGCCTTCGAGCACGCTGCCGTCCACGGGGATCTTCTCACCCGGGCGCACGATCAGCGTGTCGCCGACGCGCACTTCTCCGACGGGCACCTCGACCTCGACCTCCCGGCGCGGTCCGCCGATCTGCACGACCTCGCGCACGACGCGCGCCGTCGTGGGCTGCAGCTCCAGCAGCTTGCGCACCGCGTCGCTCGCGCGCCGCCGCATGAGGTGCTCGAGCCAGCGGCCCAGCAGGATGAACCCCAGCACGATCGCGCCGATCTCGAAGTAGAACTGGTCCTGGCCCGGCACGAGCACCTCCGGGGCGAGGAACTCGATCGTGCTGAACAGCCACGCCGCGCTCGTGCCGAGGGCGATGAGCGTGTCCATGTTGGCCGCGCGGTTGGCGATGGCGTGGCGGATGCCCGCGTAGAACGGCCATCCAGCGAAAACCTGCGCCGCGGTGCCGAGGGCGAACATCGTCGCGCCCATGGCGCGGCCCTCCACGACGCCGAGGAAGGGCAGGGCCATGAGCGCCGCGCCGCAGGCCAGCGCGAACACGGCCAGCGCCTGCACGCGCCGCAGCTCCCGCTCGGGCTCGAGGAACTGCCGCATGCAGCCGGCGCTGCAGAAGTAGTAGCGCTGCCCGCGCACCAATGCCTGGAGCGCGTCGGGGCCCTCCGCGACGGTCATGCCGCAGACCGGGTCGATGGCCACGCGGCGCCATCGCGCTTCGAGGCCTTAAGCGGCCCGCTGGTCACCGCGCGCTCAGCACCGCTCGTCGGCCCGAGGGCAGCGCGTGCACCGTCGCGTCGTCCATCCGCGCCAGCGCGGCCGCGAGCACGATCACGAGCGCGAGCTCCGCGGCCTTCGTGGCGAGGTCGATCAGCGCCACCGCCTCGAGCTCCCCAGCCGCCGGCCCGAGGGGCACGCCGACGAGGCGCGTGAACGCGTAGAAGAGCAGGAGGAACGCGTTGCCCGCGATGCCCGCGACGAGGAGCAGCCGCGTCGGCCACCGCAGCACCAGGGCCGCGAAGGCGACCTGCGCCGCGGTCGCGGCGAGGAAGAACGCGCCGTAGACCCACCACTCTTGCAGGTGCTCGGGCGTGACCAACGCGTGCGCGACGCCGGCGGCGAGGCTGAGGTCGGCGGCGACCCAGAGCAGGGCGCGGGGCGGAGCCATGGCCCCGGGTATGCGACGCGGCTCTTGAGCCTTGTGGGGACAGGCTCGCCGCGTCAGTCGATGCGGCCGCTGGCCTTGCAGTTGGGGCAGATGGCCGTGAAGGGCCGCGCGCCCTCCTCCTCGAAGACGAAGTTGCACGACGGGCACTGCAGGCGGACCCACTCGCGGCTGGCCTGGGCCGCCGCGCGCACGCGCCGCCGCTGCTCGCTCACGACGCGGCTGTTGGCCAGCAGCACGGTGCCGTACAAGGCAAGGAGGGCGCCGAGGATGGCGAGGTAGAAGAACTTGATGTCGTAGGCCTGGTTGCCGCTGAAGCTCCAGAACACCACCAGCGTGCCCGCGACGGTGAGCGCGAGGCCAAGGCGGATGTTGAGGGCTTTGCTCTGCGGGAGCGCCCGCATGGCGGTGGCCACCACAGGCTGTGCAGTTGGCCCCGGGCCTTGAAGGTTACGGACGATCCCGCGATGGAAGCGCGTGCCTGCGCGCCCTGGCGTCGAGGGCCGCGGCCAGGAGCTTGTCGTGGGGCAGCATCGCGTCCAGGGTCTCCACGTACGGCCGCGACCGGGCGAGGCGCAGGTAGTTGGAGCGCACGCGCTCCAGGAAGACCTGGTCCTCGAACTTGATCAGCTCCTCGCGGCCGGCGATGCGCTGCAGCGCCGCGCGCGGCTCCAGGTCGAGCAGCAGGCAGAGGTCCGGAGCACGCGTGACGGGCGCCTGCGCCACGGCCAGCCAGTCGAGCGCATCGACGCCCCGCGGCCGCAGCACCGGATCGAGGGTCGCCGCTTGGTAGGCCAAGCACGAGTCGCCGTAGCGGTCGCTGACCACGAGCTTGCGCTGCGCGATCCACTGCTGCACCTGGCGCACGTGGTCGGCGTGGTCGGCCAGGAACAGGAACGCCTCCACGAAGGGATCGCTCGCCTCGCGGATGGCGCGCTTCACCGCTTCCCCCAGCCACGAGCGCGTGGGCTCGCGCGTGAACACCGCGTCGACGCCGCGCGCCTTCAGGGCTTCCTCGAGCGCTTGCGCCAGGGAACTCTTGCCGCTGCCGTCGATGCCTTCCAGCGTGACGAGCGCGCCCTTGCGCACGGCCGAGGAAGCCGCCACGCGGGGTCATGGCGCCCGGGGTTTATGAGCCCTCCAGCCGCAGCGAGCCCCAAAGGCTCAAACCAGCCAAGGGCATGCCCCGGCCATGGAGCTGATCCGGAAGGGCAAGGTGAAGGAGGTCTACGCCGCGAGCGCGACGGAGCTCCTGTTCCACTTCACCGACCAGATCAGCGTCTTCGACAAGGTCATCCCGACCCTCATCCCGCACAAGGGCGAGACCCTCGCGCGCACCGCCGCCTTCTGGTTCAGGGCCTGCGAAAAGGCCGGGATCAAGACGCACTTCCTCGGCCTCGAGGGCAAGGCCAAGATGCGCGTGCGCCGCGTGCAGATCCTCGACCCCGCCGCGACGTACATCGGGCCGGGCCAGCGCAACTACCTGATTCCCCTGGAGTGCATCGCGCGCTACTACGCTGCTGGCTCGCTCATGGACCGCCTCAAGACCGGCGAAGTCCCGCTCAACCGCATCGGCCTCGGGTCCCAGCCGACCTATGGGCAAAAGCTGCCGCGGCCCTTCGTCGAGTTCACCACGAAGCTGGAGCACACCGACCGCGAGCTCACCGACATGGAGGCGCAGCGGCTCGCCGTCATGACCGACGAGGAATGGTACCAGCTCGAGGACGTCATCCTCCGCATCGATGCGCTCATCGGCCCGCAGGTCGAGCAGCGCGGCCTCATCCACGTCGACGGCAAGAAGGAGTTCGCCTTCGACGAGCAGCGGCGCATCATGGTCATCGACACCTTCGGCACCCTCGACGAGGACCGCTGGTGGGACCGCGAGGCCTACACGCAGCGCAAGGAGACCGTAGAGCTGAGCAAGGAGTTCGTGCGGCAACACTACCGCAAGACCGGCTACCACGAAGCGCTGTACGCGGCGCGCAAGGCCGGCAAGCCGGAGCCGGACATCCCCGCGCTGCCCGCGGACATCGCGCAGCAGGTCAGCGACCTGTACGTCGACATGTACCAGCGGATCACGGGCGAGAAGTTCTGAGTCCCGCGCGCCTCAGCGCCGCCCGGCCCGCACCTTGGGCTCGTGCGTCGGCACGCCGTACTTCGGCGGATTCGACCGCAACTTGCGCGCGCACTCGGAGGTGCAGACGTGGTGATCCTTCCCCCGGAGGGTGACGACAGGCGTGGCCTCCGAGACGGAGAACCCCAGGCCGCAGACAGGGCACAGCACGCCTCCCCTTCGCACTCCAGGGCCTTAAGGCCGCGCCCGCGTGCAACAGGCCTCGCCGCGGCGGGGCCGGCGATGCGCCGACAACTTCGCGGAATCCCGGCCTCTGGTCGGCTTGGCGAGCAGGACCTTCGCCCCGGTCTTGCGCGCTCCTGGCCAGGGCTCCCTCCCTTGCCGGCGGAGATCGCGCAGCAGGTCGGCGACCTGTCCATCGACACGCACCAGCGCATCACGGGCGAGTTCTGATCTACACGGCGGCGCGCCGCGTCAGATGCTCGGCCAGCCAGTCCACGAAGCGCGGGTTCGCGCACTTGCGCGTGAGCACGTGCAGCCGCACCGCGGCGATGCCCGGCACCGTGCGGGCGCGCTCCGCCATCGCCTCCAACTCCGCCACGGAGCGCGCGTAAACGTAGAGGTGCTGCGCCGCCTGGCTGGGCATGCGGACGAAGTGCTCCGGCACGGCCTTGAGAAGCTCGCCGCGGGCCTCTGCCGCGCCGGGGGCGAACGTGGCCTTCAGGTAGGCGGCGGCCATGCCCGGGTAGCCCCGCACTTGGCCGGGCGTCTGGAACAGCACGCCCCGATCGCGGAGGCGCCGGTAGGTGTGCTCGACGGTGCGCGCCGACGCGCCCAGCTCCGCGGCGACAACCGCAAAGGGCGCGCGGCCATCGCGGTAGAGCCACGGAAGCAGCCGCGCCTCGAGGGCCGAGAGCTTGGCCGGAGGCGCGGGCGGGAAGTCGTGCGCGAAGTCGAGGTCCATGCTGACCTCGCCCACCCGGCAGATGCGCGCCGCTTCGTCCAGCCGCGCGGCGAGCGTCGCGGCGTCGGGGGCGTGGAGCAGGGCGTGCCAGCCGTCGAGGTGCAGGAACACGTTGGACAGGCCCTCGACGCGCATCAGGGCCCCGAGGGTCGCCTCGCTGCGCTGCGCCGCCGGCACCGGCAGCCAGGCGAAGCCGCCGACGAGGCCCACCGTGGGGTCGTTGATGGCGACGGACATGGGCAGGTAGATGCGCTGCTCCTCGAGCCGCCGCACGCGCGTCGAGACGGTGTTGCGGTGCACGCCGAGGCTCCGCGCCACCTCGTCCAAGGCCACACGGTCCGGCCGGAGGAAGTCCCGCTGGCCTTCGAACATTTCCCGCAGGATGCGGAAGTCCAGCTCGTCCAGCGCGAAGGGCGCCGATGCCATCAGCCCGGCCAGGCTTTGACGCACCTTGAACCCGCGCCCGGGCGCTTGCGGTTTTGCACAGCGCGGCGCGACGCGGGTCCAAGGCCGGCACGACCATCACTGCCCTGCAGCGGGGGACGCTGCGGTGGAACCATGGTGGGTCGCAGCAAGGACGGCGTGGAGAGAGCCATCAGAACGCACGGGCTCGGACGAATGTTCGGGGCGATCGCCGTGGCCACGCTGGTCGGCTCGCTGCCGATCGGCTCGGCCGACCCCGCGGCGGCGCAGGAGGTGCGCGAGTACGGCTGTACGCAGAACATCGGGTTCTTCCCGCTCCCCATCGCGCTGTTGCAGGCGCAGCTTCCAGCCGGCTTCACGGCGTTGTCCGCGGATCCCGCCGGCGCGCTCGGGGTGGTCTTCGTGGCCAACCTCGAATGCGCGGACGTGGTCGTCGACGGCCGCTCGTCGGGCCCGGCGCGCGAGAGCGGCACGGGCATCGTGGTCGCTCCGCCGCCCGCTTGGTCGTCGCCGGGCGTGGACACGTACGTCATCGCCACCTTCGCGAACACCGAGCACGCGGTCGCGAAGGCCTTCCGCCAATGGGGCATCGGCGGACATGGCGATGTGGACGCGAGCAACCTCGAAACGCCTGCGGCGAGCATCGGCCGGGCGTCCGGGACCTCGGCGGCCATGGCGTTCACGATGGTGACCGCAACCGAGGGCGCGCCCGCGCCGATCGCGGCGGCGCATGTCCGGGCGTTCGGCGTCCAACGCGGAGAGGTCGTGCGGGTCGTCGACCTGCTGAACAGCCCCGCGACCGGCCGCGGAGGCCCGCCCGGCGGCGAGGGCGTGCCCGGGCAGGCGACGATCGTCTTTCACCCAGGTCCCTACGACGTGCCGCTCCTGCAGGGCTTCGCGCAGCACGCGGTCTGGGAAGGCCTCGCGTTGCGATGGGATGTCGTCGGGTGACGCGGGGATCAACGCCGGCCCTTCACCTCGGGCCCTCCATCGACACGCCAGACCGAGGGAGAGGACGGGCGTGGTCGCCGAGATGGCGAACTCCAGGCCGGGCGCGCTTGCGACGAACGCCCGGGCCGGCGCCCCGGACCTGGGACGCGATCCCGCCCCGAAGTCAGTGCCGCTAGCTCGACCCGCGCCCGACCTTCGCGCGCCCCTTGGTGCTCAGGTGGTCGGCGCGCGGCGCCAGCGCCTTGCGCAGCGCGATGCCGAGGCCCTTGAACGCGGCTTCGCAGACGTGGTGCTCGTGCACGCCGCGGATCACGTCCACATGCAGGTTGAAGCGGCCCTCGTGTGCGAGGCTCTGCAGGAAGTGCGTGAGCAGCGGATCGGGCAGCTCGCCGTGGAAGAACGGCCGGTCGATCAGGTCGATCGCGACGCCCACCAAGGCCTCGTCCATGGGCACGATGGCGTGCGCGACGCGCTCGCAGCGCTCCATGTCCAGGCCGTCGCGCAGCGCGCGGCCGAGCACGATGCCCACGTCCTCCACCAGGTGGTGGCGCAGGTCGCCCGTCGCCTCCACCTCCAAGCGCAGCCCGCTCCACCGCGCGAGGCTCTCGAGCATGTGCTGCAGCATCTCGTCCTGCACGCGGATCTTGGGCGCCGCGCCGTTGCTGCCGGGCTCCACCAGGACGCGCACCTTGGTCTCGCGCGTCTCGCGCACGAGCTCGGCCACGTCAGGCCTCCAGCGCGCCGAGGGCCTCGCCGAGGTCGATGCGGCCCGTGTACAGCGCCATGCCCACGACGGCCGCGTCCACGCCCAGGTCCTGGAGCATGAGCAGGTCGTCGAGGGAGCTGATGCCGCCCGCGTACAGGACAGGAGTGTCCACGGCCTCGACGACGCCCTTGATGAGCATCTCGTTGATGCCCGTGAGCTTGCCCTCGACGTCCACGTCGGTGAAGAAGATGCCGCCGAGGCCGAGCTTGTCCACCTGCCGCGCGTAGTCCAGCAAGCGAATGCCCGTGGCCTCGCGCCAGCCCTTGACCACGACCTCGCCGCCCTTGGCGTCGACCGCGACGACGACCTTCGCGCCGAAGCGGCGCGCGGTCTGCTGCAGCCAGTCCGGGTCCTTCACGGCCTTGGTGCCCACGATGACGCGCTCGGCGCCCATGGCCAGCAGCTCCTCGATGCGCGCCGTGGACCGCACGCCACCGCCCACCTGCATCGGCACGCGCGCGCCGCGCAGCATGTCCCGCAGGATGGGCGTGTTGTCGCGGCCCGTGTCGAGCGCGGCGTCGAGGTCCACGATGTGGATGCGCGACGCGCCCTGCTCGATGAAGCGCGCCGCTTGCCCGACGGGATCGTCCACCTGCACCTTCGCCTGGGTCGGGTCGCCGCCGACCAGCTGGACGCACTTGCCGTCTTTCAGGTCGATGGCCGGCAGCAGGATCATGCACACGCCTCGGCGAGCCCGACGAAATTCTGGACGATGCGGAGCCCCGCGCGGGAGCTCTTCTCGGGGTGGAATTGGAGCCCCCACGTATTCAACCTTCGCACCCCGGCCACGAAGGGCTTTCCGTAGGTGGTGCGGGCGATGATCCCCGAGCGCGCCTTCGGGACCGGCGCGAAGGTGTTGACATAATAGCCGTGGAACTCGGGCGCGACGCCCTCGAAGAGCGGATCGTCGCTCGTGTGGACCTCGTTCCACCCCACCTGGGGCAGCAGCTTGTGCGGCAGCGTGGCGACGCGGCCGGGGATGAAGCCGAGGCCGCGGCCGGGGCCCTCGTCGCTCCCGTCGAAGAGCAATTGCATGCCGAGGCAGATGCCCAACGCGGGCTTGCCCTGCTCGAGCGCGCGCAGCACGGCGCGCCGCGCGGGGCCGAGGCCGCGCACGCCCGCG
>DASYRW010000284.1:0-2776 GCA_036003985.1 Thermoplasmatota archaeon
AGGCCCTGTCCCGGGCCGTCAAGTCCTCCCGCGGCCGGATCGACGCCGACTTCGCCAAGCGGCGGGTGCGCCTCTGACATGACGGTCCTCGACACCGATGTGCTGCTCGACGCGATGAGGGGCGGCGAGACCGCCATCGGATTCATCGATGGGCTCCTGGTCGGCCCCGATCCTGTCGCTGTGAGCGCGATCACGATCATGCAGCTGCACGAAGGCATCGCGAGGTCGATGCGGCGCGCGCGGGAGGCGGAGCGTGTGAGGGACGCGCTGCAAGGCGTGGTGACATATCCGTTCACGCACGCCATCGCTGAACGCGCCGGAGCGGTGCAGGGCGAACTGCTCCGGCGGGGACGGCCCGTCGCCACGATCGATCTCATCATCGGGGCAACGGCCCTCCATCACGGCGAGCCTGTGGCGACGAGGAACCGTCGCGACTTCGGCCGCATCGCTGGCCTCGACATCGTCGGTCCCTGACGCCCGGGTGCCTGTTCTCGAGGACAAATTCCCGGCGGCCGGCGGCAGCATCCCCAACGCGGAGCTGTTCCGCGCCGAGGGCCTGCTCCGGGAACCAGGGCGGCGCGGCGGTGTGGCCAACGCGCCGGTCCGTGGCGCAAGGCCGGCTTGCAGCGAGCGATGGGCTGATGCCACGGCGGGCGGGTGGCGCGGCCATGGCCCCGATCCCTCGCATGGCGCTCGGCGCGCTCGCGCTGGGCTTGACGCAGCTCGTGTTCACGGTGCGCGTGCTGGCCGGCGGCGCCGACGCGCTGCACCTGGGTTTGCACGCGCTCGTGACCCTGGGCTTGGCCATCGCGGCGTGGGCTCTGTGGGCCGCGACGCCGGCGTGGGACAAGGCGGCAGCGGGCTTCGGCCTCGCCGTCGTCGCGCACGTCGGCCGGGTCGCGCCGTCGTGGCTGTCGGGCGACCTCCACCCTGGCATGCCGGTCTTCTACGCGTCGCTGTTGTTCGTCGTCGGCGTCGCGCTCGCGGCGTGGGGCGCCTGGGTGGCGCGCGCCGGCGCGGGTCCTCGCCGGCTGGGCCAGGCGGGCCTGCCGATCGCCGCCGCGGGGGCGCTGTACGTGGTGCTGAACCTCGGAGACGGCCTGACCGCGGCGGCGTACGCGCTGACCGCGGTCGGAGGCTACCTCCTCTGGGCCCGCGTGGTACGAGAACATCAAGGCCGCGGAGTGGAAGAGCGAACCTCCGCTGCGGGTGGGCGCGCGCGTCGCGTTCGTCGCCGAGTTCCTCGGCAAGCGGCTCGCCTACACGTACGAGATCACCGAGTACGTCCCCGGCCAGCGCCTCCTCATGCGCACCGCGGAGGGCCCCTTCCCCATGGAGACCACGTACACCTGGCAGAGCGAGGGCCCCGGCGCGACGCGCATGACCCTGCGCAACCGCGGCACGCCTGCAGGCTTCTCGCGCCTCGCTGCTCCGTTCATGGCCCGCGCGATGCGGCGCGCGAACGCCAAGGACCTGGCCGAGCTGAAGCGCATCCTCGAGGGTCAGGTTGGCCAGCGCGGCTAGCTGGGCTTCGGCAGGACACCCATCCAGCCGTCGCGGATGCCGTCGTTGCGGCCATACGTGAGCGGCCCGACGTTCGCCGGCCCCGCGAGGTCGTGCCACAGGCTGCCTTCCGAGGCGGTGACCACACCGGCTGCCGTGCCGCCGAGAGGGTCGCCCGCCAGCGTGGCTTCGAGCACCGCGTAGCCGTCGGCGACCTCATGGAACTCGCGCCAGCGCACGAGGCCGCCGCCGAGGGGCAGGCCTTGGGGCGTGACGGGCGCGAGGACGCGGAGGTCGAGGTCCGCGCTCTGGATCGTCATCGTGCTGAGCACCTGCTCTGAGTCCACCGCAAGGGCGGTGGTCGGGACCTCGTCCACGCCCGCCGCGTCCGCGACCTGGCGGTAGAGGTCGCCGCTCTGCACGTAGTGCTCGAGCCGGTAGAACCACGCGCGCACGCCGGCGTCCGAGCCCGCGAGCACGAGGTCCTCGGGCTCCTGCACGCGCGACAGGAACGAGACGAAGGACCCGGTCCCGGTCTGGCCGCTGGACGTGGCCACGTCGCACGAGCCGCCGCTGAGCAGGATGGAGTTCATGCCATCGGCGCCGAAGATGAGCGCGAAGTCGTCGGGCACGAGCGGGTCCACGTCGGCCGCGGGGACCTTGACCACGATCTCGAGGTACGAGCAGCCTTGCAGGTCGATCGGCACCGCGCCGGCGGGCGGGCTCCCTTGGGCCACGAGGGCGAGCGGGGCGGCGGCCAACGTGGCGAGGATGGCGAGGGTCATCATCGGGCGCATGCCGCGGTGCATGGTGTGGTGCGCCTTGCCCTTAGCGCCGTCCGGGAGCGGGGGTTTCGGAAGCCTGGCGCGCGGTGGCTCGTGGCGTGAGCTTTAGGCCGCGCGCGCCATGCGGGACCGTGGACACGCCCTTCCAGTGGCTGCCGCGCGCGGGCTGCGCGCCGGGCGCGGTGTATCCGCCCCACGTCGTCGTGCCCAAGCCGCTCGAGCTGCAAGACCTGGACGGCGCCGCGCTCGTGTGGCTGCCCCTCGCGAGGTTGGACCCGGCGCGCCGCGCGCTGGCCGCGCTGCCGTCGCCGGCCCTTCTGCTGTTTCCTGCGCGCGACGAGGACGTGCCGCGCGTGCTGGACGCGTGGCTCGGCCTGTACGCGGAGGCGCCCAAGGCCATCGAGGAGGCCGTGCTGCAAGTGGTCGATGATCAGGTGCAGCTGCGCGCGTACGTCGCCGCGGAGGAGGCCCTGTGGGCCCTCGTCTAC
>DASYRW010000285.1:0-9995 GCA_036003985.1 Thermoplasmatota archaeon
TGCAGCGAGTCCTCGAGGATGTCCGGCCGCCCGAAGCGCACCGCGACGAGGCCGTGGCCGCGCTGGCGCAGCTGCTCGCGCAGGCGCGGCCTGGGCAAGGCCTCGACGGGGCGCGGGAAGAAGAACCCCAGCCGCGGCTCCTTGAGGTAGCTGCGCGCCGCTTCCTGGAACAGCAGCAGGTTGTCGAGGCTCAGCGCGCTCGCGACGTTGCGGCCCGGGTCCACGGGGTCGATGACCACGAGCGGCTCGGGGAATCGGGGCACGCCCTCGAAGGGCTCCAGCGCGACCACTTGGCCGACGCGCCACTCCGCGCCCGCCCGCAGCACGCCGCGGAAGCTGCCGTGCTTGATCACCAACAGCTCCGCCAAGTAGCCGGAGAAGCCCTGCACCTTCGCCTCGGCGCCGTACACACCGATCCCGTGCAGGAACTGCTTCAGCAGCCGCACGTCGCGCCGCTGCAGGTTCTCGAGCTTCCGCTGCACGTAGCTCGTGTGGAACGGCGTGCGGTCCACGGCGCTCATGGGCTGGCTGGGGTCCGCGACCTTGTAGGCTGGCACGACCTCCGCCTCGACGCCGCGCCACTTGCCCGCAAGGTAAGGATGCTCCGCGTAGCGCTCCTCCGGCTGCTCCAGCAGCGCGCGGCCCAGCGCGAGGCCTTCCTGCTCCAGCGTCGCGCGCGGCGTGTCGGGCGGGAACAGCACGAAGGCGTCGAGGTCCACCTTGTGCGCGAGGTACGTGTCCTTGGCCACGCTGCCCACGAGCAGCGGCTCCGCCTCGAGGCCGCGCGCCTTGACCTGCTCGCGCAGCGCGGCCAGCAGCTCCTGGGCAGCTTGCCGGATCTCCATCTTGCGCTCCGGCGTGGCGTCGACACGCTGGTGCGCGATGCGCTCCACGCTCGTGACGCGTTGGCCCAGCATCGTGGCGAGCAGCCCGAACACCGCGCCCGACGCCGCGCCGACGACACCGTTCACGCCGTAGTAGAGCAGCGCCGGGTACACCAGCAGGGGGAACGCGAAGGCCACGGGCCGGAAGCGCCAGTTGCGGCTCCGCCGCGCCGCGAGCGCGACGCACACCGCCAGGCCCGCATGCAGGCCGGGCACCGTGTTGTCCTCGTTGAAGGGGAAATACAGCCCGGCGATGTCGCCGAGGAAGGGGAAGGCGCGGGCCCGCTGCACCTCGATGGGCAGCACGAAGTGCACCGGCACCGTGAGGATCAGGAACGCCGCATAGGCCGCGAGGAGGGTCTTCGCGGGCCGCTCCTCGTCGGCCGCGATCCACAGGAGCGGAGCGAGCAGCAGGATGGCCGGGTGGAGCAGCAGCAGCACGGCCCCGAAGAACGCGTCCAGGGGCGGGCCGCCGACGGCGTCGAAGGCGTCGCGCAGGCCGCCGTCCGCCAGCTGGGCCGCCGCGCTCATGAGCGGCCCGAGGCGCACGATGCCCTCGGGGGTCGCCGCGGGCTGCACGATGCGGAACAGCAGCGCGAGCACGGCGATGGCGGCCGCGACGAGCACGTGACCCACGTAGCGCTCCGCGAGGCCCAGGCCGGGGTCGCGTGGCCGCCGGTGGCCCGGCAGGAACAGCGCGAGCCCGGCCAGCACGAGGGCCGCCTCCAAGGCAGCAGCGAGCATCCACGGCTCGGCCACGGTCACCCCTCGAGGGGCACGGCGCGCACGGGCTTGTAGACGGGGCCCTCGGGGTGCAGCTCGGAGCGCATGAGCAGCACCTTGTCGATGGTCGCGCGGCCGAACTCCTCGCCCGCGTGCTCGCCCAGCACCGCGGCGAGCCGCTCGCGCCCGCGGGGGGAGCGCACGCGCGCGAGGGTGATGTGGGGCGTGAAGTCCCGGCGCTCGCGCGGGAAGGCGAGCTTGTGCATCTCGTCCTCGAGGCGGCGCGCCATGACGCCCAAGGGCTCGGCGTGCTCCAGGCCCACCCACACGACGCGCGGGTTCGCGCTGCTCGGGAACGCGCCGGCCCCGCGCACGGTCATCTCGAAGGGCTTGATCCCCTTGGCCGCGTTGCGGATGCCCTGCTCGATCTTGTCCACGAAGGTGACGGGCGTGTCGCCCAGGAACTTGAGGGTCACGTGGGTGTTCTGCCCCTCCACGAGCTTGACGTCGGAGCCGCTGTGCCGCAACTGCTCCTGCACGCGCGCCAGCGGGGGCAGGGCGGGCACCTCGACCGCGATGAAGCCGCGGAAGATCGCGACCGCCATGGCCCGCCGAGCGCTCGGCTGGCTGATGAGGTTTGCGCCTGCCCCAGGCCTGGCGGGGGCCGCGGGCTTGCCGCCGCGCACGCGGGCGGCCAATACGATCAAGCAGCCACGCTTCCTATCAAGGCTCGCGGCCTGGACCGATCCAACGCCGCCCGCGAGGCGCCAAGATGGCAACGCCGCCCCCGTTCACGATCCTGCTCGTCGACGACGAGCCGGTGGTCACCGAGACGATGAAGCTCTTCCTCGAGGAGGGCATCGCCCGGGCGCACGTCGAGACCGCCGGCTCGGCCGAGGAGGGGCTCGAGAAGCTCCGCCGCCAGCCGTTCGACATGGTCATCACCGACGATCAACTGCCCGGCCGCAAGGGTACCGAATTGCTGGGCGACCTCGCGCGCACGTCGCCGCACACGCTGCGCGTGCTGCTGACGGGCACCATCGATCCAACCCTCGCGGCCGGCGCCACGGTGGGACCTGGCATCCACGGCTACATCCAGAAGCCGTATGCGCCGAGGCGCGTCGTGGCCCTGGTGCGCGAGCTGCTCTACGCACGCAACGACGAGCGGCCGCGCGTGCAGCAGCGCGTGATCCTCGAGGCCATGGGCCGGTCGCGCACGTCGCGCTGGCGGTCCGCGCCCGCGGACGACCCCGTGGGCGAGCCTGTGGCCGAGGCCCGCAACGACCAAGACCCCGCGCCGTGATGCCGCAACGTGCCGATCGCGCGCGTGGCCCTCGCGCAACCGCTGCTCCTGGGCCCCAGCCTCCGCAGCGGCCAGGCGTTCCGCTGGAAGCCTTTGCCCGACCGCGACGCCTTCGCGGGCGTGGCCGAGGGCCGCGCGTGGACCCTCGCGCGCGAGGACGGCGCGCTGCGCGTGGAGGCCGAGCCCTCCATGGCTCCGGCCGAGGCAGCGGCGTGGGCCCGGCGCTACTTCCGCCTCGACGACCCCTACGACGCCATCGCCGCCCGGCTCGCGCGCGAGGCGGCCCTCGCTCCAGCCGTCGAGGCCTGGAGGGGCCTGCGGCTGCTGCAGACCGACCCGTGGGAGTGCCTGCTCGGCTTCGTCACGAGCATCCACGACAGCGTCGCCGCCATCGAGACGCGCATGGGAAGGCTGTGCAGGCACTTCGGCGCGCCGCTCCGCACCACCTTGCCGGGGTTCCCGCGCGGCTGGGCCTACGCGACCCCGAGCCCCGAGCGCATCGCGCGCGCCCACGAGGCCAGGCTGCGCAGCGCGGCCGGCATGGGCTTCCGCGCGCGCTACCTGCGGGGCGCGGCGCGCATGGTGGTGGAGGGCGACGTGCCCCTCGCGGACTTGCCGCGGATGCGCTACGAGGAGGCCCACGAGGTGCTGCTCCAGCTGCCGGGCGTGGGCGACAAGGTCGCAGACTGCGTGCAGCTCTACAGCCTCGGCCACCTCGAGAGCTTCCCCGTGGACCGATGGATCCACCGCGCGATGCTGGCGCGCTACTTCGCGGACGCGCCGCGCACCAACGCCAGGGAGATCACTGCGCTCGCGCACCAGCGATGGGGACGCGATGCGGGCTATGCGCAGCAATTCTTGTTCCACGACGCGCGCGTCGCCGGCAGCCCCGCAGCGGCGCGGGACCGCGCCGCGCGCGCCGCGGCGTGAAAACGCAGGGCCAAACGCTTATGGCAGCTTGGAATCATTCCACTCTGGGGGCCATGTGAACCGCACACTCATCGTCATCGCGGTGCTGGTGCTGAGCGTGCCGCACATGGCCGTTGTGACTCTCGGCGACGACGGTCGCGGCGGCTTCGGGCCACGCACCTGGGCCGAGGTGCTGGCGGCAGACCCTCGCAGCGCGCCGCTGGACACGACGGCCGACCTCCACACTGCCCTCCACCAAGCAATCTCCATGAGCTCTGCGACGATCGACGGGGCGGACCATGCGAAGATGGACCGTGTGGCGGCCGCGCTTCCACCCGCGTTGGCCCGTGACCTTGGCGCGCTCCTCTCCGCCCGCAACACCTGCGCAGCTCTCGTGCAACTCGGCAGGAGCGCCGCCACCCAACTCGCCTGCGCGGCCGCGCTCGGTGAACTTGCGGAGCAGCGGGCAGGCGCGTTGGAGGAGGCGGGCGCATCCTTGGAGACCGAAGGATGCGCTCCGATCATGATCGGCACGGCTGCGTTCCAGATTCTCGTCGGCGGGCCGGATGCAACATGCTACGGAAACGCCGGCGTGATCCCGTCGATCCTCATCGTCGATGTGGGGGGCGACGACACCTATCCCGGCCACGTAGGCGCCGGTTCGGGCGTCGCCCTTGCCCTGGATGTGGGGGGTTCGGACATCTACACTGGCGCGCAGGGCGTTGGCCTCCGTGGCATCGGGCTTCTCTTGGATCTTGGAAGCGGTTCCGATGTCTATGCGACCCTCTGGACCCACGCTGCGGCGCAGGATGGTGTTGGCGTAATCCTGGACGGAGGAGGTGACGACACGTACCTCTGTGCTCTCACGTGCCAGGGCTTCGGGATCGGCGGGGGCCTCGGTGTCGGCCAGGGCTTCGGGACGGGAGTGCTCTGGGACCGTGCGGGGAATGACGTGTACCGTACGTGGGATTGGCTGGGCCCAGGCATTTGGATGGGCCAGGGTGCAGGCATCCAGGGAGGTTTCGGGCTGCTGCTCGATGAGCAAGGCGATGACACGTACGCGGCACTGGGCCGGAGCCAAGGCTACAGCCGCGGAGAGCGCAGCTCGGGATTGCTCTTCGACCTCGATGGCAACGACCGATACGCAATGCAAGATGCGAGCGGCCGCGGCGTCGCCGAGGACCGTGCCGAGCGCGCAATCTTCGTCGACGCAGGCGGTGTCGATGCGTACGAGGGCCCAGCTCCGGGGCGAAACAATGCCATCTGGTTCGATCCCACATTCGGTCGCGGGATCGGCATGGACTGCGAGCCATCGCTCGTCCTGCATTGTGTGGGCTTCGACGTCCTCGCCGAGACTGTCAAGTATCCTGCCATCGGTCCTGCACCGGAAAGGCAACTATGACCCTCGACGGCGTGAGCGACCGGGCCGACAAGGTCTACCAGGCGATGAAGGGCGCGGGCTGGACGAGCGACCAGAAGATGGGCGACGCGGAGCGCATCACGGCCGCGTCGAAGCCGTTGCCGAAGAACGTCGTTTGCTGAACTGCCTCCAAGAGCTGGAGACGAAGGGCTTCGTCCAGCGCAAGGCCCGGGACAAGCCGGCCGGCTACTTCATCACGAACCTCGTGTGGGCGGCGCCCGGGCGTCACGCGCGCGACCACGTGTCGCCGGTGGCCCACCGCTGGCGGCGCAGGCTGCCTTCTTGCTCGGCGGTGCGCAGCCGGTCGTAGGCCGCCTCGACGCTCAGGCCCAAGGCCTCGGCGACCTCGCGCGTCGCCACGCGCTCGCCCCGAGGGACCACGTCCTCCAAGGTGGGCGCGGGCCGCGGCGCGAGCGCGCGCGCCGCGAGGCTCTCGGCGATGCTCAGCACCGCCGGCAGGCTCTGGAAGCCCTCGACGCGCGCCGTCCGCCGGCCGCTCGTGAGGAGCAGCGTGGGGTACGCGCGCAGGTTGAGGCCCTGCAGCTGCGCGAGGCGCTCGCGGAACTCGCGCTCGGGCTCGCCGCTGGCCAGGGCCTCGGTGAACTCGCGCGCGTCCACGCCGGCGCGGGCCGCGGCTTCGGCCTGCGCGTCGGGGCGCGACACGTTGGCGCCGTCCAGGTACGCAGCCTCGCGCAGCGCGCGCAGGAAGGCTGCCTCGCGCTCGGGCTTCAGCAGGCGGACCGCGTGCACCGCCACGCACGCCGGAAAGGTCGAGTCAGGCCGGTCGCGCTGGGCCGCGTCGGGGCGGATCGGCATGCCCGTCGAGCGCTGCACCGTCGCGAAGAAGCGACCCACGTCGAAGCCCAGCTCCTCAGGCTTGGGCAGCTTGGGGAACATGCCGCCCACGAGGGCGCGGAACTGCACCTCGGGGTAGCGGAGCGCCAGCGCGCGCCGCACGGGCTCGAAGCCCCAGCACCACACGCTCCATGGATCGGTGAGCAGGTCGAGCCGGATCTGGCCGGGCGCCGTGCGCTCCAGCACGGGGGCTGGCTGGGCGGCGTACTGGATCGCCCACGCGGACGGGCTCGGCGCCGGGGGCGCGGGCAGCTCGGGGGGGTCGGCCACGGCCCCGCCACGGTCGCACGCACCAAAAGAACTGCGGGGCTGCGGCCGACGTTCGCACCAACGTGCTGACCCCGAGCGTCCTGAAGGCAGGGTGTGGGCGCTCCGACTCACCGCGCCGCGGAGGGTTGACACTTTCGGGTCTGCGCCGCGGAACGTCGTGCGGCTTATGGCGCGGGGCACCTTGCGCCCCGCATGCGCCGCGCCTTCCCGCTCACCCTGCTCGCCGTGCTCGTGCTCGCTGGCTGCAGCACCACGCCGCCCGCCGAGAACCCGCCCGCGAACAACCCGTCGACGACGGCGCCGCCCCCGACCCCGACGCCGCAGCGCGCCGCGCTCACCTTCGTCGCGACCGAGTACAACTTCACCGGCCCGGAGACCGCGACGGCGGGATGGACCGACATCACGCTGCGCAACGACGGCCAGGAGCCCCACCAGGCCGGGTTCATGTTCATCGGCGACCACAGCCCCGAGGAGTTCATGGCCCCGATGGCCTCGGAGGGCCCCGAGGGCAACGACTCGATGATGGGCGAGAACGAGTCGATGATGGAGGGCAACGAGTCCATGGGCATGCCCTCGTGGATCGTGGCCGTCGGCGGCCCGAACGCTGTGGACCCGGGCTCCTCGTCGCAGGCCACCATCCGGCTCCAGGCGGGGAACTACGTGATCCTCTGCTTCATCCCCGCGCCCGACGGCCAGCCCCACGTCGCCCACGGCATGAGGAAGCACCTGCGCGTCACCGCGGCCTCGGGCGCGGCTGCGCCCGCGCCGACGCCGGACGTGCAGCTGGCCCTCAGCGATTTCCGCTTCGCGCAGACGCCCGAGGCCCCAGCGGGCGGCACGCACGTGTGGCGCGTGACCGCCGGCAGCGCCAGCGGCGACCACCACGAGGCCGTTCTGCTGAAGCTCCGTGGCAACGCCACGGTCATGGACTTCATCAACGCGACTTCGGGGCCCGTCACGCCGCCCCTCCCCGCCGATTTGATCGGCGGCATCACCGGCCTCGGCGCGGGCCAGGAGGCCTACTTCACCGCGACCCTCGTGGCGGGGCAGCGGTACGGGTACGTGTGCTTCGAGGGCACGCCGCCGCACTTCACCAAGGGCATGGTGCTGGAGTTCAGCGTCGCCTAGCGTTCGTCCTCCGCGCCGCCGCCCGCCGCGTCCGCGCCTTGCATGGCCAGCGGACGCTCGTCCTCGAACATGGCGAGCTCGTTGCCGCTCGGGTCGCGGAAGGTGTAGCAGTCCCCGTTCGGGATGCCGAAGGGGCCGGCGTGCTCCTTCCACCCGCGCTCGCGCAGCGCCCTCACGGCCTTGCCGAGGTCAGGCACCTCGTACACGGGCATGCAGGTTCCTGCCGGCCTGTGATCGGCCAGCAGCAGCAGCGGGCCCTGCTCGCTCATGCGCACGGCCGCGACCTCGGCGCCGAAGGCGCGCGCGTGCCACACCTTGGGCGCGCCGAGCACGTCGGTGTAGTAGCGCAGGTCCTGCGCGAACTTCGCAGAGCCCACGTACAGGAAGCGCAGCGCGCCGAAGGGCGGGGCCATGCCCGCGCACGCGCGTCGCGGCCCTTGAGGCTTCGGCTGGGCCGAGAGGTTTCCGCAGCGCAGAAGACGAGTCGAGGGGGGCTTGCGGTTGGTGACACGCCTGCGCTGCGGGTGAGTGGGTGTCCCGGCGCGCGGGCCGGGACGGGAGGCTCTGGAGGCTGCGCGAACGCCGCCTTCGGCCTTGGGAGGTCGGCCGCGGGCGTCAAGACGTTCCGAAGGGGCTCGAACGCTCACCGCCGCGTCGGCTAGTGTTCATCCGAAAACCGTCAAACGGTGTCAGAGACTCCCCTCAAACTTTATCCCCCCGACGAAGCATCGGTGCGCGGGGGTTCCCTTGAAGGGAGGCGCGTTGGCGTGGGCCGTGTTGCTCGCCGTGCTCTGCCAGGGCATGGCAGGGGCATCGGGGGACAGCACGACCTGGCCCGAGGAAGTCGTCGTCGGACCTTCCGTCACGATCCCCACCGACCCCGCCGTCGACGCCGCCGACGCGGCCGAGGCGCTGTACGCGCAGCTCGCCGACGCGGGCTTGCGCGCGGTGGACCTCGCGCAGCAGCTTGCCTGCACGCTCCGCATGCCGATGGGCGGCTGCGGCGGCGAGCTCGACCAACCCGGCGCGCCCGTCGCGCCCGACGTGCCGGTCGTCGAGTTGGACCCTTCGCTCGTCGAGGCGCCGCGCATGGAGCCGCTGCCGGTGCCCGAGCACCCCTTGCCCGGCCTCGGCATCGGCTGGGACGGCGCGCCCTCCGTGTCCGTGGACCTCGCGCCCGCCATGGACGCCGCCTCGCTTGGCGGGCAGCTGCCCCCGACCGACGGTGCTCCCTGGAACCTCGCGCGCGAGGCCGTCGGCGGCGCGAGCGACGCTTGGCCCGCCGCGACGCTGGACAAGCTCCCGGCAACCTTGCAGATCCAGCCCGTCCACATCGTCAACCCCGTGCCCGAGCCCGACCCCGGGCTGCCCGGCACAGGCCTCGGGCTTCACAACGCCCGTTCCTCCGCCGGGGCTCCCGCCGCGCCACTGGCCCTGGCCGCGGTCGATGGCGCGCCGGGCCCCGCCGGCATGGCGCCCCTCGCGCCCGTGCCCTCGCCCATCGCAGGGAGCGCTGCCGACCTGCTGTTCGCGCCCGTCGCGCCCGCCGAGGTCGCGCCGGTGCAGACCGCTGCGCCGCGGGCCGGCGCCGCGCTGCCCACCCCCAGCGGTTGGGAGCAGGCCGAGGCCGCCGCGCGCATGGTGGTGGGCACGTCGCTGCTGCTGCCCGCTTGGGCGCTGTACCGCCGCGTGCGCGCCAACATGGCTCTCGACCAGCCCCAGCGCCGCGACATCTACGAGCGCGTCGTCGCCGAGCCCGGCATGACGCCCAGCGACCTGCGCGCCGCGACAGGCTTGCACTACACCACCTGCGTCCACCACCTGCGCGTGCTCTCGCAGCTCGGCTTCGTCGAGCTCCGCCGCGTCGGGGGGCAAGTGCGCTGCTTCGAGAACCACCGCCGCTACGGCGAGGCCGAGTCCAACGCGCTGGCCGCGGCGCGCAGCCCCACCGCCGGCAAGCTGCTGAAGCTCACCCTCGAGCAGCCGGGCATCACCCCCGCCGAGGCCGCGAAGGACCTGGGCATCACGCGCAGCACCGTGAAGCACCACGTGGACCGCCTGGCCGCGTGGGGCGTGCTCTCCACCCAGCAGGACGGCCCGCACATCCGCCTGCACGTGGTGCCGGCCGCCGAAGGCGCGCTGCGCGCAGCCCTCGCCGTGAAGCCGGCCGAGCCGCCGCTGGTGGCCGCGCCGGGAACGGCAGCCTGAAGGTCCCCCTTCGCCGTCCGGCGCCGTGGCCCCGCGGGTCGCGCGCGCGATCTGGATCCTCGGCGCGGTGAGCCTGCTCACCGATGTCGCGGGCGAGATGGTGCAGCCCCTCCTGCCCCTGTACCTCGTGGCCATCGGCGCGGGCGCGGTGGCCATCGGGGCCGTGGAGGGCGCCGCCGAGGCGGCGGTCAGCTTGGTCAAGGTGGGCTCGGGCAGGCTCGCCGACCGCGCGCCGCGGCGCAAGCCGTTGGTGGTCGCGGGCTATGGCTTGGCTGCGCTGGCGAAGCCCGCGCTC
>DASYRW010000286.1:0-6563 GCA_036003985.1 Thermoplasmatota archaeon
AACTCCCAGCGCGTGCTCTTGGGCTGGCGCTTGTCGCGGAAGGCGAAGCACTCGGGGTCGAAGCTGAAGCCGACGAAGATGAGGAGCTTGACGTCGGCCGAGACCTCGTTCTGCGCCTCGAGCATCTGATCCACGGTGACGGGGCCGTGCATGGGGCCGATGCTCACGGCGACTTGGATGGCCTTGCCGTCCTGCTGCGCCTCGCCCTCGGCGTGGATGACGCCGCCGGACGTGGGCGTAAGGCGGGTGAAGGCCATCTTCTTACCCCCTTTGAAGGTGACGCCGTCCTTGCGGAGAAGCTCGAGAATGTTTGCGATGTTTGCGGTCAGGTTCTCAGCCCGTCCATCGGTTGGTTCGGCATTTGCCAGGGAGAACTTTGGAATCGCCTCGACCGAGAAGGGTCCAGAAACGCGGACGCGATTGGTCTCTCTTTGTGGGCTATCATAGAGGGTAACGCGTTTAGCCTCTTCGGCCCGGCCAAGGCTCCGAATGTTCACATGCTCCGCTACATCGTAAGTGAGACCGCCGCGAATTCCGAGTTCAAGGTTTTGCAACCGATAGTAGGGGAATTGCGCGAGGAGGAGCCTCTCGCGGGCAAGAGAAAGAGCCACCTTACTTGTGTCGATAGTTACCCAACGTCGCCCATACTTCTCGGACACCCAGGCGGTGGTACCGGATCCGCAAGTCGGATCTAAGATGAGGTCGCCGGGATCCGTGCACATGAGGATGCAGCGTTCGATTACCCGGTCGTCCGTTTGAACCACATAGCTCTTGTTCTGTTCAGACCGGGTGTCCGTCCAAACGTTCGTCACCGGAATGTAAGGGAAGTCCGTCCAAAACTGCTTGAACATGCGAGAGGGACTGTTTTCTCTTATCAGCCGACCCAGGGAGGCGACGCGCTTCATTCCTTCCATCGTAGTCATCCAGTTGCTGGTGGGTCCCGAGTCGTATCGCACTCCGTCGTGTTCGAAGGCCCCCGTGGTGTTCGGTCGAACTCCTGGCGCCACCGCAGAATTCGTGCGAAATACCTTGTTCCTGTCGAGCTTTTCGGGCGCGGCCTTCTCAGCGTCCGTGAGCGGGCGCCACTTACCTTTGTCAAGCTCGATAAACTTGAACTCGCCTCGAAGATCTTCAGCAAAATTCCGTTCGATGTAGAGTTGATGGTACTTCACCTGCGATGCGTCCTTGGCATACCAAAGGATGAAGTCGCAGACAGACGGGATTGTTCTGCTTGTTCGTCCCGTTGTCGTCTTGTATGCGATAATGGCGCAGAAGTTTCCGGGTCCGAAGACTTCGTCCATCACTAGTCTCACGCGGTGCAAATTCTCCTCACTGATCTGGACGAAACAGGAGCCTGTTTCGTGCAACAAATCGCGCACCAATAGCAGGCGATCGCGGAGGTAGGTGAGGTAAGAATGAATTTCGAGTTGCCACGTATCACGATAGGCCTGAATCGTCTCGGGCTCCCTAGTAAGGCCCGAGTCGCTCGCTTCCTTGGGCTTAGGGTCTGCAATACTTGGCTGGAAGTTTGAATTGAAGCGAATTCCGTAGGGTGGATCTATGTAGGTTACTTGCACCTTGCCCGCCATGCCCTCGCGCTCCAGCAGTGAGTTCATCACGACCAGCGAGTCGCCGAGGATGAGCCGGTTCGTCCAGCCCATGTCGTGCTTGTAGAACTCCACGCGCTGCGCGGGTTTCAGCTCCTCCGCGGGGTCGTTGAAGAGCGTGCGCTGCACGGCGCGGCTCTGCGCGGCGCGCAGGATGGCCTGGGTCGAGATGCGCTCGTGGATGTGGAGCGAGACCGTGTCCACCTCGAAGGAGGTGCGCTCCGCCTTGCCCGCCCACACGAGCTGCGGGTCGAGGTGGGGGTCGTAGGCGTACTTCTTGCGCTCCACCGGCGCGGTGTCGTAGTCGGCCTGGCCGGAGCCGGGGATGTTCTTGCGCCTGTCGCCGTGGCGGTAGTCCTCGGCGGACTCGCCCGCGCCCTCGGTGAGCGGCCGGACCTTCTCGGCGCGGCGCTGGACCGCGGACTTCTTCTTGCGCCCCGGCATCGGGCCCGGAGCCTCCTGGGGGTACTTGGCGGCTTCGTTGGCGCCCTTGAGCTCGGGCCAACTTCGGATCGAGCGGCACCTTTCGTTCGAAGTACTTTCAATCCACCCCAATGCAAGTTCTTAAGGCGAGCGGGAACTACGACTTGCCGAGGAGCCACCTTGGCCTTCAGCAACGAGCGGCTCAACGACATCTTCGACAAGACGAACGGCCGCTGCCGGTACTGCGCGAAGCAGCTTTCGTTCAACAACTACGGTCTGGACCGCGCTCGGGGTGCGTGGCACGTGGACCACAGTCGCTCGCGTTCCAACGGCGGGAGCGACCACCTGAACAACCTCTACGCCGCCTGCGTCGCCTGCAACCTCGACAAGAGCAACCTCAACGGGCAGTCCTACTTGCGCGGTATCCGGTCGGAGCAGCGGACGGAAACGGCCGCGGCGGTGGGCGGGGGCATCCTGCTCTTGGCAGGCGTGCTCGCGGTCGGGTACGTGCTATGGCGTCAGCGCCAAACCGGCACGCCAGGCACAAACCACCCTGGTCAGTTCGGCGCACCGCTGGCCTGGCCGCAAGACACTTCCTTCGGTGACTGGACTGACATCGAGTCGCCACGTGTGAGGTGGGGGCCATGATCGCCGATCCTCGAGAAGCTTTGATCATCGCCGTGGGGATTGCCGTCCTGCTTTCTCTCGCGGGCCTTGGAGGGTTCGCCGATGCCATAATCGAGTTCCTCGTCACCCGCGCGATCTACCTGACGCTCGCGGGCGCCATTGTCGTAGGGCTCATCGGGTCGGCGTTGGCCAGCAGGCCGATTTTCATGGGGCTAACTCTGGTTTCAGTTGTTGCCCTCCTCCTGAAACTTGTCTCTTGATCAAACGCCAACGCGGTCGAGGCCCTCTGAAGGCCTTTTGCCCGTCGGCGCTGTGCTTGGTCCATGCGCGGGATTGGAAGGAGCAAATCTGGCGCCCGCAGGCCAGGCGTCTCACAGAGAACAAGCGGATCGTGCGGAGAGATGGCGCGCAGGCCGCCATTCAGAAAGGACTCTTCGAAGAGTACGGTTCCGAATGAGAAGCCTGCACTGCGCTTCCGTTCACGCTAGATTGCCCAGTGCGCGCCTTGCGCGCCGACCGCCGACGGGACCCGCCCGGACCCTCGCGCAGCAGCCGCCGAAAGCGCCGGAATGCGACGTCGGTCAGGGGGTGCTCTTGCTTGGTCTTCGTCTCGTACTCGAGCATGCGGTCGAGCTTGATCAAGGCCCAGCCCACCTCGACGGCCCAACGCTCGCGCGCCGTCAAGGCCTCCCACGCAGCCTCGTCCACGCAAGGAGGTCGGGTCAAGCGGTCGCACCTCCGACGTTGGACAGCAGTCTTGGGAGGACCATCGGAGGCGGGCTGTGGTCCTCGAGCCAGCCCGCGTCGATGCGCATCGGCCATTCCGGGGCGGGCGGCTGCGGCGCCGGCGAGCGTGTTCCCAGTGCCCTCCGCATGGCCGCCACCAGGGCTTCCCGCCGCTCGGCACGCTCCCAGCGGTCCAGCATGTTGGTGAGCTGGTCGAAGGCCGCGGACGTTTCCCACGCCACCTGGCCCGTCGCGCCCTCCCAGTGCATCCAGCGCCGCGCGCGGATCATCAGCAGGGCGCACAACTCCCGCAGGACCTCGGAATCGATGTCGTCATCGCAATTCAGGGAGGCAAAGGGGTCCGCGAAGCGCTCGCCATGCTTCGCGGCGTTGTACCGGACCGCGCGGCGCTGCGCAGAGGTGACCGCGAGGCCGGCGTGGCGGTAGCAGCGAGCTCCCTTGCGCCCGGCCATCGGGCGAAGGCGGCATTCCGAGCCGATGCGCGTTATCGCTCCACACACGGAGATGTTCCACGCCACGGCGCGCACTTGGCCCGTCCAAAGCTTGAACACATCGGTACGAGCGGTTAACGGTCGTCGGCTGTTACACGATGTTACACGCGAAGCCGGATGCGAAGCCGGATGCGTGCCTCCTCTTGCAGGCGGGCAGAACGCGGCTGCCCGGGTATCTAAGCCTTACTCGTCTGTTCGCTGTCTGCGCCCGGGGAAGGGTCACGCGGCCTTCGTGGCGCGCGGATTTGACACCTTCAAGGCAGTGGACGCATTGTCCCCCCGCGATCCCGTGATGTCCTACATCGGCCGCCCCGGCCCCTCGCCCGTGCTCGCCAGCTTCTTCGCGGCAGGCCTCGTCCAAGAGCAGGACCGCATCCTCGATCTCGGCTGCGGCCCCGGCGCGGACACGGTCGCGCTGGCCCAGTGGGGGTGCCGCGACGTGACCGGCATCGACCTCGACCGCGCGGCCCTTGGCGTGGCGCGCCGCCGCGCAGCCCAGGTTGGAGTCGCGAGCCGCGTGCGCTTCGTCGAGGCCGACGCGCTCGCGCTCGGGGAGCGGTTCGGCGCGGCGAGCTTCGATGCCATCTGGGACGGCCTGCTGCTGAACAACCTCCGCGGCGACGACGAGGAAGCGCATGCGCGCTTCGTCGCGCACGCGGCGCGGCGCGGCGGCCTGCTCCTGCTGGAGTTCCGCATCACGAAGCGGGCCTATGACAAGGGCGACACCGAGGCGGCGAACGACGAGCTGCGCCGATGGTTCGACTTCGGGCCTCCGGCCGCGACGCTCATCCCCGAGCGCGCGGAGCGCAAGGGCTTGCTGCCATTCGCGCGCGTCGTCGTGCAGGTGGGCGAGCGGAACGGGCGCCGGGTCCGGTAGAGCATCGCGACCCTTTTATGCGCCGCGCCCGTTCCCCTGCTGTGCCCGCCCGCCGCGTCGCCTGGGTCACCGGGGCTGGGAGGGGCATCGGCCGCGCGTGCGCGCTCGCGCTCGCGGAGGCAGGCCATGATGTAGCGCTGAGCGCGCGCACCGAGACCGAGCTGAGGTCCGCGGCCGACGCGTGCCGCAAGTACAACGCCCGCACGGTCGAGGCGCCGTGCGACGTCACGGACCCCGCGCGCGTGGCGGCCGCGCACGCCAGCATCGTGCAGCAGCTCGGCGCTCCCTCCGTGCTGGTGTGCGCCGCGGGCATCGCGCGCAGTGCGCCGTTCCACAAGACCACCCTCGAGGTCATGGACCAGCACTGGAAGCTCAACGTGCTCGGCACCTTCCACTGCATGCAGGCTTGCTTGCCCAGCATGGCGCAGCAGGGCTGGGGCCGCATCATCAACGTCGCCAGCGTCGCCGGCAAGGTGGGCGCGCCGTACATCGCGGCCTACGCGGCGAGCAAGCACGCCGTCCTCGGCCTCACGCGCAGCGTCGCGGCGGAGGTCGGGCCCAAAGGCGTGACCGTGAACGCCGTTTGCCCTGGGTACGTGAACACGCCGATGACCCACGACAACCTCGACCGCATGGCGCAGACCACCGGCCGGGACCGCGAGGAGCTGCTCGCGCGCCTCCGGGCCTTCAGCCCCCAGAACCGGCTCATCGAGCCCGAGGAGGTCGCGGCCGTCGTCGCGCACTTGGCGCGCCCCGAGTCGCAGGGCATCAACGGCCAAGCCATCACCATCGACGGGGGCGCGGTGCAATGGTAGGCGCGCGCATCATCAACCCTCCAGCTCTCGGCCGGCCTTCTGGGTATGCCCACGGCGTGCTCGCGGGCCACTTGCTGTTCATCGCAGGCCAGGTGGGCGCGCGGCCCGACAAGGACGGCACGCTGCGCGTCGTCGGCTCCGATTTCGCCCCTCAGTTCGACACGGCGCTGGGCAACGTGCTCGAGGTCGTGAAGGAGGCCGGCGGCCGCCCCGAGCACGTCGTGGACATGACGATCTTCGTCACAAACTTGGAGCAGTACCGCGCCGCGCGCGCCGCCCTCGCGGACGTGTGGAAGCGCCACCTCGGCCGGCACTATCCCGCGGTCACGCTCGTGGAGGTCGCGGGCCTGGTCGAGCCCGGCACCCTCGTCGAGATCAAGGCGACCGCGTTCCTGGTGAACCCATGAGCATGAAGGAGCCGCCGCTGCCGGAGGGGCTGAAGTACAGCGAGGAGGCCGGCATCGCCACGCTGACCCTGAGCAGGCCCGAGCGGCTCAACGCGCTCACCTTCGCCATCTACGAGGGCCTGCGCGACCGCTTCGCCGCGCTGGCGCACCGCGACGACCTTCATGCCGTTATCCTCACGGGCGAGGGCCGCGGCTTCTGCACCGGCGGCGACGTGGAGGACATCATCGGACGCTTGGTCAAGATGGACCCGCGCCAGCTCCGCGACTTCACCACCCTGACCTGCGATGTCGTGGGCAACATGCGCGCCGCGCCGCAGCCCATCATCGCCGCGCTCAACGGCACCGTCGCCGGCGCCGGCTCCGCGCTGACGGTCGCGTCGGACTTCCGCATCGCCACGCCCGAGGCGAAGATCGCATTCCTGTTCGTCAAGGCGGGGCTCAGCGGCGCCGACATGGGGGCTTGCCACTTGCTGCCGCGCATCGTGGGCTTCGGCCGCGCCACCGAGCTGCTCATGCTCGGCGACTTCCTGCCCGCGGAGGAGGCGCAGCGCATCGGCCTCTACAACCGC
>DASYRW010000287.1:0-7636 GCA_036003985.1 Thermoplasmatota archaeon
GCGTCGTGCACGGCGGCGTGACCGCGGCGCTGCTGGACTCGTGCATGGGCGGCGCGGTGGTGAGCACGCTGGGCGAGGGCGAGGGCTGCGGCACGGCGTCGCTGGACCTCAAGTACCTCCGCTGGGGCGAGGGCGCGGAGCTGCGCGGCACCGCGCGCGTCGTGAAGCGGGGGCGAGCGCTGGCGTTCGTGGAGGGCGCGGCGACGGACGCGGCGGGCCGCGAGGTCGCGCGCGCGAGCGGCGTGTGGTTCGTGTGGCGGGAAGGCGAGCGGCGCCCCGGGCCGCCCGAAGGCGCGTAGCCTGCACATGTCCGTGTCCGACGATGGTTCGGCAGCAGCCCTTTTCCACCCCGAGGCCTTCCTCCGCGGGAGGTTGACACGATGCCCAAGTCCGATCCAGCGATCACGAAGGCCATCGAAGCGAGGCACGCCGAGTGGACCCAGCTGTTCAACGGCAAGCAGTACGGCCGCATCGCCGAGACCTACTACGCGCCGGACGGGAGGCTCATGGGCCCCAACATGCCCATCGTGGAGGGCCGGGCCAACATCGGCAAGACCCTCGAGCAGCTCGGCCAGGTGTTCTCGGACGCCAAGGTCACGACGAAGGCCGTGTGGCCCGCGGGCGACCTCGTGGTGACGCAGGGCGTGTACCGCGCCAAGGTGCGCACCGCCAGCGGCAGCGAGTACAACGACACCGGCAAGTTCCTCGAAGTGTTCCGGCAGGAGCACGGGCTGTGGCTCAGCTTCTACGACATGTTCAGCAGCGACCTGGAGCACCAGGCCTGAGCTGAGGCCGCGCGCGCGCGCGCGGTGCGGCCTCCATGGCCTATGCCGCCGCGCAGGCCGACCGCTTCCGCAGGCTGCTGTCCCGGGAGCGCGGCGTCGCCGAGAAGGAGATGTTCGGCGGCCTCGCGTTCCTGCTGGCGGGAACATGGCCGTGGGCGTCCACGGCGACGACCTCATCGTGCGCGTGCCACCTGACGCGACGGACGCGCTGCTCCGCGAACCGGGCGCGAAGCCCTTCACCCTCGCGAGGCGGCGCGGCAAGCAGGGCTGGCTCGTCGTGGGCAGCCCGGGCAGGCCGAGCCTCCGTAGGCTACGGGCCGGGACCGTCCACGGGCCGCGTCCCGCGCCGGGCGACGACCGCGTTGGTGCGCGCAGTCTTGGCGACGCGCAGCTTGCCGCCGGCGAAGACGTCGCCCGCGACGGCGCCCTCCTCGAGGATCAGGTCGCCGCCTGCCGCGACGGTGCCGAGCACGGTGGCGTCGCGGCTGATGGTGACGCTGCCCTCGGCGAAGACGGCCCCCTCGATCTGCAACCCAGCCCCGATGACGAGGTCGCCGCCGCTGTACAGCGCGCCCTGCACCAGGGGGGCGTCGCGGGCCACCGCAGCCTGGGGGCGCAGGCGGATCGTGGTGAGGTGGTCCTCGCCGTCCTCGGTCGTGACGGTCAGGCCCGTGTCCTCGGCGGCCCAGCCGGTGGAGCGCAGCGCCTCGATGAGGGCATCGGCATGCTGGGTGGGCACATCGATGAGCACTTCGTCGGAGGGCCGCGGCGCCGGGGGCGGCAGCGCGGCCAGGGGGCGTGGCCAAGGGCGGGGCTCGGCGCGCGGGCGCGGGGCAGCGCGGGGCGGGGGCGGGCCGATGGGGAAGAAGAAGTAGTGCACGCGCTCCTTCGCGGCCGCGAGCCTCCCCCGGTCCATCGGGGGCGTATCCGCGCAGGGCCTATTTGGGGCCTCGGTTCCCGCGCGGCGCGCGGACGCGCGCCAAGGCTTTTGCCTCCCCCGCCCCGTGCGGGCCCGATGGCCGACCTCAGCCGCTACCGCGACGAATTCCCGACGCTGCGGCGCGGGGTCACGTACCTCAACTCGTGCTCCCTCGGCCTGCTGTCGGTGCGCACGCGCGCGGCCATCGAGGGCTACATGGAAGCCTGGACCGACCTCGGCGCGTCGGCGTGGTACGAGCAGTGGGTGGGCGAGGTCGCGGCGCTGCGGTCCAAGGTCGCGAGGCTGATCGGCGCGCGGCCCGAGGAGGTCGCGTGGGCGCCCAGCGTGAGCGCGGCGCTGTCCACGCTGGCCAGCGCGATGGACTTCGCGCAGCGCGACGAGGTCGCCGTCGCGGATCTGGACTTCCCCACGCTGGCGAACCAGTTCCAGGTGAAGCCGGCGACGAGGCTCACGTGGGTCGCGTCGCCCGATGGCGTGCGCGTGCCCCTCGACGGCTGGCGCTCGGCCTTGGGCCCGCGCACGGCCCTCGTCGCGACCTCGCGCGTCTGCTACACGACCGGCTACCTGCAGGACATGGCCGCGCTCGGCAAGCTGGCGCACGACGCCGGCGCGCGGTTCCTGTGCGACGACTACCAGGCGACCGGCGTCGTGCCCCTCGATGTCCGCGCGATGGACTGCGACTTCCTCGTGACCGGCTCGCTCAAGTGGCTCATGGGCGGCACGGGCTCGTGCTACCTGTACGTGAAGCGCGAGCTCCTCGAAGGCCTTGCGCCGACGCACACCGGATGGTGGGCGAACAGGCACATGTTCGACTTCGACACGACGAAGTTCGCGTACTGGCCCGACGCGCGGCGCTTCGAGGGCGGCGAGGTCAACATGGCTGGCGTGGCGGGCGCGAGCGCGGCGCTGGACATGGTGCTCGAGATCGGGCCTGAACGGCTGCGCGCTGCGACCGAAGACCTGGTGCGCGATCTCATCGAGCGCGCCGAGGACGCGAAGTTCACCGTCGGGACGCCGCACGAGCCCGAGCAGCGCGGCGGCATCGTCGTGCTGCGCATGCAGGACCCCGCCAAGGCCACGAAGGTTTTGGCACACGAGAAGATCATCGTGGACCACCGGCCTGGGAAGCTGCGCGTGAGCCCCTACTTCTACAACACGCCCGAGGACAACGCGCGGCTGATCGCGGCGCTGCAGCGGCATCGCCTGCGGTAGCCGTCAGAGGAACGCATCCGCGAGCTGCGCCCCCCAGGCCACGATCGACGTGCGCACCACCATGCCCACGAACACCGCCGCCAGGAAGGGCAGCAGCCGCAGGTTCAGCACGCTCCCGAGGTAGAGCACCGGGGGCCGCGGCACGAGGGGCACGCTGAGGAGCGCGGCGATGCCCGGATAGCTCCGGTGCCGCGCGACGTGCTCGCCCCACGCGACCACGCGGCGCGCCCAGGCGCTGCGGTGCGCGCGGCGCTCCAGCGACCTGCGCAGCGCCCCCCCGACGTAGAACACCACCGCGGCCCCCACGGTCCCGCCAGCGGCGGCGCCGCCGATGCCCCACGCCAGCAGGGTCGGATCGTGGCGCAGCGCCAGGAGCACGCCCGTGGTGGCGCCGGGGAGCGGCACCGCGATGGCGGCGAGGAACGACACCAGCGCGAGGATCCAGGCCGCGTCCCAGGCCGCTCGCGAAGCAGGCGCCCAGGCCTCCACGAGCAGGGTTCCCGAGGCCCACACGGCCACGAACCCGAGCAGCACGAGGAGCAGCAGGACGTGCTGCTGGCGGACCGTGAGGCGCCCCGGCTCGCGGAGGTGCGCCGCGAAGGAGGCGCGCTCGCGCGCGCTGAGGAGAACGTCCCGCACCTCGCGCGTGTCCTTCCCTGCGCGGCGAAGGATGCGGCCCGGCCGACCGGTCTCGCCCATGCGCCGGCTCCGCGCCGCCGCGGCAAAAGCTCACAGGTACGAAGGCCGCCCTCACGGTCCGCTCGCCGCCAGCAGCTCCGCCAGGATCCCGAGCAGCCGCTCGCCCTCCTTCGCGCTCGCCGTGGAGGGGTGGCCGCAGTAGCCTTCCTCGAGGCCCAGTTCGCGGAAGGAGCGCGCGCCGCCGCGGATCGCCTGCGCGAGGTTCACCTCGCGCGGCGGGAGCGAGCGGTGGTCGCCGACGAGGTCCGGCGCGACCGCCAGCATCATGCTCGTCTCGAACTCGCCGGCGTGGCAAGCTCCCGTGGCGAACTCGCCCCCGATGCGCTGCGCGTGCGCGCGGCGCGTGAAGTCGGGGAAGGCGACGCGGCCGGGCTCCTTCTCGTTCAGCTCTGCCACGGCCGCCCGCACGGCGCGCATGTGCGCGGGGTCGAAGTGCAGGTTGACGAGGACGACGCGCGCGGCGCCGAGCCGCAGGAACCGCGCGGCGTGGTCCACGATGGTCCGGCGCTCCTCCTCCGGGTCTGCCGAGATGGTGCCGGGGAAGTCGGCCGCGAAGGACGCAGCGGTGGCGGTGATCGGCGGCGCGACCACGGCCTGCAGCGCGGGCGCGCACCGGCGCGCGAGGGCCTCGGCGAGGATCGTGTCGGTCTCGAGGGGCAGGTGGGGGCCGTGCTTCTCGATGGCGCCGAGCGGCAGGAGGACGATCGCCAAGCCCTAGCCCCCGCGTTTGGCCGCGCTGAGGTCCGTGTCGAAGCTGCTCGCCAAACCCTGGGACGAGAGCTCCTCCCGCAGCCGCTTGCGCTCCACCTTGCCGCGGTCGTTGCGCGGCAGCTCGCGGACGAACTGCACCCGGCGCGGGAACTTGTACGCCGCGAGCTTGGCCTTGACGAAGCGCGCGAGGTCGAGCGCCAGCTTCGCGTCGGGCTCGTGGCCCGGCTTGAGCACCACGAACGCGAGGGGCCTGTCGAGGCCCTGCTCTTGGTACGCGACGAGCGCGCACTCCGCCACCGCGGGGTGCTGCAGCAGGCAGTCCTCCACCTCCAGCGGCGAGAGGAACATGCCGCCGACCTTCAGCAGATCGTCCGCGCGGCCGCAGTACCAATAGCGCCCGTCGGCGTCGCGGCGGAAGAGGTCGGCGCTCTTGACCCAGTCGCCGTGGAAGGTCTCGCGCGTCTTCTCCGGCGCGTCCCAATAGCCCACGCCTGCGGAATCTCCCTTGACCCACAGCGTGCCGATCTCGTTGTCACCAAGCTCGCGGCCCTGCTCGTCGGCGATCTTCGCCTCGAAGCCGGGCACGAGCTTGCCGAGGCAGCCCGGCACCACGTCGCCCGGCGCGTTGCTGATGTAGATGTGGAACGTCTCCGCCGCGCCGATGCCATCCAGGATCTCCACGCCGAACTGCTGCTGCCAGCGGTGGTAGAGCTCCGCGGGCAGCGCCTCGCCCGCGCTGATGACGGCGCGGAGCGAGGACAGATCGTGCTTGCCCGCGTCGGGGTGGCTCACCATGGCGTTGATCGAGGTGGGCACGCTCGTGAGGATCGTCGGCTTGAAGTGCTCGATGTGGCCGAACAATGCTTCAGGGGTGGGCTTCTCCGGGAACAGGCACGTCGTCGCGCCAACCGCGAAGGGGAAGAAGAGGTTCGTGCCCGTCCCATACCCGAAGAAGAGGCGCGCGACCGAGAGCGTGACGTCGTTCTCAGTGTAGCGCACGACCTGCTTCGCGTAGCGCTCGGTGTGCCACGGGAAGTCGCGGTGCCTGTGGACCACAGCCTTCGGCTTGCCCGTCGAACCGGAGGTGAACAGCCAATACGCGGGGTCGTCGCGCCCGGTCGGCGCGGGCTCGCAGCGGTCGCTCGCGTTGCGCACGATGCCCGTGTAGGGGTGGAACGGCGGCGACGTGCGCGGCTCGCCCACGACGATAACGCCCGCGAGGTGAGGGAAGCGCGCGACCATCGGCTCGATACGCGCCGCGACATCGCGGTCGCACAGCAGGACGCGGCAGGCCGTGTACTCGATGTAGTACGCGAGGTCCTCCGCTGGTAGCAGGTTGTTGACCATCGCCACCACGCCGCCGACGCGCAGCGCGCCGAAGATGGCGGCCGCGAACTCGGGGATGTCAGGCAGCGAGATCAGCACGCGCTGCTGGGGCTGCACGCCGAGCTGGCGTAGTGCGTTGCCGACGCGGTTCGACTCGGCCGCGACGCGGGCGTACGTCCACGCCTCGACGCGCGTGCGGATGGCGACACGTTCGCCCTGGCCCTCCGCGAGGCGGTCGTAGAGGAAGTAATCCGCCATGTTGAAGCGGGCGGGGGATTCGCGGACCATGCCCCTCCGGAAGCTGCAAGCCTCCGATTGCCTCGGCAGCCATCTATCTTTTGCTGGCTGACGAATCCCGTCGTTGTCTCGCCCGGGAGTGAAAGGCGGCCCGGTCCCCCGCGCACCTTGTGTAGTTTCGATCACCTCCCCTCTCCATGCTCAGGTCCCGGTCTCGCATCCAGGGTTGCTGGAAGGTGTTTGGCGCGGCCAAACAGTTAAGTGACCGGAGAACCCATGGGTGCCAAGCGAACGCGAGCCGGTGCGGTCGAGATCGACGTTCGGCAGTCGGAGGGCGGGTGGTACATCATGGTGGGAACCATTGCGATCTGCTCGTATCATGGGCCCGTCCATCTCCACGGCCATTTCGACCGGGCACGCAGGAATCACCTACCAAGGATTCCGGTCAATCCCGTTCTGACGTTGGACGAGGCCCTCGCGCGCGGGAGAGCTCTGTCGGTCCCTGGACCGTCCGCCCACGCTGGACGAGCTGACGGGGTGCTCGTGTGAAGGGCGTCCACGGCATCGTCGAGATCGAGGTCTCCATGCGCGTGGAGGACGTGCTCGCGCTGATTGCGCGGCGCTACGGCAGCGTCAGCAAGCTCCGCAAGCACCTCGACAAGCATGCGGAGGAGGATCGGATGGGGTACCTCCTCTGGGATACCGCGGACAGGCACGGCGGCGAGCCGGACTTGACGGTTCGTCTCGGGCAAATCATGATCGGCGATCTCGAAGAGATCCTCGTGCCTTCCAAACTGAACCTGCTGAGTGTTCTCATGGCACGCCCTGGAGTCGGCGTGCGGGAGCTGGCGCGGAGCATCAAGAAGAACCCAGCCACCGTCCTCGAGCAGATCGCGCAGCTCGAGGAGGCGGGGCTCGTGATCAAGGAGTCCGGGGGTCCTGGCAAGCCTGCCGTGATCCGCCCGCTGGCCACAGAGCTGACGATTCGGGTCTCGACGAAGGCGGAAACCTAGCGCGCCCCCTCACTTGAACCTCGCCTTGTACCGATCCAGGCTCTCGTACTGCGGCGGCCACTTCATGGGCCAGCCCAGCTCGGCCGCGGCGTGGCGCGTCCAGTACGGGTCGTAGAGGTGCGCGCGCGCGAGCACGCACAGGTCGGCCCGGCCCGCGAGCAGGATGGTGTTGACGTCCGTGTAGCTGCTGATGTTGCCCACGGCCATGGTGGGCATGCCTGCTTCCAGCCGCACGCGCTCGGCGAACGGCGTCTGGAACTGCCGGCCATAGACCGGCTTGCCGAAGTGCACCGTCTGGCCAGCGCTGACGTCCATGATGTCGCAGCCGTGCTCACGGAACGCGCGCGCGACGTGCACCGCATCGGTCGCGTCGTTGCCGCCCGGCGCCCAGTCGGTGGCGCTGATGCGCACGCTCATGGGCTTCGAGGCAGGCCACACGCGGCGCACTGCGTCGAAGACCTCGAGCGGGAAGCGCAGCCTGTTGTCGGTGCTGCCGCCGTACTCGTCCTTGCGCTGGTTCGTGAGCGGGCTCAGGAACGTGGCCATGAGGTAGCCGTGCGCGAAGTGCAGCTCGAGCCAGTCGAAGCCCGCGCGCTCGCTGCGCTTGGCGGCCTCGACGTAGTCCTGGAGCACCTTGTCCATGTCCGCGCGCGTCATGGCTTTTGGGACTTGGGAGTGGTCGAAGTAGGGGAGGGGCGACGGCCCGTAGATCG
>DASYRW010000288.1:0-6321 GCA_036003985.1 Thermoplasmatota archaeon
CCGTTCCACATGTGGGCACCCGACGTGTACGACGGCGCCCCCACCGCGGTCAGCGCGTTCCTGGCTGCTGGGAGCAAGAAGATGGGCTTCGCCGCGCTGTTCAAGGTCTTCCTGGTGGGCCTGCTGGCGGTGCGCGCGGACTGGATGATGCTGGCGGGCTTGGTGGCCATCGCGACGATGACGCTGGGCAACGTGCTCGCCCTGACGCAGACCAACATGAAGCGGCTGCTCGCCTACAGCAGCATCGCCCAAGCTGGGTACATCCTCATCGCGCTGCCCGTCGCGGCAGCGGTGCCGGACGCGACCGGCCAGTACGCGCTCGCCGGTGGCATCTTCCACATCATCACCCACGCGTTCATGAAGGCGGGCGCGTTCATCGTCGTCGCGGCCCTCGCGGCCGTGGGCCTCAGCTCGCGCATCGACGACTTCAAGGGCCTCTCGCGGCGCGCGCCCGTGATGGCCTTCGCGCTGGCCGTGTTCCTCATCAGCTTCGCGGGCATCCCTCCGCTGGCGGGCTTCGCGTCGAAGTTCGTCCTGTTCAGCGGGGCCGTCCAAGCCAGCCTCGTGCCCAACCAGGGCTGGCTCATCCTGCTCGCCATCGCGGGCATCCTCAACAGCGCCGTTTCCCTCTACTACTACGCGAAGGTCGTGCGGCTCATGTACGTCGAGGACCCCGAACCCCACCAGAGCCACGCGCTCCGCTTCCCCGCCGCGATCACGGCGAGCGTCGCGGCGGCGCTCGTGGCCGTGGTTCTCATCGGCTTGTTCCCCGGCCCCTTCATCGAGCTCAGCATGCGTGCGGCCGAGAGTCTGATGACGAACGGCGCGAGCGACGCGGTGCGGCTGGCGTCGGTCGGCGCGCCGTGATCACAGCGGCGGCAGCGTCGGGGGGAGCGTCGGCTCCGGCAGGTCGGGACCGTCCAAGCCCACGTCGACGCACCGCGCTGGCAAACCCACGACGCGCTCGCTCGCGCGCACGTCCACGTGCAGCGCCCACGGGTGCGCGAAGGGGCTCGTGGACAGGTCGCCATCCGTGCCGCACCACGCGCTGCCGACGTCGGCGCCGGTGTGCGCGCCGGCGGGCAGCGCGAGGGCCGCGAGGGCGAGCGGGAGCAGGAGCGTGCGCATCGTCGCATCGTCGTCCAGCGGCGGCTTGAGCCTTCTCAAGACCGCGCGTTCAACGTCGGTCGGGGAAAAGGCGCGGCGGGACCCGTCTAGTGCCCCAGGCCAAGCTTGGCGCGGAGCGTGTGGAGCTTGGCGATGCGCGCCGCCTCGTCGCGGTCCACGTCCTTCGCCGGTTTCTCCCACTCGATGTCGAAGTACTGTTGCACCCATGGCTTGAGCTGGGGCCACGGGTCGCTGAAGAGCCCGCCCACCTCGAAGTAGCAGATGTCGCCCTCGAACCGGCCCTTCTCGAACGCCGCGCGCAGCTCCGGCGGGCACGTCCCGGCCTGGACCGCCTCGACCAGCGCGCTCCGCAGCGGGGCCTTGATGCAACCTCGCACCATCGTCCGCATGGCGACCGGCGCCGGAACGCGGGCGATCCCGATGAAGGTTCCGCGGCGCGGCGGATCCTCCGCCTCGAACATGTCCTGGCCGACCTGGACGCCCCTCGGAGGAGGCGCGGAGCAGACCATGCTGTTCCGGCTTTTTGACCAGCGTGGGCGGTCCTCGGTAAATATCGTAATCTTCTTATCGCCGCATGGCCGTCAATCGTCCGCAGCGCGCGCCGCATCTTTCAGCCTCCCAACGAATTGTGCCGCGCTGCCTCCCGGCACGTCAGCGCCGGCCCTGTCCCGGTGGGGCCCTCGCCCGCCGGGCCTTGGGCCCCTTCGGACGAGTCACCTTCGCCGGCTTCGCTTAAGGCGCGACGACCACCCGGGGCCCGGGAGTGATCCTGGTGCTCCGGCCGGAGTCGAAGGTTGCCCTCGGCGTCTTTGGGATCTTGGTGGTCGCAGCGGTGGGCATGGTCGTGCTGCCCTCGGCGGACGATGCGGCGGAGCAGCACCAGCTCCCGGGCGCCGTCGGCCCGCTGACCGTCACCGTGCAAGGCTCGCCTCCCAGTGGCGTCGCGGTCAGCGCGAACTACCCCGTGAGCCTCGAAGCCGGCCAGGTCGCGCAAGTGGGCGGCCCGCTGCTGGAGATCAGCGCGAGCGGCCTCGGCCCCGGCGGCGCGGTCACGCTCCGCGCGTATCCGCCTGGCGAGGACATGGGCCCCCGCACCATCGAGATCCCCGGAGGCCTGCTGCTCCTGGAGGGCGATCCCTCCCAACAGCTCACCGTGAGCGTCACGACGCCCACCGGCACGCCCCTCGAGCCCGGCAAGGAAGTGGCGCGCGTCACCATCGACGCGCAGGCCGCGACCATCGACGTGGACGCGGTGGTCAACGCGAACAACCAGCTGCACATGACCTTCAGCAAGTTCTGGAGCGTCGAGTACGACGAGGCCGGCAACGCCATCGGCGTCGCCTTCGTCAACCCGCTCTCCACCGTCGAGGGCAGGCTCAAGGGCAAGGACGTGCCCCCCTCGGGCCTGAGCACCGAGTGGCTGCACCTCCGCGTCGACCAGAACCAAGCGACCCTCGACCTGCTGCGCACCGGCCTCGAAGGCATCGATGGCGCCGTTCCAAGCCACACGGTCATCCCCCTCGACAGCGCGCGCGGCGACCCCCTCGGCGAGGGCTTGGTGATCCGCGCGGACGGCGAGGACAAGCTCACCCTCCAGCTCGAGCACCTCCCGCCCGACCTCGTGCGCGCCACCGTCGGCGGCGCGGTCCTGCAGGACGCGCTCGGCGGCCCGCTCGTCCTCGGCCTGCACCACTACGGCCTGCTGCCGTGGAACTCCCTCCTCGAGATGTACCACCAGAACGGCGCGGGCGAGGCCTTCGGCGGCGGCTTCTTCCAGGTCTCGACGCTGCGGCCGCTCTTCCAGGCGTGGCAGGATCCGACGGGCGCGAGCTTCGAGATCCCGCCCTTCGCGCGCAGCGTGTTCCTGCCCGACAACCAGCACGTGAACGTCTGGGCCGACGACCACAGCGGCGCGATCCAGCTCTTCCAGAACGGCGCCAACACGCTGACCGCCGAGGTCGTGCCCGGCGGCGCCGACGGCAGCATGCCCGACGTGATCCTCTCCGGCGCTGCGCTTGCGGGGGCGGGCCTCGAGGACCCGACCCACGTGAGCCCCAGCTTCCTCGCGGGCCTCATCGTGGGCACGAGCGGCTCCGCGCAGGACGCCGCGACGGCCATCCTCGCGGACAACGCGGGCAACATCCTCGCCGAAGCGTCGCAGGAAGACGACGGCGTGCACGCGCGCCTCGGCGCGGACGAGGTCGTCGTCGCGGACGGCCGCATCGTCGTGGTCCAAGACCCGGTCGCCCTCAGCGGCGCGCATCTGATGGTGCTCGACGGCAGCGGCGCGCCCGTGCTCGACGCGCAGGCCGCGGGCCTGACGCCGACGGCGGTCTCGCCCTCGGGTTTGCCGATCATCACCGCGACCGCGGGCGGCCAGACCATCACGCTCGCGTCGCCCCTCGAGCTCTACGGCGACACGGGCGCGTGGAGCGGCTTCCGCATCCTCAACCCCGTCAACAGCGCCGAGGCCTTGGTCGAATTCAACGAGGACGGCCTCTTCGTGCTCGGCGACCTCGTCGCGCCGCCCGACCCCGGCCTCAGCGGCGCGGGCGACCCGCTCGGCGACCCCGTGGTCACGCTCGAGGCAGGCCCCGCCACGATCACCGTGGACCGCACCACCACCCCGCCCACCATCACGGTGGCAGGCGTCGAGCCGCCGGAGGTTCCGCCGACCGACGAGCCACCGCAGGTGCCGCCGGCGCCCGAGGTGCCCGACGTCACGACCATCCAAGTTCCCATCGTGGTCGAGGGCCCGCCGACGGCGCCGACGGGCGTCATCGTCTACGACCCCCAGACCATGCCCGACGGCGAGCCGCTCTTCGAGCTGCACGACCTGCCCACGGGCACCAGCGTGGTCACGCTGCCCAATGGCGAGACGCTGGAGCTGCCCAGCAACCTCGTGCAGAGCGAGGGCCTGCCCCTGGCGAGCCCGCAGTGGAAGCTCACGCTGCGCCCGCCCGGCCAGGCGCCGCAGAGCGTCGTCGTGGACCGCGCGGACGTGCAAGCCCAGCTCTACGGCAACGGCGTGGACATCAGCCCCTTCGTCGCGCTGCTGGCGGGAGCTGGCCCGGACGTGGACTTCTACAAGGTCGCCAGCGATGGCCACCGCAGCCTCGACCCGGCCAACATGACGGGCGCGCGCTGGCTCAACGGCAACGGCGACATCACCGTGCGCGTGGACGTGCCCAAGAAGGAGGACCACTACGCACCCGTGCTGCTGTGGGCCGATGGCGTGCTGCCCGTGCGCGGCTCCGCTCCGAGCGCGGCGATGCAGCTCGCGGGCGGCGACGCCGACTTCACCAGCTACCGCGCCGCGATCCCGGCGAGCTGGCTGCAGACCGTCGAGAGCGGTCACACCGTGCACTTCGCGCTCGGCTTCGACCTGAACGCGGCCAACCTCGCGACGCAGAGCTTCGCCGACGACGGCGACGGCCAAGGCTACCGGTTCCAGGTGGACCGCGCGCCGCCCACGGCGGCCAGTGTGTCCGTCGCGCAGCCCGACGCGGACGCGCCCACGCACCTGCGCGTGAGCTGGAGCGCGACCGACGCGGGCAGCGGCGTCGCGACCTACACGGTCCAGAAGCAGAAGGACGACGGCCCGTGGGAGGAGCTTGTCCCCGAGGCGACCGGCACGAGCCGCGACGTCACCGGCGAAGCCGGCCACACGTACAAGTTCCGCGCCCGCGCCACCGACGCGGTGGGCAACGTGGGCCCCCTCGGCAGCGCGGCCAGCATCAGCTTGCCCGCGCCGCCCCCGCCCCCGCCCGACGGTTCGGACGGCAACGAGACCGGCAGCGGCGGCGAGGACGTGAACCACGCGCCGACCATCCACTTGCTCGCGCCCCTCGGCGGCGAGGTCTTCCAGAACGCGCGCACCGTGCTCGTGCGTTGGGCCGCGGCCGACCCCGACGGCACCACGCCGATCGTGACGCTCTGGGGCAGCGGCGACGGCGGCTCCAATTGGGGGGTCATCGCTTCGCCCGAAGGCACCGAGTACAGCTGGGACGTCGCGCGGCTGAGCGGCACCGACTTCCGCGTCAAGGCCGCCGTCAGCGACGGCTCGCTGCAGGACGCGGACACGAGCGCGCGCTTCACCATCGACAACGCCGCGCTGCTGACCGAGGAGAGCATCGGCGGCACCAACCCGCAGCAGCAGCTCCCCGGCAGCGACCTGACGCCCCCGGGCAACGCGAACCAGGGCCCCCAGGGTGGGGCAGCCGCGGCCGCGGACACCATGACCTGGCTCGTCCTCGGCGGGGCGCTCGCGGCGGTGGTGTCGCTGGCCGCGGCTTGGAAGCTGGGCTGGCTGAAGCGCAAGCCCTAGGCCCGCTCGACCTGCGTCCCGCGCGTGGTGTGCAGCGCGCGCTCCGCGCCGCGCGTGCGCTCCACGAGCTGCGTGAGCCGCACGCGCTGGCCGAGCTTGCCCTGGATCTGCCGCACGGGGCCGTCCCACAGCGTCACGCGCGCCAGCCCGTCGGGCGTGCGCACGTCCGCGTCCGCGACGAAGCCGACGCTGCCGTCCTGGCGGTGGAAGGTGCGCGTCTGCGTCAGCCGCTCCAGCACGCCCTCGAGGTCGCGCTCGGGCGGCGCGTCGATGCCGAAGGCAGCGAGGTCCGTCTGGGTGGGCAGCAGGCCTTGCTCATCAGCCAAGAGCAGCAGCGCAGCCTCGCGGTCGAGCAGCCCCCCGAACTCCTCTTGGACCTGCGCTGCGCGCGCGTCGAGGGCATCGCCGAGGCGCTCGCGCAGCTTCGCCTCGAGCTCGGGCTGGGGCACGCGGGCGCAACGCGCGCTTGGCGCATCAGCTTGCGGGTTCGGCGCGGAGCAGGTCGTCGAGCGGGACGGGCTCCTCGGCGAGCTTCCAGGGGAAGAAGTGGCGCGTGCTCTTGGGCGGGTAGAGCTTGCCCTGGGACGCGTGCTTCACGACGTCGTCCTTCGTCGGGGGCTGCTCGCCCTCGCGCCACGTGCCCACGCGGATGTCGGGACGCGCGTAGTCCACGAGGAGCACCGGCACGCGCTTGCACCCCAGGACGCGCAGCGCCGCGAGGCGGTGGTGGCCGTCGAGCACCACCATGGTGCGCGCGTCGGCGACGATGGCGAGGCGGATGCGCCGCTCACGCTGCAGCACCTTGACCAGGTCATCGACGCGCTTCTGCACCGTCTGCTCGTGGGCGAGCAGGCGCTCGACCGGCA
>DASYRW010000289.1:0-10753 GCA_036003985.1 Thermoplasmatota archaeon
GAGGCCGGCACAGGCCGCCAGGGCAGCGACGCGGTGAACGTGTTCCTGTACGACCTCTCGACCACCTCGACGCGCTTCGACCAGGACGTGACCGCGGGCGTGCCCGACGAGAACCTCGGCCGCAGCGGCCAGGTGGACCAGGCCACGTTCGCGTACGATGTCAACGTCCCCGAGGGCGCGACGCAGCTCGTCGCGACCCTTCGGTGGCAGCGGTTCGTGCCGGTCTTGCCGGACGGCAACCCCACCGGCATCGAGGGCGGCCCCGACGACTTCGACCTCTACGTCTTCAGCCCCGGCAACGCGCAGAACGACAACAGCGCCGGCTTCAAGCCACCCGAGGTGGTGCAAGTGTTCGGCCCCGTCCCAGGCCTGTGGCGCTTCGAGGTCCGCTCGTTCGCCGTGCTCGACGACACGTACACGCTCTGGGTCAACGTCACATCGGGCCCCGCCAACCCGGTGCCGCGCGCCGACCAGGTCAGCGAGGTTTGCTTCGAGAGCACGCCCCAGGACCTGGAGGCCGAGGCCTTCGTGGAGAGCGGCGCGGCCGCGACCGGAGCCTGGGACCTGGACAACGACGGCGTCTTCGAGGCGAGCGGCATGACCGCGCAGACGACCTTCGCCGTGGACAGCGGCGCGCACCTCGTGCGCTTCCGCGCCACCGCCACCGCGTTCCGCGACACGATCCTCGTCGCGGTGCGCGTCGTGAGCGACTGCCCCGCCGTGCCGGGCGTCGTGGTCGTGGCGGTCGCGGACACCGGCATCAACCCCTACGCGGACCAATTCGCCGGCGAGCTGACGCCCTACCCCGAGCTGCGCACCTTCACGACCGCCGACCCCGACAACCTGGGCGAGGGCGACAGCCTCGTGTACCACAGGGTCACAGGCCAGCTGCTGCCCTTCACGAAGCACCCGAGCAGCTACATCCCCGGCTTCCCCGCGGACGCGCCGGCGCTTCGGCTGACCCTCGGCGGCGGCTTCTACAAGAGCCTCGACGACGCGGCGGTCTGGAGCCAAGGGCACAACGTGGTGCTCAGCCAGCAGTGGATGTGGATCCCCGGCACGAAGATCGTCGCCGCCGTGGACGCGACGGATGACGCGGCCGAGAACGGCGCGGCCGACCCGACGCCGCTGTACGACGACCACGGCCACGGCACCGCGAGCGCGTCGGTGGCGGTGGGCAACACGGTGGGCACGTGCCCGCGCTGCGTGCTCGCGTTCGTGGAGGGCCTCAACAACGAGAACTGGGCCGAACGCGAGCCGTGGATCGACTTCGTCAGCGTCTCGGGCAGCCCCCGGGGAAATGTGGGCACGCCCGACTTCGGCGCCGGCGCCTCGGTCACGGAGGGCAAGATCGCCGCGGAACGCGGCCAGACCATCAGCTTCGCCGCTGGCAATGGCGTGGCCAACGCCTTCGACGTGCCCGAGCAGACCTACCTGCCCGGCAGCAACGGCCCCGACTGGGTCCTCCGGGTGGGCGCGGTGCAGAAGACCGGCGCTGGGACCGGGGCGACGGGCGGCGTCGTGCTGGGCACCGGCAAGCCCGTGGACTGGAGCAGCTACGGCGCCGGCAACATCCCCGCCAGCTGCCGCAACAGCTACGGCCCCAACTGCCAGCACAGCGGCACCAGCAGCGGCACCCCGACCGCGACCGGCGTCATGGCCGCGGCGCTGCTGAACGCGCGCGTGGCGCTGGGCGATGCGGACGCGGGCCAGAAGGACCCCGACGATGCAGGCGGCCAGCTCCAGGCCGTGGGCGTGGGCCAGGCCGTGGCGGCTTCGCCCTGGCTCAGCGATGGCGTGCTCACGCGCGGCGAGCTCTGGAACGTGGCGCTGCACTGCGCTGCGCCCTTCGGGTTGCCCGAGCCCATCTTCGGCCTCGGCCCCGGCCAGCCCTTGGACTGGGTGTACGGCGGCTACGGCCTCGCGAACGACATCGCCTCGGCCTGCGCCAGCAACGCGCTCGTCAACGGCGGGCCCATCGCGTCGCGCCCCGACGCGGACGCGTTCTTCACGGTGGACTCCCTGCTGCGCCAGCAGTTCTGGGGCGCGTGGGACGCGAACGGCGACGGCGCGCCAGGGGGCCTGCCCACGGGCTTCGCGGCGCCCAACCTCGACCTCGGCCAGGCAACCCTCGCCGACCTCGAGGACGACGCGGCCATGAGCGCCATGTGGGCGCGCGCGTTCAAGACCCTCGGCATGGCGTCGCCGGTGGTCGAGAGCTACTGGCTCCACCACACCGGCGGCTGCGCGGGCGCCGAGGGCGAGCGCGCCTTCATGGACCGCGCCGACAGCGCCGGCGACGACGACGGCTGCGGCGGCGCCGGCACGCCGCCCGTCTTCGGCGAGCTCGTGGCACCCGCGGAGGTGTTCCCGAGCGACGTGCCCACGGTCGGCTTCCCGGCCGGCGCGACGGTCAGCGGCACCGTGTACATCGACTACGTCCACCCGGGCGCGCCCATCGTGCAGGTCGTGCTGCGGGCGGACGGGGCGGAGATCGGGCGCAGCGCGGAGATGCAACCGCCCTCGCTCGGCGGGTTTGGGCTCCTCGGCTACACGGCGTACCCGTTCGCGTTCGTGACCACGGCGGCCGCCCCGGCCGGCGCGCAACTGCAGCTGGACGTGTTCATCACCGGGAGCGAGTCGTTCTTCTTCGGCTACGAGGACCCGAACGCCAGCAGCTTCACCATCACCGCCAGCGACGGCGGCAGTGGCGGCGAGACCCTCGCGGCGAGCATCAGCGCGCCGAGCGATGGCGCGAGCTTCGACAAGGCAACGACGAGCAGCGTGGCCGTCGCGGGCACCGCGACCTTCCCGCCCTCGGGCAGCCCGGACCGCGTGTGGCTGCGCTACGACGGCACGCCCGACACCTGCGGGCCGCGCTACCTCAGCCTCGAGGACGGCCCCGATGCCGGCAATGGCTGCCACAAGACCTTCGGCGTCGCGGGCGGCCTGCTCGACCTGTTCGACGACTTCCCGGCCGACTTCGACCCCGTGGCCCTGCAGCCCGGCGGCCACGTCACCGGCAAGCTGTACTTCGAGGCCGATGGCGTCAGCCCCGCGCAGGTCATCGTGGTGCTGAAGGGCGACGGCGTCACCCTCGGCAGCGAGACCCTGGAGTTCGTCGTGGTCAGCGGCGGCGAGGCCGGCGCGGCCAACATGCCGACCGAGGTGCCGGTGGACTTCGCCCTGGACGGGCTGACCAGCACGGACCCGATCAACGACCTCGTCTTCGAGATCCACCTGGAGCGGCAGGGCCCCGTGCAGTGGGTCGAGACCGAGGACCCCCCGAGCTTCCTGGACCTGCCCTTCCTGGCTTCGCCCGGCGCGCGCAGCGTGCAGGTCAGCGTGGACGACGCGGCCTTCGGCGCTTCCAGCCTGCTGGCCGTGAGCGGCACCGAGGCCTGGAGCGCCACGTGGGACCTCGCGGGCGTCGCGGCGGGCGCGCACACGCTCTACGCGCGGGCCGTGGACGGCGCGAGCGTGAGCCCCGCGAGCAGCGTCGGCGTGACGGTCACGCAGACCTTGGAGCCCAGGGTGGGCAGCGTGCAAGTCCAGGTCGTGCCTTCGGGGAGCCTGCCCAGCAGCCAAGGCTGGAGCCCGGCGGACGACTACGACACCGACAGCGGCGCGTGGGCCTTCGAGTGGGACACGCTCCCGCGGACGAACGGCGTGTACGACGTGCATGCGCGCCTCCTGGGCGATGGCGTCGAGGAGGCCCACGACGTGGCCACGGCCGAGGTCAAGAACACGCGCGCGCCCGTGCTGGCGCCCATCGGGCCCAAGTCGGTGAACGAGAACGAGCTGCTGACCTTCACGGTCAGCGCCACCGACCCCGACGGCGACGCGCTGACCTTCAGCGCCACCGGTCTGCCGGCGGGCGCGACGTTCGACCCGGCGACCCGGACCTTCAGCTGGACGCCCGATTACACGCAGGCGGGCAGCTACGTGGTGCGCTTCACGGTCACCGACAGCCAGGGCGACAGCGACTTCGAGGACGTCGCCATCACCGTGGTGAACGTGAACCGGCCGCCGTCGCTCCAGGGGATCTCCGACAAGACCGTGACGCAGGGCCAGACCCTGTCCTTCTCGCTGCAAGGCAGCGACGCCGACAACGAGGCGCTGACCTACCGCGCGGTGAACCCGCCGGCAGGCCTGACCGTGAACCCAAGCACGGGCGCCGTGAGCTGGACGCCAGGCCTGGGCCAGGCGGGCGACTACCAGGTCACCTTCGAGGTGCGCGACCCCACGGGCGCGACGGCCCAGCAGGTCGCCAACATCGCGGTGCTCAACAACCCGCCGTCCGCGGCGGGCAGCTGCGCGCCGACGACGACGGACCGCATCACGGACGTGCACTGCACGGACAGCAGCACGGATGGCGAGGGCGCCGTGCAAGCGTGGCTTTGGAAGTTCGGCGACGGTGCGACGAGCGCGGCCCGCAACCCCAGCCACACCTACAGCACCCTCGGCACCTTCACCGTGACCCTCGAGGTCACGGACGACGATGGCTCGAGCAACGCGGCGACCATCGGCGACATCACGGTGCTCAACCTCGCGCCGAACGCGGCCGGCATGGCCGACCGCACCGAAACCGACCGCAACACGCCGGTGCACTTCACCGACCAGAGCACCGACGACGACGGCACCATCGCGAGCTGGCTTTGGGCCTTCGGCGACGGCGCCACGAGCACCGAGCGGAACCCCACGCACACGTACAGCAGCCTCGGCACCAAGACTGTGACCCTCACCGTGACCGACAACGAGGGCGCGACCGACAGCGTCGAGGTGGCGAAGATCAAGGTGAAGAACCTCCCGCCCCACGGCCACTTCCAGCAGCCGCAGGGCGACCAAGACCGCGTCAACGCCGTGGCGTTCACCGACGACAGCACCGACGACGACGGCACCATCGCCTCGCGCAGCTGGAACTTCGGCGACGGCGCCACCAGCACCGCGCAGAACCCCAGCCACCTCTACGCGAGCCTGGGCACCTTCACGGTGACGCTGACCGTCACGGACAACGACGGCGGCACCGGCACCGCGCAAGGCAGCGTGGTGGTGGTCAACCTGCTGCCCACCGCGGCCGGGAGCGCCGACCGCGCGAGCACCGACCGCGTGACCGCGGTGCTCTTCAGCGACAGCAGCACCGACGAGGACGGCACCATCGCCTCGCGCACGTGGAACTTCGGCGACGGCACCTCGAGCACGGCGGCGAACCCCGCCCACACCTACAGCACCGTGGGCGCGTTCACGCCCACCCTGACGGTGACGGACAACGACGGCGGGCAAGCGACCACGACCCTGGGGGCGATCACCGTGGTCAACCTGCTGCCCACCGCGAGCGGCAGCGCGGACCGCGCGAGCACGGACCGGCTCACGGGCGTGCACTTCACCGACGGCAGCAGCGACGGCGATGGCACGATCGCGTCGCGGACCTGGGCCTTCGGCGACGGCGCCACGAGCACCGCCGTGAATCCGACGCACACGTACGCGTCGCTCGGGAGTTTCACGCCCACCCTGACCGTCACGGACAACGACGGCGGCAGCGCGTCCGCGACCCTGCCGGCGATCACGGTGCTGAACCTCGCGCCGGGCGCGGCCGCGAGCAGCGACCGCACGACCACAGACCGCTTGACAGCCGTCGCGTTCGCGGACGCCAGCACCGACCCCGACGGCACGATCGCGTCGCGGGCCTGGGACTTCGGCGACGGCGCCACGAGCACCGAGGCCAACCCCACGCACGTCTACGCCAGCCTGGGCAGCTTCACGCCCACCCTCAGCGTGACGGACAACGACGGCGCCACCGCGTCGGTGACGCTGCCTGCGATCACCGTGGTCAACCTCGCCCCCAGCGCGGCGTTCACGCGCACGCCGGGCGACGCGAACCGCGTGGACCCGATCCAGTTCACCGACGCCTCCCTCGACCTGGACGGCAGCGTCGCCAGCTGGCAGTGGGACTTCGGCGACGGCGCGACCAGCAGCGCGCAGAACCCCACCCACACGTACAGCACCCTCGGCACCTTCACCGTGCACCTGCGCGTCACCGACGATGACGGCGACGTGTCGACCGTGGCGCAGGACATCGTCACCGTGGTGAACCTCGTGCCCACCCCCGACTTCCTCGCTGACCCCGGCGACCCGATGGTGCTACAGCCGGTGATGTTCACCGACGCCAGCGTCGACCGCGATGGGCCGCTCCAGGCGTGGGCGTGGGACTTCGGCGACGGCATGACCAGCACGCTGCAGGACCCCACCCACGTGTACCAGCACGGCGGCCTCTACCAGGTGCGGCTCCGCGTCACGGACGCCGACGGCGCGACGGCCGAGACGTCGCACCAGGTCGTGGTGTGCGAGCCGGGCGGCGACCTGAGCACGGTCATCGACCCTGAGCACCTCCACCTCGAGCTCGGCGGCTGCCTCAAGCTGAACGCGCAGGACCTCGTGCAGAGCGCGCTCGACCGCGTGCCGCCGCTGCCGACCAACGATCGCTTCGACATCCTCGAGACGGTCTTCGACGCGATCCACGAGCTGAACGAGGACACGATCGGGCTGCCCGGACTCTAGGCCCACCGACCGAGCAGGCCGAGGCCGCGCCACGCCACCAGCAGCGCGAAGGCCGCGAGGATCAGCGCGCTCGCCCACGCAGCGTAGGCCTGGAACCGCGGCGCGCGCCGGCCGACGCGCGCCATGCCCTCGACGAACACGCCCAGCCACGCGAGGATCCCGATCAGCATGCCCGCGGCGAGCCACGGGCCCTCGTTGGCCAGCAGGGCAGTGCCCGGACCGACCCACCAGGCCCAATTGAAGGGGCTCGTCGCCGCGGTGAGGAAGCCGGTCGCGTACGTCGCGCGCCGGCCGGTGGCCGCGCCGGCTTGCCGCCGCGCCGCGCGCCACGCGCTCCACGCGTAGTAGGCCAGCAGGCCCGCGCCGACGATGCTGACCGCGCCGAGCAGCACCGGGCGCTGCGCCAGCACGGTGATGGCCCCCGCGAGCGCCAAGACCGCGAAGCCCATGTCGGCGGTGAGCGCGCCCAAGCCCACTTGCAGCGAAGCCCAGCGGCCCCGCTGCGCCAGCTCTTCCAGCATCAGCGCCAGCACCGGCCCCGGGGGCGCGGCGAGGCTGACGCCGAGGGCGATGCCGGCCAGCAGCGGCAGGCCGGGGAGGTCGAGCGGCACGGCGCGCACACCGGGGGACACAGCAAGAACGTTGCGATGTTCGAGGGGAGGATCGACGGCTCCGGCCGTGGGGCGAGGGGAACAGCGACCGAGCATTGATGAGGAAGCTCTGAGCGAGGCACACGTGCGGGCGTCGTCCACAACGTCCGCCGTGCGCGGGTGCGCGGACGCCGGGGTGCGCCGACGGTCAGGGCCAGGTGGCTTCCGCCGCAGCGCATAAGAGGCAGCAACCTCCTCTCTGAGACGGAGGCATCGAGATGGTCCGACAAATCGTGCTCGTCGTGCTCTTGTTGGGAATCCAGTGGCTGGCGGCCACCGCGCTGGCATGCCCACCTCATCTCGAGGACATCTGCTCCGCGTGAGCCGTCACTCGGCCAGGAACAGCAGCAGCGATCGCCCCACGCCGATGAGATCGCCAGGCCGCAGCTCGTGCGCCGCGCCCTTCTCGAGCAGGGTCCAGTTCACGGCGGTGCCGTTCTTGCTCGTCGGCAGGTCGGTGACCGTGTGGCGGCCGCCGCGCTCGGCGATGACCGTGTTCTCGACGCTCACGAAGGGGTCGTAGTCGAGGGACACTTGGAGGCCCTTGCCGCGTCCGATCACCCAACGGCCGTCGGGCGCAGTGCTCGCGGAGAGCGGGAAGGCCTTGCCTTCATAGACCCCGTGCACCAGCACGAGCCGCGGGCCGTGCACCGCGACCGGCGCGGACGACCCGGACACGGTCCCGGTGACGTCGCTCGCGCCGCCGCGGCCCGCGTAGATGACCGAGAGGCGCCGGATCTCCTCGGTGAGCTCGTACAGTTTCTGCGCGTTGACCGCATAGCGGTTCACGCCGCGGCCCTCGGCCTGGACCGTGTCCACGTCCACGAGCCCCACCTCGACGAGCTTCTCCAAGTGCGCGCGCACGGTCTCGCGCGCCGCGGCCCGGTCGGGGTTGCCCCCCAGGGTCCGGTGAGGCGCGACCTTGAGGTCGCCCAGGGTCTTGGGCATGCGCAGCTGGTCGAGCAGCTCGAGGCGCAGCGGGTAGTGCAGGGCCTCGAGGAACGCCGCGAGGCGCGCGTAGTTCACCGGCGCCGCCCGCGGCCGCTCCCCCATGGGAGGGCCATGCGGTCCGGCCATCATGGGCTTTCCCCTGGGCGCGCGGGGCGGGCCATGGCGGTCCGACGTCGTGGGCGCTCATGAGCATCGCCAGGGTCGAGGCTGGCGCGCCCGGTGTTCCCGGAGAAACCTCAAGAGCGACGTCGCCCGTCGCAGGCGGGGCGCGCGTTGGCCGAGGTGACGAGCTACTGGGAGGTGCTACGGTTCTCCTTCACGCTCGCGGGGGTCGGCCTGACGCTGACCGTCGCCGGTTTCCTCGCGTTCGCGCCGGGGCCCACGCTCCAACGGCGGACGCTGGCCCTGCAGTTCGCGTTCATGGCGGCGTGGGGTCTCGCGGGAGCCGCCAACTTCCTCCTCGAGGGGTATCACTTCGAACTGACGTCGTGGGGAGCCTTCGGCTACGACATGCTGGCCCTGGCGAACGTCGCAGGCGTCCTGTTCTTCTGGTCGTACCCACGGCCGCCCCCGCTCCGCTCGTGGCACACCGTGGTCGCTACCGCCGTCTTCGCGTGGGTCCTAGCTGGCGCCGTCCTGTGGATCGCGGCGAGAGGGTGGATGTTCCCCGCCGGCCAACCCATTGTGCCTCGCTCGGCCTGGTGGTTCGAATGGTTGGTCCGCGACGGCTTCGGCGCGACCATCGCGACCATGGCCCTCGTGGCGTCCTCGCTCCTGCGGGCCCGCGACATCGGCGGCACCGAGGAGCGCGCGGCCCCCGTGCTCGTTCCGATGGTGGCTGCCGGCGCCTTCGTCGGCGCTGGCCTTTGGTTGATGGTGATCGCGTTTTCTGCGGCGGGCCGGATAGATTGGTTCTTCACCTGGTACCTCGACGACCCCGACATCTGCTGCGGCCTCTGGCGCTTGTACAAGGAGCCGGCCTTGTACGCCGCCTTCGCCTGCGCTGCGATCCTCGCTGTGCGGCGCAAGTCGTACGCCGCCGCGGCGGTGATCGCGATCTGGGCCGTCCTGTTCGGCTCGGGCTTCTTCGAAGTGACGAGGGTCGAATACCAATGGGTGTTGGCCGGCTTCGTGCCACCGGTCGGCGCGCTGTACGCCATCCTCCGCTACGGCGCCCTCGGCGCGCCGCGCGTGCCCGCGTGGCTCCAGATCTTTCTCGGCGCGGCGATCTTCGTCGTCGTGTTCGTGATGACGAGCGCGTTCCTGCTGAGCATCACGCAGGATCCCTTCATCATCGTCATGGCCGTGCTGCTGGGGGCAGGCCTAGGGCTGGGCTCGGCCATGTACCTGACCGGGGCCGGGCGCGGCGTGTTCTGGCAGGCCATGATCCCCGAAACCGAGGAGACCCAGCGCCGACTCAACGCCTACCGCGCGGCGCTGCAGAACGAGCTGCAGAACGGCACCGACCCCAACGACGTCAGCACGCGCCTCCGCGCGCTGCGCACCGAGCTCGGCATCAGCGACCGGGACCACGCGGTCATGCAACACACGCTCCAAAGCAGCACCACCACCGCCAAATCAGGCCTCGAGCCGGGCAAGCTCTTCCTCAACCGCTACCGCGTCCAAAAGATGCTCGGCCAAGGCGGCGCCGCGACCACGTACCTCTGCCGCGACGAACGCGTCGGCCGCGACGTCGTGGTCAAGAGCCTGCGCACCCCACCCTCGGCCCGCGACGGCCCGCGCAGCGTCGTGCGCGAGGCGCGGGCGATTGGCAACCTCAACCACCCCAACGTGGTCACCTTCCACGACATCGAGCAAGTCGGGGACGAGGCCTTCATCGTCATGGAGCACATGCCGGGCGGCAGCCTCGCCAAGCGCCTCGAGCACGGGCCACTCACGCCCGACGAATTCCAGCGGCTCGGCGACGACCTGCTGCAAGCGTTGGAAGCCGTCCACGCAGCTGGCCTGGTGCACCGCGACGTCAAGCCCAGCAACATCCTCTTCACCAGCGACGGCCGCGCGAAGCTCGCCGACTTTGGGATCGCGCACCTGCCCGGCTTCGAGACGACCGTCGCGGGCTACGACGCGTCTGCAGCAGTGGGCACCATCCGCTTCATGAGCCCCGAGCAAGCCCTGGGCCACCACGTCACCCACCGCAGCGACCTCTACAGCGCCGCCGCGACCCTATACGAAGCCCTCACGGGCAAGCCCTACCTCGCGCCGAACCCCGGCGAGAGCGCCGTCGAGCTGCAGATGCGAGCTGCGATGGCCCCGGGGTTCGACAGACCCACCGGCGACGCGGCGCTGGACGCGTGGTTCGGCCAGGCCTTGCGGCGCGATGCGGACCAGCGGTTCCAGGACGCGCGGAGCATGCGGGAGGGCCTCGCGCGCGCCATGTCGGGGCGCGCGATGGGCCGCGCGCCCGACGACAGCTCGACGCGCCGGCCGGCGCCCGCGTAGCCGCGCCAGGCTGCATCCTGGGGGAGCCTATCGCCCTGCCCGGGGTTGCAGGCAGTGGAGGCTTGGTCGGTTGCGGGTCAGGAACCTCGACAAGGCGTTGCACGAGCGGAGGCGGGCCGCGTTGGCCGCGGTCC
>DASYRW010000290.1:0-20765 GCA_036003985.1 Thermoplasmatota archaeon
TCGCGGCGCTCGACGAGGGCTTGTTCGGGAGACCTGGGCCGCGCGTCGTCGAGGGCATCGAGGTGCTCGCCGCGACGGTCCGCGGACGACGCGAACGCGCGCCGCAGTGAACGCGCGGCGCGGCGCGCATGAGGGTGGCGCCCGGGGCGGGAGTTGCACCCCGTGGCCTTCTTAAGCGCCTGGCCGAAGCGCTGCGAAAAGCCTATCCACAGGAGCAGCGTCCCTGCGCCTGCCATGCCCGCCGCGCCGTCCGTGCTCACCAAGTACCTCAAGGACCTCGTGGGCAACGAGATCATCGTCGTCATGGACGACGACCGCACCTACAAGGGCCGCCTCGTGGAGTTCGACGAGGCGTGGATGTTCCTCGAGGGCGTCACCGAGGGCACGACCCAGAATCTCAGGGGCTGGGAGGAGGCGGCAGTCAGCGCCGGCATCGTGGAGAAGTACATCACGATGCGCGGCATCATCAGCGAGGAGAAGGACCGCACCAAGGTCATCCGCCTCAAGGACGTGCTCATCAACATCGAGCAAGTGCTGCGCATCTGGCCGCTGCGGCCCGAGTACCTGGCGAAGCCCGAGCACATCCACATCGAGGGCTCGAAGACCAGCACGACGCACCGCTGAAGCTCTGTCACCGCGCGGGGCGACAGCGCTGGCGCAGAAAAGCTCATGCGCCCGGAAGGCCCCGCTTGCCCGATGGGCACCTGGCGGCGCGCGCGGCAAGCATCGGCACTGTCCGGGATCGCCGTCGCGGCGCTCGTGCTGGGCGCGGCCTTGCAGGGCGTGTCCGAGCCGCCGAGCGCGGCGCTCCCTGGCCTCGATCCCTCGCGCATCGTGGTGATGTTCGACGACGGCGTGCCCCTCGACCTGCCCAACTTTGCCGCAGCGCACAGCGCGCGCGTCGAGCTGAGCCTGCCCAACCTGGGCGGCGCGGTGCTGCAGACCGACGACAGCGGCGCGCTCCTCGAGGCCCTCTTGGACCGCGACGACGTGGCCGCCGCCGAGGTGGACTTCGCCCTGCACACCTCCGCCGCGCCCGACGACCCGCGCGCCAGCGCGCAGTGGGCCCTCGGCTCCGTCGGCCTTCCCGCAGCATGGGACCGCGGCTTCGGCAGCCACGCGGTGCGCATCGCGCTCCTCGACACGGGCGTCGACCTCTTCCACGAAGACATCGCGGCCAACGTGTGCGCCGCGCGCAACTTCGTGGACCCGCCACGCAGCCCCGTGGACGACCTCGGCCACGGCACCCACACCGCCGGCATCGCCGTCGGGGCGGCGAACAACGGCGTCGGCATCGCCGGCGCGAGCCAGAGCTGCCTTCTGCTGGCCAAAGTCTGCGACGCGGCGGGCGATTGCGCCGTGAGCCTCACCGCTGCAGGCATCGACTGGGCGCTGAACCCGGACGGCGACGCCGCGACCCAGGACGCGGCCCACATCCTGAGCATGAGCTTCGGCAGCCCCTTCCACTCCGGCACCCTCGAGCAGGCGGTGCAGCGCGCCTGGCAGGCAGGCGTGCTGGTGGTGGCGAGCGCCGGCAACGAGCAGTGCGGCCTCGTGGACTTCCCCGCCGCCTACGACGAGGTCGTCGCCGTCTCGGCCCTCGAGCGCGCGCCCCTCGCGAGCGCGACCGGCCGCTTCGGCCTGCCGAGCGAGGTGCGCGCGAGCTACGCCAGCTGCGGCCCCGAGGTCGAGCTCACCGCGCCGGGCAGCGACATCCTGAGCACCGTGCCCGGCAACCGCTACGCCGAGCTGAGCGGCACCAGCATGGCCGCGCCCCTCGTCGCCGGCATCGCAGGCCTGGTCAAGGCCTCCAACCCAGCGCTCACCAACGCGCAGCTGCGGTGCGTGCTCGACGACACCGCCCAAGACCTGGGCGCGCCGGGGCGGGACCTCGAGCACGGCTTCGGCAAGGTCCGCGCGGACCTCGCCGTCGCGGGCGCGGCGCAGGGCGCCAGCTGCGATCAGCCCCACGGGATCCTGCCGTTCTTCGACGAGGATCCCTAGCGCGCAGTCTGCCGCGCGCGGGCCTCCGCCGGGATGCTGCGCAGCCACGCGAGCGCGTCCTCCTCGCGGGCGAAGAAGCGCACGTCCCGGAGCAGCGAGTTGTGCGCCAGCATGCGCACCCACAGCCGCACGCGCAGGCCCGAGCCGAGGATGGCCATGTAGCCCGGCGGGACGAGCAGCATGTTCTCCCGGAGCAGGCGGCGCGCCGCGGGCGTGTGGCGGCCCGAGCGGCGCGCGTCGCCGAGGATCCGCAAGGGTTCGGGCAGGCTCGCGAAGCGCGCCTGCAGCTCGCCGAGGTAGGCGCGCGCCTGGTCCTCGTCGAGGCCGCCGAACGTCGCGGCGCGCACGATCCCGTCGGGCAGGACCTCGACGCGCCAGAGCGGGTCGGCCACGACCGGGGCAAGCAGCGCGCCGGCTTAACGGCTTCGCCAGCGTCACGCGAGGCGCGCATCGCGCAGCGCGTCCTTGCACGCGCAGCCGCGGGCGTCCGGGAGCTTCCCCACGGCGGCTTCGACCGCGCTGCGCACCCGCGGCGCCGCGCGCTGGCTGGCCTCGGCGACCTCGCGCGCGGTCAGGCGCTCCTGCAGCCCGGCCGCGAGGTTGCTCACGACGCACAGCGCGCCATAGCACAGCCCGCGCTCGCGCGCCAGCACCACCTCGGGGTAGCCGGTCATGCCGACCACGTCCGCGGCGCCGCTGAGCATGCGGATCTCCGCGGGCGTCTCGAGGCGCGGGCCCTGCGTGCAGGCATAGACCACCTCCGGCGCGCCGCCCGCGGCCTCGCGCAGCGCGCGGCGCACCTCCGGACAGTAGGGCTCCGAGCTGTCGATGTGCACGACCTCGTCGTCGAAGAACGTCGCGGCGCGGCCGCTGAGGTCGATGTAGTCCCGCGCCACCGCGAGGCTCCCGGGGAGCAGCTCCCGCTTCATGCTGCCCACGGTGTTGACCGCGAGCACCCGCTCGCAGCCCGCGCGCGCGGCCGCGTCGACGTTGGCCTTGACGTTGATCTTGTGGGGCGGCACGACGTGACTCGGACCGTGCCGCGCGAGGAACCAAACTTCCCGGCCTGCCAGCTTCCCCACCTGGGCCTCGACGGCGCCGAAGGGCGTGTCCACGCGCAGCGCCTCGCCGCCCCAGCTGCGAAGCCCTGTGCCGCCGATGACCGCCACGCGCACGCGCGCGCAAGGGGCGCGGAAGCCATGAAGCCTCTCCTTCCTCGCACCTCGGCGCGGTGACGCCGCGGCGCGTCGCAAAGCTCAAGCCCGCGCTCCGCCACGGGGGCGTGACTGCAGCCGGGATTCCTGCAGCCTCGCGGGGAGGGGTGGCTCGTTTGCCCCCTCACCAAGCCCCTCCTCGCGAGCGCGTTTCCCTCGAACAAGAGCGTTCCGGTTTGGGGAGCGTCCGCCCGATTTCCCGGTCCAGCGCGCTCTTGAGCCTTGTGGCCAGCGGTCAAGGCGCGGCGGCGCCTTCGTGGGCGTGCAGGGAAGAGGACCCGTGCTGTCGTCTTCTTCGCAGCCTCCAAGCCTCCCGCCTTTTCCCTGCTCCCCTTCCCTTCCTTGGACCGACCGTGAGGAATGGCGGGAATGATTCATGGCCCGATCCGCTCCTGCCCACGGCATGGCCGCCGCACGCATGACGCCGATCCTGAAGGACGGGGCGCTCTTCCTGGTGTGGATGGCGCTGCTCGTTGTGGGCGTGTGGGGTGCCGTGAGCTACGGCGTCAGCTTCACCGATCCCGGCCGCGGCATCGCGGCGTGGGCCGTCGTGCTCCTGCTCGTGGTCGGCGGGCTGCTCACCGCGCTCATGGCGCTGTGGTGGTACTACGTCTACCCCGAGGAACGCGAGCCCGCGCGCGGCGAGTGGACCCTCGACCACCGCCACGTGCGCGCCGGCGAGGGCTCGTTCCGCTCCAAGGCTGCAGGGCCCGGCATCACCGAGGAGCCCGCGTACCGCATGACCGCGGAGGAAGGCTTCGTGCCGCGCACGCGCGCGCGGTGGATCGCGTGGTTCGGCACCATGGCTGCGGCCCTGGTGGGCGCGGCCCTGCTCGTCGGTTGGTCGCGGCAGTCCGAGGATCCGCTCGCGCCGCTGCTGGCTGGTGTGGCGCTGCTCGGCGGCGCCGTGATGCTCGGGGCGCTCGCCGTGGGCGAGATGGGGCACGAGGGCCCGTGGGCGCGGCGCGGCGGCGCGGCGCGCTGATCAGCGCGGCCGCACGCTGACGTACCGGTTGCCCTGCTCGTAGAACCTCCAGGGCCAAGCAGCGTGCGCGCCGGCGTAGGCCACGTTCACGCGCGGCGAACGCGCCACGCGCGCGAGGGGGACGCCGTCCTCGAGGAACAGCGCGTCGCCGCAGAGATCTGCGCCGTACTGGGCTTTCGTGATGCCGAGCGCCTCGCAGACCTTGCCGGGGCCATTCGTGAGCTCGCGCCGCGCCGCGTCGAGGCCGCGCCGCCGCGCCATCAGCGCGAGGCCGCGCACGGGCTCGACGGCGCGCACCAGCACGGCCTGGGGCTCGCCCGCGCGCGCGCACACGACGTTGAACGCCCAGTGCATGCCGTAGAGGAAGAACACGTACGCGTGGCCGCCCTCGAGGAACATGGCCTCGGTTCGGGCCGTGCGCCTTCCCTGGTGGGAGTGCGCGGCGCGGTCGCGCGGGCCCGCGTAGGCCTCGCACTCCACGATCCGGCCCGAAGCTTCGCCTTCCGGCGTGCGGTGCACGACCACCTTGCCCACGAGGTCGCGCGCCACCTCGAGGGCGGGCCGGGTGTAGAACCGGCGCGGCAGCTTGCGCGGCACGCCGGCGCATGGGACCGCAAGCCATCAACGTTCGCGAGGCTCGTTCGAGGGTCGCCACCACAATCTTCTTCCGCCGACGCTCGCGTGGCCGCGCATGCGCCCCGCCGCCCGCGCCGCCGCGCTGCTGACCTTCGCCATGATCTTCGCAGGGTGGCTCTCGCAGCCGGCGCCGGGGCCCGCCGGGCCGGGCGGCGCCACGCCGCCGGGAGCGCTGGCGCCGGGCGAGAACGTGAAGGTCACGGTGCGCAACGGCCCCGCGTCCTAGCTCACGCTCGGCATCAACCCGATGGACGCGCGCAACCTCGTCGGGGGCGCGAAGGACTTCACCCTCGGCGCGGACCCGGGCCCGGGCTGCGACCAGTACAACGTGTGGAGCGGCGTGTACTGGACGCGCGACGGCGGCCAGACGTGGGGCAACGCGCTCATGGCGGGCTACCCGGGCGACCCCAACACGACCCTGCTCAGCCGCTACCCGTGCAACAGCGACCCTGTCGTCGCGTTCGCGTCGGACGGCACCGCCTACTACAGCGGCCTCGCCTACGGCGGCGCGGCCAACAGCCAGGGCGGCACGGGCCTTTGCCCCGGCGAGGAGACCACCCTCTGCGGCCGCAGCATCTGGATCGCCAAGTCCACCGACGGCGGCGAGACCTGGGGCGGCTTCGTGAACGTCGTCGAGAGCGACGACGCGCAGACGATCCTCGACAAGCAGTGGTTCGCCGTCGATCCGAGCAACCCGCAGAACCTCGTCATGACGTGGATCCACTTCACGCCGGCCGTGGCGGAGTTCTTCATCGCCGCGAGCTTCGACGGCGGGACCGTGTGGACGCCGCCGCTGCTGCTGGGCGAGGTGGGCGCGCCGCTGCACCAGTTCGCCATGCCGCAGTTCGCGTCCGATGGCACGGTGTACGTGATCTGGCGCAGCTTCGGCGCGCTGCCCGACCCGGGCCTGCCGCTGCCGATCGGCGCGCCCGGGACGAGCCAGATCATGTTCACCAAGAACGTGCCCGGCACGCCCGGCTTCCAGCCCGCCGTGCCGATCCAAGCGGTCCACGACATCACCGTGGACAACGCCGAGTACCGCGTCAACTCCCTTCCCGTGCTGGCCATCGACACCACCGGCGGCGAGCGCGACGGCAACCTCTACATCGCCTGGCCCGACCAGCAGGGCGAGCAGGCGGACATCCTGCTGATCCGCAGCGAGGACGGCGGCCAGACGTGGAGCGCGCCGGTCAAGGTCAACAGCGACGCGGGCGACGCGGACCAGTTCATGACGTGGGTCACGGTCGACGAGGAGGGCGGCGTGGACGTGGGCTTCTACGATCGCAGCTACGCTCCTGGCAATGACCTGCTCGACTTGACCGTCGCACGCTCGACCGACGGCGGCGCGACGTTCACGAGCCTGCGCGCGAGCGACGCGAGCTGGGCGGTCCCCGAGGGCTGCTACCACCAGGCCGGCTTCCCGTTCATCGGCGACTACGTGGGCCTCGCGGCGGGCGGCGGCGTGCTGCACCCCTTCTGGGCGGATGGCCGCCTCGGGCGCTGCGACATCTTCACGGCCGCGATGCCGTACGCGATGTTCGGCAACGGCAACCGCACGGCGCCGGCCAGCGCGGCGCGCGGCGGGCTGCTCGACGGAGTCCTCGGCTAGGCCGCCGCGACGGCCGCGATGTACTCGTTGCCCGCGTAGTCCAGCGTGACGCGTGGCTGCACGTCCACCGCGCTCAGCTCGGGGAGCACCGGCTCGTGCTCCGTGCCCGTGACCGCGAACGTCGCGCCCGACGCGCACGAGCCCGCGAAGCCGCTGCGCACGCTCCCGAAGACCGTGCACGTGTCCGTCGTGCCGGCGAAGGTCGCGACCTCGAAGAGCCACTGGTCGCCGAGGTGCGTCGAGGCTTGCCACACGCCCTCGGCCGCGACGTTGAACAGGAGGCCGACGTAGGTGACCTCGTCGCCGAGGCTGGCCTGCGCGGGTTGCACCGCGACCACCACCGCCAGCAGGGCCAGGGCCAACGCGCGCATCAAGACAGCCAGGGACGAGGAAGCCAAGAGATTTCTCCGGAAAGGCTCGACGCAGCGGGACAGGCCCTACCACTCGAAGAACTTGTTCGGGTCGAAGTCCACCACGGGACACGGCCCGAAGCACAGCCCGCAGTGCGTGCACTTGCTCTCGTCGATCTGGATGGTCTCGCCCTTGGGCAGCTTCAGCGCGTCGAACGGACAGCGGGGCACGCATGCGTTGCAGCTCACGCAGGTCTCGGACCACAGCACCATCTGGCGCACTTTCTCGAGGCGGTCGGCGCAGTCCTTCTCGTCCTTGCCCCGCACCACCAGATGGCCATCGGGGAAGATCTCGACCGTCGCGTTGGCCGGGTAGCGCTTCTCGTGCACCACGCCGACCTGGCCGTCGTCCTCGAGCTTGGCTGGACCCACCGTGTTGAGCATGTTGGTGACGCGCTGGATGTCGAGGTGGGTCTCGAAGACCGCCTCGATGCTCACGCCGCCCGTGCACGGCTCGTAGCCCGACGCGACGTGCAGGTTGTAGCCGCCCTTCTGCGGCTCCGGCGCGTTGGGGTCGCGCAGCTCCAGGCCCCTGGCCTTGACCATCTCCTGGATGTGCCCCGGAAGGCGCCGCCAGCGCCACAGGTCGTAGGCCATCCAATCCCCAGCAAAGCCCTTCTTCGCCGCGTAGCCCTCGATCTCCTTCTGGAAGCGCGCGTAGCCGCGGTAGCTCTCCTTCACGATCTGCAATTGCGCCTGGCTCGAAGCGGGGCACATGAAGCAGCCGATGCGGTCCAAGCCCCGCTCGTACCACGGGTTCACCTCGGCCTTCTCGCGCCACAGGTAGAACCACACGTGCAGCGCGGTCCAGTCCTGGATGGGGCTGGTGCCGATCTGGTTCTTCACCCAAGGATTGCGCCACGTGCTGCCGTGCGCCGCGCGCGACTCGGACTCGTACCGCCGCTGGCCGATCAAGCTCAGGACCTCGCCCTCGAAGTTCTTCTCGATGACCTTCGCGGCGGGGCCGAGCTTCAGCAGCTTGCAGCACCAGCGGTAGTCCTTGCCAGGCGGGCCGAAGTGTTCCATGCCCTTCCAGAAGCTATCGAGGGCGCGCTCCTCCGCGACCTCCAAGCCATACTTGGCGGCGGTGTCGTGCACGTTCTTGACGGTCTCGGGGAACTCGAGGCCCGTGTTCACGAACAGCATCTTCGGCTTGAGCCCGGCCTTGACGGCGATGATCGTGGTGGCGAGCGAGTCCTTGCCGCCGCTGTAGCTCACCGCGACGGGCGCCTCGGGGAACTGGCCGCGGACGCGGTGGATGTGCCGGATCGCGTTGCGCTCCCGGCGCTCCATCAGCGGCTCGTTCGCGGCCAGCGCGTCGCGCCAGCCGCGCGCCGGGCGGCGCGGGTCGGGCTCGCGCGGCGCGTCGCGGTGGCGCACCTTGATGGCCACGCCCGGCAGCAGGGCCTTGAGCTCATGCGCGGGCCGCAGCGCGCGCCCCACGGCGAGGGCCTGGCGCGCGCGGTTCATCAGCACGATCTCGTCGTTGCCCGCGATGCCTGCATCGCAGTCGACGACGCCGGGGCCCATCAGGTTGCTGCTCTTCAGGATGCTCGGGATGGCGCCCTCGTCCGCGACGACCCAGTGCCGGCTGGCCGCGCGCGCGAAGCGGCGCGCGCCGCCCACGCGGGGGAGGAAGCCCCAGCCGCTCGTGTCGGTGTTGAAGCGAAGGGCGCCCAGCACTTCGCCGCCGACGATCAGCTCGTCCATGCGGTCGAAGTCCGGCACCTTGTTGAGCAGGGCCAGCTCGCCGTCGGGCAGGAGGAGGCGGCCGCAGCCCTCGCCGAACCACGCGTCCGCCGTCGCGCGCACGAGGTCGAGGTCGTAGCCGAAGGCCGGGCGGATGTCGCCGGGCGGCGTCAGCCGCACGGGCCGCGTCGCGCCGCGGCACGCGCCGCAGGCCTTCTCCTCCAGGATCGGGAGGTCGCAAGCGTCGCACCACTGGAGGCACAGCTTCCCCAGCATGACGACGCCGCCGCGCCGGCCCATGGGCGGCCCGAAGGGGGGCGGGGGCCTTGAAGGCTTGCGTCCGCCCCCGCTGGCTGGCTCAGGACGCGGCCGTCGTCCGGCCCGTCGTCTCGCGAACGCCCTCGACGACGTAGAAGCCGGCGAGCAGGCCGAGGACGCCGAGCAGCAGGTGGACCAGGTTCTCGCCCAGCTCGAGGCCCACGCTCAGCGAAGCCAAGGCCGTCGCCGAGACGAAGCCGATCAGCGCCAGGAGCACGTACACGACGCCGAACACTTTGCCGTACAGGATGGGGCTCAGCGCAGGGTTGCGCGCGAAGCCCACGTACACGCCGACCAGGCCCAGCACGACGTGCAGGACGTTGTGCGTCTGGTCCCAGAGCAGGAAGTCCCGCGCGATCAGGCCGATGTAGCCCGTCGCCAGCGAGACGATGCCCACGATGCCCAGGAGCAGGACCAAGATGCCGGAGGTGCGCGCGTAGCTCGTCGCGAAGCGAGTGGTGGACAAAGGCTCAGCCTCCTTCGTGCGGGCCGCGCACGGTGCGGCGCCGCCATAAGGCTTGCGCACAACGCCTTGCGCGAGCCGAGAGGATCGGCGCACAAGGATGGTCGTTCGTGCACGCCCGAACGAACGCCCGAGGGCCCGAACAATGCGGCCCGCGAGCAAGGCTTTATGCTTCCTGCCCCGCCATGCGCGACCGTGGCCGAGACCTTCGCGATCTACGCCACACCCAAGGGCTACGTGGCCGTCACCAACCCGGTGCGGCAGCGCATCCTCCGCACCCTCGAGGACGGCGAGGCCACCCTCACCGACCTCGTGAAGCTCACCGGCAAGGCGAAGTCCACGCTCTCGGCCGTCCACCTGCGCGACCTGCTCGATCATGGCTTGGTGGACGAGCGCGCCCACGATGACGACGCGCGCGTCAAGCTCTACGCGCTCGCCGCGCGGCGCATCGGCAGCAGCTCCGTGCCCCTCGAGGACCTGCGCGACGCGGTGCGCAGCTATGTCGCGAGCCCTCAGGGTGGGCTTGCGCTGCCGCTGGCGAACATCGTGGACGCCTTCGATCAGCTGCCCAAGCTCCGGCCCGATGAGGCGCGGTGGATCGGCCTGGTGGGCGAGCGCCTCGGCACGCTCGCGGCGGCCCACCTGAAGGAGCAGGAGCCCACGGCGCTGCTGCGCGAGCTGGCCGAGGTGTGGCGGCGCGACGGCCTCGGCAAGGCGGTGCGGCCGCGCGACGCGACCGCGATCGAGCTCACCCACGCCGAGGGGGCGCGGCCGGGTGGGCCCCGCTGCGCGCTGATCCGCGGCTTCCTCCAGGGCGCCCTCACGACCCGCAGCGGCCGCGCGGCGTGGGTGGAGGAGCGGCGCTGCGCGGGCAAGCAGGGGCGTGCCTGCTTGTTCGCCGTGGGTTGGCCCGCGCGGGCCCGGTGAGTCCATGGCGCCTTGGGAGCGCGCGCTCGGGCTGCGGTGGGTGAAGCAGGGCGACTGGGCGGGCTCGCAGCTCCTGCGCGGGCACGTGTTCCTCGGCCTGCAGCGCGAGGTGCCGGCCTGGACGGGCGTCGCGGAAGGCACCGAGGCTTTCCTCCAGGCGGGGCTCGCGACGTGGCTCGTCGACGGCGCGTTCGAGCGCTTCGGGGACGCGTACCTGGCGCTCGTGCGCGACGACCCGCGGCGCCTCCTCGCGCTCGCCGCGCGCTTCGAAGCCTTGATGGAGGAGGTGCGCGACCTCGAGCGCGACCTGGCGCGCGGCGCGCCCGACGAAGCCGACGCGCTCGCGCGCGCGGCCGATCGGTACGCGGAGCTGGAGATGGCGAGCCAGCCCTACAGCTACGTGTTCGGCTACGGCGAGGACGCCATCGTCGGCCGCCTCGTGGCGGACCTCGCAGGGTCCGAGGACGCGGCGCGCGAGCTCCTCACGGCGCCGCCCGACGTGCCGACCGACACCCACGCCGCGCAGCAGGATGTGCTGGAGCTGGCGGCCCTCGCCGCGCGCACGGGGCTTCGACCCGGGCCCGCGCGGCTCCAGCACCGCAGCCTGCGCGCGGCCCTCGACGCGCACGTCGCGCGGTTCGGGTACCTGGTCGGCGACGCGGACGCCGTGCTCGCGAGCGTGCGCCCGCACGCCGGCAGCGCTGCGGAGGATCACGCGCAACGTCGGCGCGACGCGGAGGCGCGCGAGGCGGCGTGGGCGTCCCGCGTCGCGGCGATGCTGCTCGGGGCGGACGTCGAAGCCCTAGTCCTCGGGCTGCGTCGCCAAGTCGGCGTGCGCACCCAGCGGCGCGAGCTGTGGATGCGCGCGCGCGCCGCCTACGAGCCCTGGCTGCGTGGCATGGCCGACGCTCTGCGCATCGCGCCCAGCGACGTGCACCTGCTGACCCACGAGGAGCTGGCGGACGCGCTGCGCGGCGATGCGCTGCCCGACGTGCGCGCCCGGCGGCGCGGCGCGGCGCTGCTAGCCCTCGGCGGGGAGCTGCACGTGCTCACCGGCCGCGATGCGGCGCTGCTGCTGGATCACGCGCAGGGCAAGGCGCGCGAGGCCGCCCCGATGCAGGAGATCCGCGGCACGGGCGCGAGCCCCGGCCTCGCGCGCGGCCAGGCCCGCATCCTCCGCGACGCGCGCGACGCAGGCAAGGTGGGCAAAGGCGACATCCTCGTCACCGACATGACCCAGCCCGACCTCGTGCTGGCGTGCGAGCGCGCCGCGGCGATCGTGACCGACCTCGGCGGCATGCTCTGCCACGCAGCGATCGTGTCGCGCGAGCTCGGGATCCCGTGCGTGCTCGGCACCCAGACGGCGACGCGCGCCCTCCGGGACGGCGACCTCGTCGAGGTCGATGGCCAGGCAGGCGTCGTGCGCATCCTGGCGCGCGCCGGCGTCCAAGCGGGCAGCAACCAGCTATAAATCCAACCAGGGCCTTGCGCCGCCCGGGCCGCAAGCCTTATCGGCTCGCAGCCATTACCGTTCGGTCGTAGACGAACGTTCGGCCGCAAGGCCGGCGCGAGGACGTGACGCCATGGGTTTCATCAAGAAGTGGTTCGGGAAGAAGGAAGAAAACGCGAAGTCCTGCAGCAGCGGCAAGTCCTGCTCGAGCGGCAAGAGCTGCAGCAGCTCCACCGAGAGCAAGAAGAAGAAGGAGTAAGGTCCTGGTTCCGATGGGGTTCTCCCCCCAACAGCTCCCGTGGCTGGGCGCCGGGCTGGGCTATCGCGGCGCCCTCCACGACTTCCTCTCCGCCCAGGGCGAGGCCCTGGGATTCCTCGAGGTCATGCCCGAGCACGTGCTCGAGGGCCGCGCCGAGGCGCGCCAGCGGCTGCGCGAGCTCGCTGCGCGGGTGCCGGTGGTGACGCACAGCGTGAGCGTGAGCATCGGGACCGCGACGGGCCCCGACGCGGGCTTCGTGCCGAAGATGGCGCGCGTGACGCGCGCGCTGGACGCGCCGTGGACGAGCGACCACCTGTGCTTCACGAAGATCGGGGACCGCAACATCGGCCAGCTCGCGCCGATCCCCTACACGCGCGCGACGCTGCGCGTGCTCGAACGCAACGTGAAGCGCGCGCAGGCCATGCTGGGCAAGCCCTTCCTGCTGGAGAACATCAGCGCGTACTTCCAGTTCCAAGGCCAGGACTACACCGAGCCCGAGTTCTTCCGCGAGCTCACGAAGCGCACCGGCTGCGGTGTGCTGCTCGACGTGAACAACCTGCGCAACAACGCGTACAACCTCGGCGTGAAGCCGGGCCCATACCTGGACGCGTTCCCGCTCGATCGGGTCGTGCAGCTGCACTTGGCCGGCAGCGACTGGATCGATGGCAAGCTCCTGGACACGCACGGCGCGCCGATCCACGAGGAGGTGTGGGGGCTCACGCAGCAGGTGCTGGAGCTCGCGCCCGTCCGCGCGGCCCTCATCGAGCGCGACCAGACCTTCGGGCCGCCGAGCCAGCTGGCCAACGAGCTGCGACGCGCGCACAAGCTCATGGAGGCGGCGCGGTGAGCCTGCGCAAGCTGCAGGAGGAGCTGGCTTCCTTGCTGCTCGAGGAGCCGTCGCGCCGGAGCTTCGCGCGCGGGCGCACGCGGCACGTGCGCGGCCGGGGCTTGCGGGGCAAGGAAGCAACGCTGCTGGCGAGCCTCGACGCCGACGACGTCGCCTACTTCGCCGCGCGCCGCGCCGCGGACCGCCGCAGCGCGCTCGCTGCAGACTTGCCCCGCACCTACCAAGCCCTCGACGAGGCGGGCAAGCTGCCGGCTTACTTCCGCGCGCACCCGTACGCGCTCGAGGACCCGCTGCGCGAGGCGGCGCGCGCGGCCGGGTGGTGCGCCCGACCGGAGGGCGCCCGCGTTCCAGCTTGGATCGCCGACCTCGCCGCCTTCGAGCACGCGCACCTGGCCCTGCTCGCCAAGCCGTTCCGGGCCGCGCGCGCGTCGAGGCGGCCGCGGCGCGCGCCGGGGGTGGTGCTGCTCCGGCTGGGCCACGACCTCGCGCCCGCGCTCAGCCGCGGCCGCGGCGGCCGCTCGCGCGCCACCTACGCAGCGCTCGTCCGGCGGCCCGGCGACGTCGAGGCCGGCGAGATCCCCGCCTTGGACTTCCACGTCCTGCGCGCGGCCGATGGCCGCCGCACCGACGCGCAAGTTCTCGCCGCGGCCGCGCGCCGCGCTTCTGCCACCGAACCGAAGGCGCGCGCGTCCCTGCGCCGCCTGCAGCGCGACGGATGGCTCTGCCCTACAAGCCCTCGCACCCGGCGCGCAGCGGGTAGCGCTCCCACACGTCCACGCGCGCGGTCGTCTCGGTCGGCGGGTGGCCGAGGGCCTCGCCGAAGCTGAGCGCGAGCCCCGCGACGTCGAGGTTGCTCATGCAGTGCAGCTCCGCCGCAGTTGCCGGCGTGGGCCAGTGGTCGTATTCGCCGTCCATGACGTCGTGGGCAACGTTGGCGTGCAGCACGCCCAGGCAATGGCCGAACTCGTGACCGTGGATGTTGTACATGTCCGCGTACGTGAAGGAGTAGCCGAGCCACTGGCCGTTGTTGATGACGCACACCGGATGCGGGCTGTCCACCTGCATGCCCAGCGGCGTGGGGCGCACGCCGTTCCAGGTCAAGCCCATGACGGCGCCGAGGGTCTCCTGGTAGAGCACGACGACGTCGGCCTGGTTGAGCTCGTCGGCGAGCACGCCCGCGCCCTCGCCCGAGGCGACGAGCAGCTGCCACGACACGCCCTGAAGCCACGCTTGCTCGGGGTGCGTTGCTGCAAAGAAATCGATGGCGGCGTCCCAGTCGCGCATCGCATCGAGGCTGGCGCGCAGGTACGTCCCATCGATCGCCTCGAGCGGCGGTTCGCCGTCCGGGGGCAGGCCCGAGTAGACCGGCCCGTGCGCCGGGGGCACGAGCAGGACGCGCAGCGTCGCCTTCGGCCACGCGAAGAACATCGGCATCGTGGGCTCGTCGTCGGGGCCCGCGCCGCCGCGGCCCGTCGAGGGCGTCTGCCACGCGGCGGCCGATGATGATGCAACCAACGCCGCAAGGAGCAGCGCCCGGAGCATGGCATCGCACGCCGGACCGGGCTCTTGGGCTGATTGGTTGGAAGCGAGCAAGCCACCACTTTCGGAAGCACGGAATTGTCTCGTAATGCCCGACGCATCCTCACGGCACGCCGAGGAGACCAAGCGCCGCCACACGCGACGCGAGGCACTCGGCGACGGTGCGGTGCTCCGCGACGACGAGCAGCCCGGGGCGATCGAGCAGCCGCAGGCGCGGCGCCACCCACGCGCTGGCCGCGGTCAGGGGCTTGTGCTCGTCGTTCGCGCCGGCGTTGTCGTGGAGGTGGACCTCGCGCACCCACGGCAACACCGGCCCGAGGTCCGGCGGCACCTTCAACGTGCGCTCGTGGCCGAGGTCCCAGCAGGCTGCGCGCGCGGCGGGCGCGACGAGGCGCGCCAGCTCCTCGGGGCTCTGGGCGAGCTCGACGGGGCCGCGCGGCATGTTCTCCACGCGCACCTCGAGCCCGAGGTCGCGGGCGCGCGCCGCCAGCGCGGCGAGCGACGCGGCGCAGCGCTCCTCCGCGCGCGGGTCCGCGAGGCCGCGGATGCGCTGCCCCGGGTGCACGACCACCGCGCTCGCGCCGAGGCCGCGCGCGAGGTCGAGCTGGCCCGCGACCAAGCTCACGCTTCGCTCGCGCGCCGCGGGGTCGGGCGCGGCCAGGTCCACCGCGCGGAAGCTGGCATGGAACGTGAGCTGGAACCGGAAGCTCGGCAGCGCGGCGCGGACGCGCGCCAGGCCTTCGGCGGTGGCGAAGGGGCCCTCGCCCGTGATCTCCCAGGCCGCGAACGCCTTGGACGCGGGCTCGAGGGCCGCGGCCAGGTCCGGCGCCAGGATCAGCTCGCCCGCGCCGAAGCCCCAGTCCACAGGCCGCGAAGGCCGCGCGCCAGCAAGGTTTTTCCGCCGCGCGCGCGTCGGGCCCGCGTGGCCGGGGCAGGAAGCGTGTGGGCGCCGCTGCGCAGCCATCCTGGCGGCATGCTGACCGTGTGGGCCTTGCCGGCCCTCGCCATCGCGCTGCTCACCCTCTGGCTCGGCGCGCCCGCCGCGCCGCAGGAGCGGCCCGACCCCGCGCAGGCCGCGCTCGTGCTCGTGCGGCTCATGGCACTCCTGGCCATGGGCCTCTTCCTGGTGGTGCTCTTCGCGGCGCCCGCGGCGGGCGTGGCGCAAGGCGACGCGCTGCCGCGTGCGCTGGCCCGGGCCGCGCGCCGCGGCGTCGTCGGCGTGGCCGCGCTCGCCGCGGCGTTCCAGACCCTCGCGCTGCTGCTCACGCAATTGCCTGGCTTGATGGCGGGCTTCGTGAACCCCCTCATGGCGCAGATCTTCCTCGCGGTCGGCACCATCGGCGGCGCGGCGGCCGCGATCGGGCTCTTCGGGCGCTGGCTCCACGCGCCCGCCTTCGCTGCGCTGGACGGCTTGGGCGCCCTCGAAGCCTTGGACGCGAGCCGCGCCGCCGCGCGCCACGAGCGCAGCTTCGGCTTCGCGCTCGGCTTGGGCGTGCTCCTGGCGTTCTTCGCGCTGGCGAGCGGCGCCGCTTCCGTCCTCGCCGACCGCGCTGGCGTGGGCATGGCAGGCCGCGCGGCCGCGAGCTTCCTGCCCTTGTGGGTGGGCCTCGCGGTCGTCGGCGCGGCGGTCGCGGGTCGCCATCTGCAATGGCAGGCCGGGGAGCGGGCGCCCGACGCGCCGACCCTGGCCCTGCGCTCGCGTCCCAGCCGTTGCCCGCGGTGCGGCGAGCTGGCGCGCGCGCCGACGACGGGCCCCGCCGAGGTGCACTGCGCGGCCTGCGGCCTGACCGCCCGCCTGCGCTGAGGTCCCCAAGCGCAACCGGCTTAGCCCAGCAAGCGGCGAGGCAGGACCATGGGCCTCGCGATGATGAACCCCTACAGCTGGGTGTTCCTCACCGGCGTCAGCCTCGCGTTCTTCGGCCTCTACGAGCTGGGCTCAGGGCTCGTGGCGGAGCCCATCGCGTGGATCGAGACGGGCACGGGCGCGCTCATGCTCGTCGCCGGCGCGATCCTCGCGCCGCTCGGCATGTGGGTGTGGAACCGGCGCTGAGCCCTCAGAGGGTGGTCCCGCCCGTCTGCTTCGCCACGAGCACGACCTGCTTGTCGCTGCTGGCGTGGTCGGTGCAGCCTTCGCACCCGTCCACGAACACCGCCCATGCGCGGCCGTCGGGGCCCACGTCGATGTCCATGTAGTCGGCGATGTTGCCGAGGCAGCCGCCGAGCTTGCTCAAGCAGCCCAGCTGCAGCGGGTCGCCCCCCGTGACCTCGAGGGGCTGGATCGTCGGCGCAGCGCTGGCCGCGTCGGCGACGACCGCGACGTACCCGAACCAGCGCACCGCGTCGGGCGCGTCGCCGGGGTTGTGGTTCCAGCCCTCGTCGTCGTCGGGCGTGGCGTAGAAGCTGAGCGCGATCCTGCCATCCTGCCCCGCGACAATGCTGGGGAACACGCTGCTGACCAGGCCCGGCACGTTCACGGCGAAGACGTCCCACGTCTCGCCGCCGTCGAGGCTGCGGGCCAGCGCGGGGTGCCAGTCGCTGTCGGTGTAGAAGAAATACAGCGAGCCGTCGGGCGTCACGGCCATGTCCGGCGTGTCGGCGCTCGGCGTCGCGCCCGCGACCTCGATGTTGGTCCAGGTCAGCCCAGCGTTGGCCGTCTTGCGGATCTGCGCGCCGCACTGCGTGGTGGGCTCGTACAGCGCACCGTTGGCGTCGCTGACGGGCGCGCCCTGGAAGGCGCAGCCGATGCCGTGGGGCGTCGTGGTCAGCCACGCGAGGCCGCCGTCGGGGCTGACGCCGCAGTTCGCCGCGGCGAGGCCGTTGGCGCACGCGTACATGAGGTTGGGGTAGAGCAGGCCGGTGGGGTCCGCGAAGGCGCCGACGCGCTTGCCCACGGCGATCTTCTGGTGGTCGGTGACGCCGCCGCCGCACGCCAGCGGCGTGTGCAGCCACGTCGCCCCGTCGTCGTCGCTCCAGCTGATGGTCGTGCACGCGAGGGAGGTGTCGTCCTTGATGACGCGGCCGGTGTCGTGGTCCACGATGAGCACGCGGTCGGCCGCGATCGTCGCCACCTGCCAGGGCTCGGCGTTGAGCCGCTGCCACGTCGCGCCGTCGTCGCTGGACCTGTAGACGGCGTTCCAGCCGCCCACGAAGACGTGCCCGTTGGGCGCGACGCCGAGGTTGATCTCCGTGGCCGTCGCCGCCGTGCGGATCAGGCTGAAGGTGGCGCTCTCCACGAGGGGCTGGCCCGCAGCCGCCGCGCCGTCGCCAGCGAGGCCGAGGCCCGCGCCTGCCGCGAGGGGCCAGCCTGGGGCGCGCGCCGCGGGGTTGGCGTGGCCGGGTCCGGGCCCGGGCGCGCCGGGCAGGAGCGCAGGCGCGTCGAGCGCGGCGAGGGCGCCGGCGCCGGCGAGGCTGACGAGGGCGAGCACGAGGAGCGGCTTCGCGGGCAGCATGGATCCGTCCCAGCTTGCCACGCGGGGAGCCCTCTTGAGGATTGTCCTCAACCTCTCGACCCGCGCGGCACGCGTCCCGCCCGGCGGGGTCACGCTCGTGGCTTCAGTTGAGCCCGTAGCAGAGCCAGTCGCCCTCGCCCGGCGCCAGGCAGCGCTGCATCACCGGGCGGTTGAAGGCCGGGAACGGCCCCGTGGCGATGCAGTCGCCCTTGTCCGCGACGATGGCGCACGTGAAGGTGCGGTCCCCTGCGCCCTGCACGGTCAGGAGGTCGTTGGCCGTCAAGCTGATGTGCAGCGCGCCCGAGTAGCTGAACACCAGCCCGTGGCCGAGCACGAAGCCCCAGTGCTGCGGGAAATCCGCGTGCAGCATGTTGCAGTTGGTCTTCTCCGGCGCGTGGCCGCCGCACGTCGCGTACGCGTCGAGCGCGCCGGGCTCCGCCAAGCCTTGGGTCACGGTGCCAACGCGGTCCACCTGCACGAACCAGCCACCGCCCAGGCTCGCGCCCGCGGGGAGCGCCAGCGCGGCGGCGAGGGCGACGCCGGCCACGAGCGTGCGGCGCATGGCAGGCCATGGCCCCGCCCCTACTTGAGGCGTGGCAGCGGGCTCACGCTGCCGGCGCCGGCGGAGCCTCGCCATCGGGCTCGGGGGCCTGCCCCTCGCCTTCAAGGGCACCCTCCGTGGGGGCTGCCTCCGGCGCGACCACCGCGCCCTCGGCCGCGGCCTTCGCGATGTCGGCCTCGACCTGCTTCGGCGCCACCTTGATGCCCAGCTTGTCGGCCAAGAAGGTGCGGATCCTGTCGGGCTCGGTCTCGGGGATGCCGAAGTACTCGGGGAACCTGTCGGAGGTGGTCACGATCTTGGTCTGCCCGTGCTCGCGCGCGACGACCAAGCCGCGCTCGTGCAGCTCGTGCATGTGGTCGTAGACGCGCTCGCCCACCATGCGCTTCAGCTCGCTTTGGAGGATGGGCTGGTGGAACGCGATGAGGGCGAGGGTCTTGAGCGTCTTGGCCGGCACCTCCATCGGCGCCAGCTTCGCTGCGTGGGGCGCCCACTGCGCCTTGAGCTGCATCGCCCACTTGTCGCCGGCCTTGGCGACCTCGAGCGCGTTGGGGCTGGCCTCGTACTCCTTCTCGAGGGCCTTGCACGCGTCGCGCACCTGCTCCTTGGTCAGCTTGGTGCTGTCGGCCAGCTCGTCCACGAGCAGCGGCTTGCCCGCGCTGAACAGCGCTGCCTCCACGATCCGCACAACCTGCGGTTCAACCATCGCCCATCACCTCCGGCCCCAGCACGCGCGCCAGCGCCGCCGCGACCGCGGCCGCCACCTCGAGCTGGACCTCGATCGGCGCGTCGTCGAGCACGAACTTGCGCTTGCCCTTCCGGGTCGCCGCGGCGCGCCTGGCCGCGGTGGAGCGCTTCTCCTGCAGCGCCGCTTTCCCGGCCTTCTTGTCCTTCTTCGCCTGCATCGCTTCCAGGGCGAGGCGGGCGTCGCTCGCGTCCTCGCCCGGGTTGAGGTTCTTGACGAAGATCGGCCCGTAGGGGAAGTTCTCCTGCCAGATGTCCACGCGGTACGCGCGCGCGAGGAAGAGGCAGCTCACCAGGGCCTTGACCAGGTCCTCGCGCGTCTTGTCGTGCAGGTCGCGCAGCGGGATGGGATGGCCGTTCAAGCGCGTGATGCGGCCCCACACCTCCGCGATCTCGGCCTCGAGGTCCTCCTTGTGGGCCGCGCCTTGGACCCCAGCCTTGGACTCCTTGGCCCACAGCAAGCGCGCCTCGCGCCGCTTGGTGTCGAGCACCATGCGCAGCTCCGCCTCCTGCCGGGCCTCCTCGAAGGCCTCGACCAGCTCGAAGAGCGTGACCTTGCGGTCGCCCCGGTGGCGGATCTTCTCGTCGATGGGCGCGTGCTGGCCCTGCAGCACCGCGGTCGTGAAGGCGTACTCGCCGTCGTTGGTCAGCCAGGCATCGCCGCGGATGTCGTCCCAGCTCACTTCCTCCGGCTCGGGCGCGGGCTGCTGCCGGCTCAGCTCCGCGCGCACGAGGGCCTCGTCGCTCTGGAGCTTCAGGACGCTCCACGCGAGGAAGATGAGCCTGCCGGCGGTGATCAGGTCCACCTCCTCGCCGTTGCGGACGCGCTCCAGGTACATCTCGGTGAATTGGACCAAGTCCAGCTTCCACGGGTCGAGGTGCTTCTCGATCACGAGCTGGAACGCGATGGCGATGGCGCGGTCGAAGGGGTTCACCATCACGAGGTGAGCGCCTTCCTTCGAGGCCTTGACCATCTCGATGTACGCGTTGAGGCGGCCGGGGTCGGGGCCCTCGCCGATGAGGCTCTTGTGGAACAGCAGGTGGTTGATGACCTCGGCCTCGGGCGCCGGCTCGGCGGGCTCCGCTGGCTCCGCCGCGGGCTCCTCCTGCGGCTCCTGAAGTTGAGGGCTCACGTCTTCACCGCGGCGAGCTCCTTCGGCATCTCTGGCGCAGGCTCCTCGACGATCTCGTCGATGCGCACCTCGCCCACGATCTGCGTCTGCTGGTCGGCGGTCATCGTCACGCCGTACACGTGGTCGGCTTCCTTGAGCGTCACCTTGCGCAGGCTCACCATCAGGTATTGGGCCTGCGCGCTGTGCTCCTTGACGAGCATGGCGACCTTCTCGGCGTTCACGCCGTCGAGGAACATGTCCACCTCGTCCAGGACATAGAAGGGTGACGGCGCGTACTCCTGGATCGCGAAGATCAGCGCCAGCGCGGTCAAGCTCTTCTCGCCGCCGCTCAGCGCCTCGAGCCGGTTCACGCGCTTGCCCTTGGGCTGCGCGCGGATGATGAGCCCGCCCTCGAAGGGGCGCTCGGGGTTCTCCAGCCTGAGCTCGGCGATGCCGCCGTCGCTCAATTTGGCGAACACCTTGGTGAAGTTGGCATTGATGTCCACGAAGACCTTCATCAGGCCTTCCTTCTTCTTGCCCGTGATCTCCTC
>DASYRW010000291.1:0-4160 GCA_036003985.1 Thermoplasmatota archaeon
GGCTCCGCCCCCACCGCGGCGTCGGGGTTGAGCGTGCTCGCCGGCTTCGTGGTCGGCTTCGCAGCCCTCGCGGCGGTCTTCCTCGCCTTCACGCGGTGGGGCGTCGCGATCCCGATGCGGCCGTTCTTCATCCTCACGAGCGCGATGCTGTACTACCTCGCCTTCGCCTTCGCCGGCGCGGGCATCCACGAGTTGCAGGAGGCAGGGGTCGTCGGCGTCACGGCGCTGCCCTCCTTGCAGGGCATGCTCGACGCGAGCCCGGCCTTGGCCGGCCTCGCGAGCTTCCTCGGCATCCACGCGACGGTCGAGACGCTCGCGGCCCAGGCCGCGCTGCTCGTGGCGGCCGGGGCCGGGCTCGTGTGGACGTTCGTCATCGAGCCGCGGCGGGAGCCGCCGGTGCCTGTGGGCAGCGTCGAGATCTAGCCGCGGCGGCGCCTCGAAGCGCCGAGGGCGGCCCGCGACCGGAGCCACCGACCAAGGTCGAGGCGGCATCACCTCGGTTTCGCGTTCGGGCGACCCGAGCGTTCCTCCTACGGCAGCCTTCGCTGCCGCGCGCGTGGCCAAGCCGGCAGCACGGGCACGAGGTCCTGCCGCGCGAAGCCCGCATCGCCCGCCAGCAGCGCGTCCACCTCCATCGCGAGCGCCACAGCGAGCGCGGGGGCGCGCTCGGGGCCCGCGAGGCGATGCGCGAGGGGCAGGAACTCCTCGTAGCGCTCCCGCTCGACCGCTTCGACGCGGCTCAGCAAAGCCGTGAGCAGGTCCCATACATCGTTGCGCCGGAGGCCCGTCGCATCGGCGGTCTCGCCGCGCAGCCGGCGGAGCCGCGAGATGGCGGGCGAGGGCACGAGGCTGGCGTGCTGCAGCAGGGCCGCGCGCGCGACGTGGCCCTGCGGGTGGAGGGCCCACGCGAGCGCGGCGGGGTCAAGCGCGAGGCGCATCGTCGCCCTCCCGGAGGCGGGCGCCCAGCGCGCGGGCTTGCTCGGCGCTCAGCTTGCTGCGGCGCGCGACGGCTTCGGCGCGCTCGATCGCCTCGGCCTTGGCGCGGAGCGACTCGGCGACGACGCCGGCCCAGTCCACCCCGGGGTGGCGGGCGAGGGTCGGCTGCAGCTCGGCGGGCACGGGCAACGCATCCGCGTCGGCCATGCCGCTCCTGATCCGGCTCGGGGCCTTGAGGCTTTTCCCGCGTTCCCGTGCAAGCGTGCAGGGACCGAAACGTTCGGCCACCTCCCCCGGCAAGCCTCAAGGGGGATGGCGGAGAACCCCAGAGGGCGGGCGGGAGTCTCTACATCAACGGCTCATCCGCGCGCCTTCACCAGCGCCTGCACGGCGCGCTCGTTGTCCTCCTCGGTGTTGTAGAAGTACGGGCTGAGGCGCACGCGGCCCGGCCGCGCGTCCACGATGATGTTCTCCTGCGCGAGCCGCTGGACCGCCTTCGAGGGGTCCTCGCGGTCCCACGCCACCGCGACGATGCCACCGCGCCGGTCGGGCGCTTCCGGTGTCTTGAGCTGGAAGGAGTGATCCTGCAGCCGGTCCACGAGGTCGGTGTCCAACGCGCGCGTGCGATCGCGGAGGGCGCTTTCGCCGATGCGCAGAACGATGTCGAGGCCCGCGCTCGCCATGTGCACGGCGTGCAACGACGGTGTGCCCGCCTCGAAGCGCCGGGCATCGGTGTGGAAGGAAAACCGCGTGCTGTCGAAATCGAACTGCCGCGCGTTGGCGAACCAGCCCGTCACGCGCGGCTTCATCTGCTCGTGGAGCTCGCGCCGCACCCACGCGAAGGCGATGCCGGTGCCACCGAGCAGCCACTTGAGCCCGCCAGTGATGTACACGTCACAGCCCATGGCGCGCGGATCGGTGGGCAAGTGGCCCGCGCCCTGATAGCCGTCGCACAGCGCGAGCGCGCCCTGCTGCCGCGCGAGCTTCGTCAGCTCCTGCGCGGGCGCGATGCCGCCGCTCTGGTACCACACTTGGCTGAAGGCCAGCACCGCGACGCTGGGGTCCATGGCGCGCACGTAGGCCTGCAGCGGCACTTCGACGCCGTCGCCCTTGACGAAGCGCACGTCGAGGTGGGGCTTCGCCATGAAGTGGTACGTCAGCGTGGGGAAGTCCATGTCGCTCGCGACGACGCTCTGCTGCTGCAGCGGCAGGCAGCTCATCAGCGTGCCGAGCGCGCTGCTCACATTGGGCGCGAGGGCGATCTCCTCCTTCGGGGCGTGCAGCAGCTTCGCGACCTTGCCGCGGAGTTCGTCGATCGCGTCGGTCCAGGGGCCATACCACGCGCTCGCGCCCAGCTCGTCCCACTGCGCGAAGAAGCGCTCCGTCGCCGCGCGATGCGCCTTGCCTAGCGGCGTCAGCGAGCACGTGTTGAGGTAGGTCTTGCGGCCCAGGATCGGGAACTCGTCGCGCCAGGCCGACCAGTCCATGGGCGCGGAGCGGTGCGGTGCTACTTCTAGGTTGGCCGGTTCCGCTTCGTGCGCGCGCCGCACAGCAGGGCTAAGCTCCCCCGCGCGCTTGCCGCAGCGTGGATCGGGAGCTGCGTGCCGCGCTCGCGGCGGGGGCGGTCGCGGGACTCGCCGGCGCGCTCACGTTTGGCACGCTGCATTGGCTCGTCATCTTCCCCACGTGGGAACCGCTCCTGATCGGGCTGTTGTTCGGGCCGCTTGCGGGGCTGCCGGCGGGGTGGGCCTTCCACGAGCTGCGGCGAGCGCGGGCCTTGCCGCGAGGACGGGCCGAGGGCCCGGCGTTCGGGCTCCTGCTGTACGCCGCGCTCGCCCCCGTCGGGATGGTCAGCGTCGCGCGCGGCGCCGGGCCCCTTTCCGCGAGCATCGATGGCGCGCGGGTGCTCACCGACCTGCTGGCCGCGGTGCCCGTGGGGCTCGCCGCCGGCTGGCTGCTGACGCGCCGCGCGCGGCCCGCGCTGGCCATGGGCCTCGCCGGGCTCGCCTTCGCCCTGTCGCTGGGCCACAACATCCCGTTCTTCACCGCCGGCGTGCGGCTCGCGAAGGTGTGGGGCGTCATGCTCGCGGTCGCCCTGGTCGCGGGCGTCGTGCTCGCGGAAACGGTGTCGCGGCGGGGGGCAGCGCGTGGATCCTGACCTGCGGCCTTCGCTCCTCGCCGGCGCGGTCGCGGGGCTCGCCGTGCTCGGCGGCTTCGCGGCCGTGCACGCCGCCACCATCGGGTTCTTCCCGCAGATCTTCGCCGAGGGCACCCTGCCCGTCCTCGCCGTGGGCGCGCTGGCCGGGCGCGCGTACCACCGGCTCCGCGCCCAGCTCCCGCGCGGCGCCCTCGGCGGCATCACGCTGGCCGGGCTCCTCTGGGTTCCCGCGATGCTCCTGACCGCCGGCGCGCGGCTCCTCGCGGCGCCGGTCGCCGCGACCCTCGACAGCTTCACGCTGGCCGCCATCGCGACGCTGCTGAGCGCCGTCGCCATCACCCTCGCGGCCTCCTATGCCATCGCGCGGCGCCTCACCAGCCCCGCCATCGCCGCGGCCTACCTCGCGGCCATGGCCGTGCCCACGCTGTTCTTCGGCGGCAACGCCCTCGCCGGCGCGGGCTTGGGGCGCGGGGCGTGGCTCGGCCCCGGCACCGCAGCTGCCAGCCTGCTCGCGGGCGCGCTCCTCGCGGTGCTCGACGCGCGGCTGCGCGCGGCAGCATGACCGGCGCGCGGCGGCGGCATGCTTAAGCTGGGGCGACGCCCGTGCCGTTCCGTGCCTCGCATCCGCGTGCGCCGCGCCACGGCGCGCGACCTCGACTGGCTCGTCGAGCACCGGCGCAAGATGTGGGTGGACATGGGCGAGCTCGATCCCGCCACGCCACAGGCGCGCGCGGCCGATCGGGTCTACCGCCGGTGGGCGCGGGCGAAGCTCCGGCAGCGCCACAGGTTCTTGGGCTTGATCGCGGAGCGCGACGGCCGCGTCGTGGGCGGCGGGTGCGTGTGGGTCATGGACACCCAGCCGAATCCGTGGAACCCGCGCGGCCGCACGCCCTACCTCCTGAGCATGTACACCCACCCGGACGCGCGCGGCGAGGGCGTCGCGAGCGCGATCGTCGAGGCGGCCATCGCGTGGGCCAAGGCCGAGGGCCATCACGTCATGCGGCTCCACGCGTCGCGGCTTGGCCGCGGCGTGTACGCGCGCTTCGGTTTCGAGCGCTCGTGGGAG
>DASYRW010000292.1:0-5079 GCA_036003985.1 Thermoplasmatota archaeon
GCTCCGACCAAGGCCGCGCCGATGGCGAGGATGCCCGTGCCGCAGCCGAGGTCGAGCACGCGCTTGCCCGCGACGTCGCCGGCCGCGAGCGCGCGGTACACCAGGTCAGCAGCGATGGGGGCGGGCGTCTGGTATTGCTCCAGCTCCGCCTTGGGCGCGGGGTGCGGCGGGACCTTCTGCAGCAGCATCTCCAGCTCGCGCTGCTTCACGCGCCGCGAGCGCTGGCCGGCTCCTTGACGCTGCCGGTCGCGGCGGCCTTGGGCAGGCCCACGGCCTCGCGGAACCAGGTGGGGAACATGGCCTTGTCGCGACGGTAGAAGGCCTCGAAGCCCTCGTCGAGGATGACGAAGTTCGCCCAGTCCTGCTCGCTGCGCACGGCCCTGCCATACGCCTGCGCGATGCTGCGCGCGACCTCGCGGTGCATCCACGCGTCGCCCATCGTGCTGTTGCGCGCTTGCACCCAGGGGTCGCCGAGGTCGGGCCACGGCATCTTCGCCAGGATCTGCGTCCTGCAAAGGTCGTCGCGCAGGTCGAGACCCTCGTTCATGCGCACGCTGACGAACACCTCCTCCAGGCCGCGCATCCACTTGGCCAGCGAGCCCTCGCGGTCGTCCGGGTCCTGCAGCACGTGCGCCACGCCGAGCCGCTTCAGCTCGTCGCTCAGCGCGCGCGCGAGGCTGTGGGCGTGCGCGTGCACGATGGTCTTCCCGTTGGCATGGTCGCGGATGCCTTGCGCGATGCGCCCCATGTTCTGCGCGCGCCGCTGCAGGGACATGCTTCCCCGGTAGTCGAGCACGACGGGCCGGCGCTCCTTCGGCCACGTCCAGGGCATGACGATCCGCTCGACCTGCTCGCCCAGGCCGACCTCGTGGGTCGTCGGCGGCGTCGCCGTCAGCAAGACCGCGAGCCGGCCGCGCGCCAGCAGCTTGGAGCGCACGAACCGCGTGCCCGTGACGGGCTGGTACACCACGCGCCGCGCGCCGCCTGCGCTGCGCTTCTCTTGCGCGACCCACGCCTCGCCGCTGACCTTGCGGTCGAGCAGCATCTCGGCGATCTTCGTGACCTGGGAGCGCCAGTGGTCGCGCTGCTTCAGCAGGTCGTGCGGCACCCACACCGAGCCGTCCTTCTCCGCGCCCGCCTCGACGAGGCCATCGATCTGGTCGTCGAACGCCTCCGCGTTGGCGCGCGCCCTCGTCAAGGCTTCCTGCAGCCAGGCCAGATGGTCCTCGAAGCTGGCCTTGGGGGCCGGCAGCGCGAAGTCCTCCTCGCGGAACTCCAGCGCCACTTGCCGCGCGACGCTGCCCTCGAGGTTGTGCGCTTCATCGACGATGACCAGGGGCAAGGACGGCATCCACGGCGCGGCCATCGCCATGGCCATGCTCGTGATCACCACGGGCCGCTCGAGGGCCTTGGCCTTCGCGCGCGCGAAGGGGCATTGGCAGGACTTGCGCGCCTGGCGGTCGTACAGGCAGGGCGCGGACGCGGCGGTTCCGCCGGTGCGGTCGCAAGCGTAGTGCTCGCGGCCCTTGATGACCGCCACGTCGCTGCGCGCGCCGAAGTCGCGCTCGTACTGGTCCACGAGGCTGTTCAGCGGGGTCGTGATGAGCCCGCCCTTGGCCCAGCGCGCGAGCGCGATGGCCATGGGGCTCTTGCCGCTGCCGACGGGCGCCTCGAGCTGCACGTTGCGCCCCGCCGCGAGCGCGCGCGCGGCGCTGACCAAGGCCTCGCGCTGGCCCGCGCGGAAGCTCGGCAGCGGAAAGGCGCGCGTGACGGCCTCGGCCGGCGGCAGCTCCAGCGGAGGCAGGGCCGCGGCGGGGCCCGGCGGCAGCGTCGGCATCCCGCGGCGGAGCAACGCGTGGCGCGCGATGAACGTTGGCCCGCAGCGGCTCCAGGCGCACCAGGCGCGCCGGCGGCGGCGACGCTCTCCCGGCAATCCTTTTCCTCCCCTCCAGCGGTGCGCGACCCGAGGCTGCCCATGCGCTTCCCAGTCCTGCTCGCGCTCGCCGTCCTTGCGCTTCCGCTGCTGCCCGCGCTGCCGGCCGCGCCCGCGTCCGAGCCGGCGTGGTGGGAGCAGCCGCTCGGCATCCCGGAGTCGGGCCCCGCGCCTGCCTCGGAGGGAGCGACGCCCCCCTTGCCCCTCTTCCCGGGCGACGACGTGATCGTGGCCGTGCCGAACAACCAGAACGAGTACGGCATCGCGGCCAACCCGCGCAACGCGGACAACCTCGTCGCCGGCGCGAACGATTACGAGCTCGGCGACGCCTGGGCGGGCTTCTACACCACCTTCGACGGCGGCGCGACCTGGACGCATGGCCGCATCCCGCTGCCCGCGCTCTACACCGTGAGCGGCGATCCGACCCTCGTGTTCGACCAGGCGGGCAACGCCTACTACGGCGGCATCGCCTTCAACCGCGGCTCGACGAACAACGGAGCGAACGCGATCTTCGTGTCCAAGAGCCTGGACGGCGGCCTCACGTGGAGCACGGTCACGCCCTTCACGAGCCCGAGCGGCGCGACGTTCCACGACAAGCCCTACATCAACGCCGACCCGGTGAGCGGCGCGATCTACCTCACCTACACGCACTTCGGCAGCAACGGCGGCATCAGCTTCAGCAAGAGCACCAACGGCGGCCTGGCGTGGACGCCGCGCGTCGTGATCGGCGGCGGCCAGTTCTCGCTGCCTGTCGCGGGCCAGGGAGGCGAGATCTTCGTCACGTGGACCAGCGGCGGCGCGAAGTTCGCGCGCTCCCTCGACGGCGGCGCGACGTGGAGCGTCACGACGCCCTTGTCCATCAGCATCGGGGAGGTGCCGGTGGGCTTCCGCATCTTCGCGTACCCGGTCATGGACGTCGCGCGCGGCGGCCCCCACGCGGGGCGCGTGTACCTCGCGGCGCCGCAGCGGCTCGTCCCCGGCGTCGCGGGCGACCTGACCATCATCACGAGCGACGACGGCGGCCTCAGCTGGAGCGAGCCCGAGGCCATCGTGCGGCCCGGCACGCAGCTCATGCCCTGGATGGCCGTGCAGCCCGACGGCACCGTGGGCATCGCCTACATGGACACGATCCTCACGCCGTGGAGCTGGGTCAACAGCCCCCCCGGGAGCGCGCCGACGCTGCTGCTGCAGAGCCTGAGCACCAAGGGGCCCGACGATCCCGCGTGGCTCACCACCATCACCACCGACCTGCCGAGCCGCAGCGACACCGCGAGCTTCTGGGGCGACTACCAGGGCATGGCCGCGACGAGCGCGGGCTTCCACCCCGCGTTCGGCGACGGCCGCAACGGCGACGCGTGCAACTGCAACGTCGCGGCGAAGCTGGACTTCGGCACGATGCGCGTCAGCGGGCTCGGCTTGCCGCTGGGCTAAACCACTTCCATGCCGTGGCCCGCCCCTTGAACTTGGGGCGGCTTGCCCTGCTCCTGGAACTTCACTTGGGGCAAGGGGATGGGCGGCGGCAATTGCAGGTTCTTGCTGATGCCCACGGCTTCTGGCAAGCACACGCGCATGATGGCGGTGTGGATCTCGCTCGCGATGTCGGGCGGCATCTGCGCGCTCGCGCGCCACGTCTCGGTGAGCTTCTTCGCGTCGAACTCGGGCTTGCCCTCCCACACCAGGGCGCCCTCGATCGTGATGATGCCCACGGCGCCGTAGCTGGCGGTGTAGCGGAACTCGACGCTGGCCGTCGTGGGGCTGGCCTCCTTCACGACGCTGACGGTGCTGTTGTGGTCGATGCGCACCTGCTGCATCTGCTGCATCGTGCGCGCGTAGCGCTTCGCATCGATGGCCAGCAGCTCCACGCCCTTGATCATCAGGCTGCCCAGGGACCCTGAGGCCATGAGCTTTGGGGCGGTCCCCGCCGGCGGCGCCCGCCCATCCTGGCCCCGAGCGCGCAAGGGCTCTCGCCCCAAGGCTCATGTCCAGGCCCGCTGTCCGGAACCCGGGATCCCCTTGGCCCCCGCGAGGAGCAAGGCGAAGGTGCGCAAGGCCGCGACCGCCCCCGACCCTGCGCCGCACCCCGCGGCGCCCGCCGCGCGCGCGCCGGGCAAGGGCCTGCGCGCGTTCCCGGCCGGCTTCTGGCTGATCAACGGCATCGAGCTCGTCGAGCGCTCGGCCTACTACGGCATGCTCAGCATCTTCACCTTCCACTGGGTGACGCAGCGCGGCTTCGAGCCGAGCTTCATCGGGCTCATCCTCGCGGTGCTCCAGGCGCTGCTGTACTTCGTGCCCCTCGTCGCGGCGGCGCTCGCCGAGAAGTACGGCTACCGCGCGTCGCTGTTCGCGGCCTTCACGGCTGCGCTGGCGGGCTACGCGCTCATCGGCAGCACCGAGAGCCTGCGCGGCGCGCTCGGTCCCGCCGCGCTGCTGCCCGGCGTCATCGCCCTCGGCGTCGGCGCGGGCGCGTTCAAGCCCATCGCCGCGGCCATCGTCGCGCAGACGAGCAGCCCTGAGCAGCGCAACTTCGCGTTCACGATCTACTACGCCTTCGTGAACATCGGCGGCTTCATCGGGCCCCTGCTGATCGGGCTGCTGATCCCCGAGGCCCTGTACGGCGTGGTGTTCTTCGGCAGCGCCATCGCCATCGCGCTGAACCTGGTGATCGTGGCGGTCGCCTACCGCAACGTCGCCGTGCCCCAGACGGGCAAGAGCGTGCGCCAGGCGCTCGGCGCGCTGGCGGGGCTGCGCAAGGACCCCGGCTACGTCGCGGTGCTCGTGGCCTTCGCCGGCTTCTGGTTCATGTACGCGCAGTACCAGTTCTTCCTGCAGGTCTACGCTCCAGCCTATGGCCTGATCCCGCCGTGGCTGAACGTCGCGCTGCTCGCGACCATCAATCCAGCCACGATCATCCTCGCGGGGCCGATCATCGGCAAGGCCGCGGAGCGCTTCCCCTCCTTGCCGCTCGTCATGATCGGCTCGGGCATCTACATCCTCGGCATCGTGCTGCTTGGGTTCGTGCCCAACCCGCTGCTGCTCATCGCGGGCCTCATCGTGCTCAGCGTCGGCGAGGTCATGGCGCAGCCGAGCTTCCTCAGCTACACGAGCAAGATCGCGCCCAAGGACAAGCTGGCGGTCTACCTGGGCTT
>DASYRW010000293.1:0-5043 GCA_036003985.1 Thermoplasmatota archaeon
CGACCTGGTCGTACTGCTGGCCGCGACCTCCGGCGAAGACGTGCTCGTCGGGAAAGCCCATGAGCCGCGCGTGCTCGCGCACGGTCAGGAAGCGGTTGTCCATCGGATGCACGAACCTGCTGCTGCCCATGACGGTGGGCGCGACCTCGTCGGGCCGCAGGCGCGTCTTGTGGCCCAAGACCCTGCCCTCGGCGCTGCGCCAGTGGTACAAGCTCTGGCCCTCCTCCAAGCCCGCGATGCGCGCGCCCTCCCGGCGCGACACGGTGAGCTTCGCATGGTTGGGCACGTCGCCCGCCGCATCGAGGTCGCGGAGGTCCGCGATCACGTCCCACGCCACCGGCGGGGGCGGCTGCGCTGCAAGCACGAGCGCGAGGTTCGACGCGAACACGCGCGTGCGGCGGCTCGGCACGCCGTGCTCCTCGGCGCGCAGCTCGTGGACGTCCACACGGGGGAACCCGGCCTTGCGGAACAGCGCGCGCAGCTCGCGCTTGAGCGGGCCCTCGGCGATGCCGGGCACGTTCTCCATGACGAAGGCGCGGGGCTGGAGCTTGGCCAACGCTTGGATGAAGTGCCACGTGAGCGCGCCGGCGGGGTCCTTGTACAGGCGGTCGAGCGGGTCGGCGCGGCGGCCCGCGTTGGCGGCGGTGAAGGCCTCGCACGGCGGGCTGCCGACGACGAGGTCGATCTCCCCAAGCTCTTCGCGCAGCGCCGCGAAGTCCACTTTCTTGAGGTCGAGCGTGATGAGGCGGTGGTCGGGAAAGTTCAGCGCGTAGGCTTGGCGCGCCCCGGGCTCGTTCTCGACCGCGGCCAGCACCTTGAAGCCCGCCGCGACGAGGCCGCGGCTCCAGCCGCCGGCTCCTGCAAAGAGATCCACCGCCGTGGGCTTGGCGCGCGCCACGCGGGCCTGTGAGGGCGGAGGCGCCATGAACCTTGCGGCGCCCTCCGCTCAGACGTCCTGCGCGACCGCCATCGTCGCGCGCCGCACCAAATCCACCCGGAGGTCCTCGCCGCGCGCGAGCACCGCGAGCGCCGCCCAGGGCCCGAGCACGTCCACGCGCAGCTCCTTGTCCGGGTCGTGCATCTGCACGCGCCCCCCTTGGACAGGATCGGTGAGGGGCCGCACCAGGTCGTGGAGGCGCAGCGGCGAGGCGCCGTGGATGTCCGCGCTGAGCTTCCACACGTCGCGCGAGCTGATGCGCGGCGCGAGCTCGCGCACCGCCTGCACCATGTCGGGCAGGTTGGAGGGCACCCACGCATCGACGGGCCGCCAGTGGTGCGTGTGCGCGAAGCGGCGCGGGTCCCGTCCGCAGAGCCCGCGCGCTTCCTCGAGCAGGCGCCGTCGATCGCGGCTCGCGACGACCTCGAACACGCCCTCCGGCGCGGCCGGCGCGAAGCGCGCGCCGCTCTCGAGCGCCTCAAGCACCGCATCGGCGTTGCGCCGCGCGGCCTCGCGGTGCGGCGCGTCGTGCGTGATGAGCAGGTTGCACGGGCTCGCCATGGTCTCGCCGGTGCGCGAGCGACCTCGCGGAACGAAAGGTTTTCCGTCGCAGGCCTCGTCATGCGACGGCCCGCGCTGCCAGGTAGACGACCGCCGCCATGAGCGCGCTCGCGGGAATGGTGATGACCCACGCCCACACGATGCGCCGGCCCACGCCCCACCGCACGGCGCTGAGCCGGTGGGTCGCGCCGACGCCCATGATGCTGGTGGTGATCGCGTGGGTGGTGGACACGGGGATGCCCTGCTGCGCCATCAGCGTGAGCACGACGCCGCCGCCGGTCTCGGCGCTGAAGCCCTGGTAGGGCCTCAATTGCGTGATCCGTGTCGCCATGGTCTTGATGATGCGCCACCCGCCGAACAGCGTGCCGAGGCCCATGGCGCTCGCCGCCGCGACGATCACCCATAGCGGGATGGTCTTCGCGTCCGCGAGGAACCCCGCCGCGAACAGCAGCGCCGTGATCACGCCCGCCGTCTTTTGCGCGTCGTTGGCGCCGTGGTTGAGCGCGAAGAAGGCGCTGCTCAGGAGCTGCGCGCGGCGGAAGAAGTGGTTGGCCGGGCCGGGGCGCTGGTTCATCGCCGCGCGCCGCACCATCGCAGCGAAGCCGAAGCCCGCCGCGAGGCCCATGATGGGGCTCACGACCATGAACACCACCACCTTGCCGATGCCGCTCAGGTGAAGCCAGCCCGCCAGCACGGCTGCTGGCATCAGGATCGCCACCCCGGCGAGCGCGAAGGCCTTCGCGTGCTTGGCCTCGACGAAGTCCTTGCGCAGCAGGTAGCAAAGCCCCCAAAGCCCCAGCCCCGCCAGCAAACCGAGGGCTGCGAATTCGAGCACGAGCCGGCCCTCCTCGAGGCTCGGCCACAGCGCGCCCGCCATGCCCGCGGCCGCGACGCCGGCCCCGATGAGGCCGCCCACCAGCGCATGCGAGGAAGACGTCGGCAGGCCCCAGTACCACGTGATGAGGTCCCACGCGATGGCCCCAGCCAGGCAGCTGAAGATCAGCGCCGTGCCAGCCTCCTTGACCACACCCTCGGGCAGGATGCCGCTGCTGATCGTCTTCGCCACGGCCGTGCCGATGACCAGCGGGCCGAGGAGGTTGAAGACAGCGGCCAGGCTCACGGCCTGCAGCGGGCTGAGCACCTTCGTGCCCACCACGGTCGCGATGGCGTTGGCGGTGTCGTGGAAGCCGTTCACGAAGTCGAAGAACAGCGCGACGGCGATCGTGGCCAGGATGAACGGGGGCAGCGCGGCCAGCAGCTCGAGGACCATGGTCTCACGAGTGCTTGACCGCGATGTCGCCGATGACGTCGGCGCAGTCCTCGGCCTTGTCGGTGGCGGTCTCGATGTAGTTGTAGATGTCCTTGAGCTTCAGGATCAGCAGCACGTCCTGGCCGCTGCGGAACAGCTCCGCGATGGCGTTGTTCGTGACCTCGTCGCACGCGTTCTCGAGCGCATTGACCTCGACGAGGTGCTTCTTCAGCGACTCGCGGTCCTTGACGTTCTTGAGCGCCTTGACGCCCCACGCGAGGTGCTGGGTCTGGGCCTTGAGGAGGCGCGCGCTCTCCAGGAGGGGGAGCGGGATGGTGCGGATGTCGTACAGCACCATGTGGTTCGCCGTGGCATAGGTGTAGTCGAGCACGTTGTCCAGCGAGCTCGTGAGGCGCGCGATGTCCTCGCGGTCGATGGGCGTGATGAAGGTCTGGTTGAGCTGCTCGTACACGTCGTGCACGAGCGTGTCGCCCTCGTGCTCGATCTCCTTGAGGCGCCGCCGCACGGCATCGGGGTTGTCCCACTTCTCCAGGCCCGCGACGAGGACCTCGCCGCCCTTGACCATGTGGGCCGCCTGGTTCTCCAGCAGGTCGAAGAAGCGCCGCTCCTGGGGCAGGAGGATGTCCTTCAGGCCCATGCGGCGGGATCGGCGATGCAAGCCATAAACCCGCGCCACCCACATCTCGGGCCTCTCCCGAGTCTCCGGAGCCGGAGCGGCCACGGTTGGTGGCGCCCTCACGCGCGTGAAGGTCGCCTGCGAGGGCGAGCCACTCGGCACGTTGGCCACGCGCTCACTTCTCCTCGAGCTCCTCCCGGAGCATGCGGTCGCAGCCGCTGGCGTTGCCGTCCACGCGCCTCACAAGGTTGTGCCCGTTGACAACGTTGCTCGATGGAGCCCCTGGTGACTCCGGAGGCTCCGGAGCGTCACTCGCCCGCCGCTGCGGCCACCACGTGGTTGATGGCGATCTCCGCGATGTCGCTCCCATAGCTGGCCGTGCGCTCCACGCTCTCGAGGATGTAGGCGAGCGCCACCGCGGGCGGGCCTCGGAGATCCATGACGTCGTGCACGAGGGCACGTTTCGCGGCGTGGACCCGCCCCGCGCGGTCGATCGCGTCGTTGGCCAGCTTCGGATCGCGCTTGAAGAACGCCGTCATGGCGTCCTGGAAGATCGCGAGGCTGTCGTCCGACATGCGCTGCACCTTGCGCACCAGCGCAGCGTCGGCCTTCACCCCCTGGAGCTCTGCGACGTTCTCGCCGATCCGCTGAGCGTGGTCGGCGGTGCGCTCGATCAGGCGGGCCACGAGCAGGAAATTGAGCGCCTGCGAGGGCGAAAGCCCAAGGCTTTCGGCGAGGCGCGCGTCGCGGAGCAGGCTGTGGTACTGCTTGTTGATCAGCCAGTAGAGCCGGTCGACCTCGCTGTCGCGCTCTTCGAGCCCAGCGTCGACGGAGAGCGTTCCGCCGAGACCCGCGACGGCTTCGGCGTACATCGCCTGCGCGATGGCGGCCATGCGGCGCACACCTTTCTCGAGCGGGAACTCCGTGGGGTCGAGGAAGTCCTGGATCGTGATGCCGCGCGGGCCCTCGTCGACGACCTCGAGGCCGATGGCGCGGCGCACCGCCTTGCGCACCGTGGCCCGCTGCTCCGCGGTCATCGCGGTCTTGCTGTGCAGCTGGATGATGTCGTAGCCGTTGAGGTACGCGCCGACGAGCCGGCGGAAGAGGTGCTCGCTGCTCTCGGGACCCAGCTCGAGCTCGAGGGTCTGCACGGCGGGTTTGCGCGTTGGCTTCGGGGTGACCAGCAGCGTGCCATCCTGGCGCGCGACGCAACCGACCGCGTCGCCGGCGCGCAGTCCCGTGCGCTCGACCCATGCCTTCGGCAGCGTGATGGCGATGCTGCTCCCGCCGGTCAGTTGCAGCTTGCGGATCTCCATGGTCCCGGGTGGCCAACCTCGGGGGCGCCCTTGATCCTTTGCATCGTCTCCGGAGCCCCTCCGGAGGAATGGTTGTCAGGCGCAGGGTTGCGCGCGCAGACTACTTGACGCGGCGCGGCCCTCGGGGCGCGATGGGCCCCTGGCGGTTGCTGGCCTGCGACTTCGACCGCACGCTGACCGAGCACCCGCGGGGCCTGCACCCAGGCATCGCGCCTGCCTTCGCGCGCGCCCGCGCGGCGGGGCTGCGCGTCGCGGTGTGCAGCGGCCAGCCCCTCGCGCGCCTGACGGCGGCGCTGCCGGCGGTGGACGCGCTCGTCGCGGAGAACGGGGCTGTGGTCGCGAT
>DASYRW010000294.1:0-2627 GCA_036003985.1 Thermoplasmatota archaeon
CGCGACGATCTCCAGGTCTTGGTGCAGCATGGTGGGCATGTCCTTGGCGCTGTGCACCGCCAGCTCGGCGCGGCCGTCGAGCACGCGGTCGTCGATCTCCTTGACGAACACGCCCTTGCCCGCGATCTGCGTCAGCGGCTCCGGGCGCTCGTCGCCCTCGGTGCGCACCTCGTGCAGCTCCACGTCCAAGCCGGGGTGGGCCGCGCGCACGGCCTGGCACGCGAGCCGCGCCTGCAGCAGCGCGAGGCGCGAGCCGCGCGTGGCTACGCGGAGCTTGGCAGGCTGCCCAGGCATGCGTCGAAGGCCTCCACGGTGCGGTCGATGTCGTCGCGCGCGTGCGCGAGGCTGAGGAAGCAGGTCTCCCACTGGCTCGGCGGCAGGTACACGCCGCGGGTGAGGAGGGCCGCGTGCAGCCGCAGGAACCGCGCGCCGTCGGCGCGGCGCGCCTCCGCGGCGTCGCGCACGGGGCCTGGCGTGAGGAACAACTGGAAGAGGCTTCCCACGCCTTGCACGATGCCCGCGCGCCGGTCGTGGGCCACGTCGCCCAGCGCGCGCGCGAGGCGCTCGCCCTCCTTGCTCAGGCCGTCGAGGCCGCGGCGCTCCAGCTCCGTGAGCGTGGCGAGGCCCGCCGCCACGCTGAGCGGGTTGCCGCTGAACGTGCCAGCCTGGTAGACATCCCCGAGCGGCGCGATCCGCTGCATCAGGTCGTGGCGGCCGCCGAAGGCCGCGAGGGGCAAGCCGCCGCCGAGGACCTTGCCGAGGAGCGTCAGGTCGGCGCGGACCCCGTAGTGCTGCTGCGCGCCGCCGAGCGCGAGGCGGAAGCCGGTCACGACCTCGTCGAAGATGAGCAGCGCGCCCTGCTCGCGCGTGAGCTTGCGCGCGCCTTCGAGGTAGCCCGCTTGGGGAGGAATGGGGCCGATGTTCGCCAGCACCGGCTCGAGGATCACCGCCGCGACGGTCTTGGAGCGCAGCGCGGCCTCGAGCGCCGCGAGGTCGTTGTACGGCACGACCATCGTGTGCTTCGCGAGGGCCGCCGGCACGCCCGCGCTGCTCGGAACACCAAAGGTCTGCGCGCCGCTGCCGGCCTTGACCAGCAGGCTATCGCTGCTGCCGTGGAAGCCGCCGTCCACCTTGACGATGGCGTCGCGGCCGGTGTGGGCGCGCGCGAGCCGCAGTGCATGCATGGCCGCCTCGGTGCCGGTGGAGGCGAACCGCAGCATCTCCACCGAGGGCACGAGCCGGCTGACGAGTTCCGCGAGCGCCACCTCGCCCTCGCTGGGCGCCCCGAAGAGCGTGCCGCGCGCGGCTTGCTCTTGCACCGCGCGCGTCACCACGGGGTCGGCGTGGCCGAGGATGAGCGGCCCGAAGCCGAGGTTGTAGTCCACGTAGCCATGGCCATCCACGTCGTAGAGCCGCGCGCCCTCGCCGCGCGCGAAGAACAGGGGGTGAGGCTGGAAGAGCCTCACGGGGCTGCTGACCCCGCCCGGCATGCGCTGCGCGGCGCGCTCCCACAGCTCGCGGCTGCTCATAGCTGGGACGCGACCTCCTCGGCGAAGTAGCTGATGACCACGTCCGCGCCCGCGCGCCGGATCGCGAGCAGGCTCTCCCGCACCGCGGCGCGCCGGTCGAGCCAACCGCGCTCGGCGGCCGCGACGAGCATGCTGTACTCGCCGCTCACTTGGTAAGCTGCGAGCGGCACGTCGAAGCGCTGCTTCGCGGCGTGGATGACATCGAGGCAGGGTCCGGCTGGCTTGACCATCACCATGTCGGCGCCTTCCTCCAGGTCGAGGCCGATCTCGCGCAACGCCTCGCCGCGGTTCGCGACGTCGAGCTGGTAGCCCCGGCGGTCGCCCTGCTTCGGCGCGCTGGCCGCGGCCTCGCGGAAGGGGCCGTAGTAGACTGTGGCGAACTTGGCCGCGTAGCTCAGGATCGGCACGTCGGCGAAGCCCGCCTCGTCGAGCGCGCCCCGGATGGCGCGCACCTGGCCGTCGTGCATGCCGCTGGGCGCGACCACGTCCACGCCCGCCCGCGCCTGCGCCACGGCCACTTGGCCATAGAGGGGCAACGTCGCGTCGTTGTCGGGCGCGCCGTCGCGGAGCACGCCGCAGTGGCCGTGGTCGGTGAAGGCGCAGAGGCACAGGTCCGCGATGACCGGCAGGGCCGTGGATTCCTTCAGCGCGGCGATGGCTTGCTGCTGCACGCCGCGCGGGTCCCAGGCGGCGCTGCCCTGCGCGTCCTTCTTGGAGGGGAGCGCGAACAGCAGGATGCCTCCGACCCCCGCTGCTTCCAAGGCTTGCGCCTGCTTCGCAGCTTCCTGGAGGCCGAGCCGCTCCACGCCCGGCATGGACGGAATGGCCTCGCGGCCCTTGAGGCCCTCGCGCACGAACATCGGCGCGACGAGCTGGGAGGGATGCAAGCGGGCCTCGCGCACGAGGGCGCGCAGCCCCTCACTTCGGCGGAGCCTTCGGCCTCTCTGGGTGGGGAACATGGGCTTCGACTCCGAACAGCTTCGCCGCGACGGCGAGGGCTTCGTCTTGCTCCGTGCGCGCCATGCCTTTGAGGGCCAAGGTGGGGGCGGCGAGGATCTTGTTCACGAGGCTGTTGGCGAGGCCTTCGACGACCTCGCG
>DASYRW010000295.1:0-5665 GCA_036003985.1 Thermoplasmatota archaeon
CGCGGGCCTGCCCCTGGTCCGCGAGGGCCTCGAGGCCGGCGCGGCGTTCGGGCTGCGCACCGTCATCGCGGTCGCGGGCGGGCTGTGGGTGCTGCGCACGGCGCGCCCGCGCGAGGCCCTCGCGCTCCTGCACCGCTGGCCGCGCGCGGCGCTCGCCGTGGCCGGCGCGCTGCGCTTCGCCCCCTTGGCGGCGCGCGACTGGGCCCGGGTGCGCGAAGCCCACGCGCTGCGTTCTCCGGCGGGAGGCAAAGGCCTGCGCGGCACGCTCGCCGCTGCGCCGCTGCTGGTGCCGCTGACCGTCGCGACGGTCCGGCGCGGCGCTGCGCTGCAGGACGCCATCGAGGCGAGCGCCTTCGGCTCGGGCCCGCGCACGCGCTGGCCGCGCGCGGCCCTCGACCAGGCCGACCTTGCCCTCGCGGGGATGGGCGCGGCGCTGCTCGCGCTCGCAGCCTGGCGGCTCCTGCGGGGAGTGCCGTGATGCGCGCGACGCTGGGGCTGCTCATCGCGCTGACGGCCCTCGCGGCGGCCGGCCGCTTGCTGCTGCTCGCGGTGCCGAACGTTTCGCTGACGTTCTTCGTCGTCGCCGTCGCGGGCCTCGGGTGGGGTCCGCGGCTCGGCGCGGCCGTGGGGCTGCTGGCGATGCTCGTCACGAGCGCGATGCTCGGCGGCCCCACCCCGGGCGCGCTGGCCGGCGCGGCGGCCGTCGCAGGGCTGGGCGCCCTGGCGGGCCTGCTGCGGCCGTTGGGCTTCCCCGGCCCGCGGCGCGCGCTCGCCCAGACCGCCGCGGCGGCGTTCCTCGGCGCCGCGATGCAGGTGGTGTTCAGCGTCACCGCCGACGCGCTCGGCTGGGCGTTGTTCGCGTGGCTGCCGCAGGGCCAGGCCGCGGCGCCGCTGCTGCTGCCGCTGCTCGCGGCGGGGCTGCTGTTCAACGTGCCGGCCGCGATCTTCCAGGCCGCGCTCTTCGGCTCGGCTCTGCAGCCAACGCTGGCCGCGCTGCGCGCCGCCGGGCTCGCGGCCGAGGTGGAGAAGCCGCGCGTGCGCGAGGTCGTCCTCGCGGACGCGGCGTGAGAAGTACGCGGGGGCGTGGGCGCCCCCGCAGGGGTCGGTGCTCAGCGCTAAGCGCGCGCCCGGCGGGCCGCCGCGGCGAGGCGCATCTCCACGCCAAGCACGCGCCACGCGTTCGGGAGGTCCATGGCCATCGCCGCTTGCGGCAGGCCGGCCAGGCGCGCGTCCATCCCTCAGGCCTCCAAGAGGCTCTCGTCCTCGGCCGGCTCGTCCAGCCCGGGGGCGTCGTCGCGCTCGGGGCGGTCGGGCCGCTCGGGCCGGTCGGCCGCGCGGCGCTCCATCATGCGCTCGCGCCACTCGGCGCGAGCGTCGGGGTCCTGGGCCGCGTTCGCGAGGCGCTTCAGCAGGCCGAGCTCGTGGGCGAGCAGCCGCGGGTAGCCCTTGATGGCGAAGCCCACGGTGGAGCCTTTCTCCAGGGTCGCGGTCACGACCTGCCCGTCGACGCTCAGCGCGCCGTCGCCGCGGATCTTGATCCATGCCGCGTGGTCGTCCTTGGTCAGCACGACGACCTGGGTACCGTTGCGGTCCTCCAGCGCGACATCGATGCCGTCCGCGACGGTGAAGGTCACGGTGCGCGCGTCGTCGGCGCGGTTGTGCACCACGAGGAACGCGTTGGGCGCGTTCAGCACCAGCGCGACGAGGCCGTCGCCGCGCGCCATCCAGGCCGGGCCGTGGATCATGCTCGTGTAGTTGCCCTCGCCGATCTCGATGCTGGTGAAGAGGACCGCCTCGCTGAAGGGGCCGATGCTCGTGTAGTCCAGGATCGCGCCGCGCTCCGGCGCCTCGGTGAAGCTCACCCACTTGCCGTCGATGCTGCTGCCGTCCTGGGTGAAGGCCGGCATCCCGACCTTGCGGTGGTGCCGCTCGCAGAGCTGCAGCCGGTTCTCCACGGCGGGCTCGGCAGCCTGATCGGGCAGCCCCCGCGCGCACTTCGCGTTCGCACCCAGGCCCATGTCCGCGCCGTCCGGCAGCAGGCCGGCGCTCGCCGCGCCCGCGTAGCCCGCGAGGGCGAGGCCAGCAACAGCCACCAAGGCCAGCGCTTTCTTGGACAACCACATCACCTCGGCTCCTCCTAGGCACGGGAGGGTCAAGCCGCTTGGCCGACCTCGCTCCAACCTGGAGCCCAGGCTCACCCGAATCTCGCCCTATTCCGGGGATTCTGGGGGGCCCCGAAGGTCCCTTCGCCGCACCTTGCCCGTGGCGGTTCGCGGCAGCTCGGCCACGAAGGCGACGCTGCGCGGAACCTCATGGGACGCGAGGCGGTCGCGCACCCAGGCCTGCAGCTCCCGCGCGAGCGCGTCGGTGGCCGCGGCGCCGGGCGCGAGCTTGACGAACGCGCGGAGCGCGGCGCCGCGGACCTCGTCGGACACGCCCACCACGGCGGCCTCGTCCACGGCAGCGTGCCGCAGCAGCGCCGCCTCGACCTCGCGCGGCGCGACGCGGTAGCCGCCGATCTTGACCACGTCATCGACGCGGCCGAGCACGCGCCAGCCCTCCTTGGCCTCGACCGCGAGGTCGCCGGTGCGCAGCCAGCCGCCGTCGAGGGGAAGGTGCAAGGCATCGCCTGCGAGGTAGCCCAGCATCATCGTTGGCGCGTCGGCGCGCACCGCCAGCTCGCCGTCGCCGCGCAGCGCGAGCTCGACATCCGGCACCGCGCGGCCCGTCACCCCGGGCGTCGCCTCGTCGTTGACGAGCAGGAACGCGCACTCCGTCAGGCCATAGACTTCGCGCGGCGCCGCGGCGAAAGCCTTCGCGGCCCACGCATGCACGGGTTCGGGCAGCGGCTCGCCGGCGGTGTGCAGCGTGCGAAGCCCCGGGGCAGGAGCGCCGCTGCGCATCCACAGCCGCAGCGCGGTCGGCGGCAGGAACGCGTTGCGCACCCCCAGCTGCTCGACGAAGGCCGCGGCGCGCGCCGCGTCGAAGGGCCCGCGCCGTTCGTAGGCCGCGACCGGCACACCCGCGGCCCACGGCGCGAGCAGCACGTCGTGCAAGCCGCCGATCCAGGCCCAATCCGCGGGGCTCCAGAAGCGGTCGCCCGGCGCGGGGAAGCCGGGGTGCGCGAGCGCCACGCCTCCCATGCGGCCCGCGATGACGCGCCGCGGCAGCACGGCGCCCTTGGGCTGCGCGGTGGTGCCGCTGGTGAAGATGACGCAGAGCGGAGCTTCCGCGCCGTGGCCGCGAGCCCAGGATGGCGGGGAGGCCTCGCGCGCGCGGAGGTCGGCTGGCGGAAGCTCGTCGAAGCGGCCCTCCGCGGCCCACAACGGCAACCCCGGCGCCGCCTCGCGCACCGCGTCCGCGCGTCCTGCGTGGGCGAGGGCCAGCACGGCGTTGCTCTGCGCGAGCCGCGGCGCGAGCCCATCGGGGCCGAAGAGCGGCGACAGCGGCACCGCGATGGCATCGAGCCGCGCGAGCGCAAGGTGCGCGACCGGCGCGAGCGGGCACTGGGGCAGGACCACCGCGACGGGCTGGCCGGTGCCCACACCGGCAGCCGCCAGCGCGCGGGCGAGCGCGCGCGACGCGTCGGCGACGTCGCCAAACGTGCGGCGCTCGACCTGGCCATCGGCCCAGGCGAAGGCGAGCGCCTCGTTGTTCCGCGGGTGCCGGTCGCAGCAGAGGGCAGGGACGGGCGCGTCTCGCGGGTACTCAGGCATGCTCCACCGCGAAGGGGTCCACCTCGCCGCGGCCCAAGGCCTCGACCATGGCGCGCCGCTCCGCTGGCGACGCGCGCAGCCATGCGCGGAGCCGCGGCGAAAGGGGCGCGCTGGTGAACCGCGTGAGGGCGGCCTCGTCCAGGAACGCGTACGTCGTGCGCGCGGTGCTCGCGGCCTCGCCCCTGGCCAGCAGGATCTCCGTCGCGAAGGTCCCCGAGCGCGCTCCGACCTGCTCTGGCCGGCCGCGCACCACGACCTCCTCGCCCAGGCGGAGCGGCTTCAGGAAGCGCACCTCCATGCTGGTCGTGACGCCCGTCGTGCACGCGAGCGCGATCATCGCCCAGGCGGCGGCCTCGTCGTGCAGCGCGCCGAAGACGCCGCCGTGCGCAAGCCCTGGCCATCCCTCCACCTGGGTTGGGACGCGCCAACGCGCCTCGACGTGGTCGCCCGCGATCTCGAACTGGACGCCCAGGCCCTGGGGATTCTCTGGCCCACAGACCATGCAGCGGAGGCCCTCGGCCAGGTGGCGCAGCGGGACGCGCTCCATGGCAACGCATGGGTGGAACACCGAAGAACCTTTGCAACCCGCAGCCATGGCGCCGCGTGGCCGATCCGCCGTCGGTCCATTTCACCCCGGGTGAGCGCGCGCTCGTCGCGCGGCTGCGCACCCCCGAGCAGGTGCAGCGTTGGCTCCACGCCATGCCCTACAACTGGGAGCGCCGCGGCGAGACGCTGCGCACCTTCCGCGGCGTCGTTGCGCATGGCAGGGCGCACTGCCTCGAGGCCGCGCTGAGCGCCGCGACGATCCTGGAGCAGCACGGGCACCCTCCCTTGCTGATGGACCTCGAGAGCCAGGATGGCCTCGACCACGTGCTGTTCCTGTTCCGCCGCGACGGCAAGTGGGGCACCGTCGCGCGCAGCCGCGATCCAGGCCTGCACGGGCGCAAGCCGGTGTTCCGAACCCCGAGGGCCTTGGTGGAGAGCTACGCGGCGCCCTACGTGGACCACACCGGCCGCATCACGGGCTACGGCGTGCTCGACCTCCGCGCGCTGCGCGGCGACTGGCGGCTCGCGCGCGGCGACGCGTGGTTCGTCGAGCGCGCGCTGTGCGACAACGACCATGCGAGCTTCCACATGCCCGACGCGGCCTACGCGCGCTGGCATCGCTGGTACGCGCGCTTCAAGGAGCGGCACCCGCGCCAGCGGCCCGCGGCATATCCCGGCCGCGGCGCGTGGATGCGCTGAGCTTGGCCTGACGGCCGCAGCCCTTAAGGCGCGCGGCGACCGTGGGCCCTCGGCACCAGGCATGATGGGCGTCTTCTCCGACCACGGCGCCGGCGGCGCCGGCTTGCTCCGCCAGGTCCTCGACCCGCTCGGCCTCACGACGGCCTAGGCCGGCCCCGATGCCCCGCATCGTGCTCCGGTACGCGCGCGAGTTTCCGCTGCCCGTGCCAGAAGCTTACGCGTGGCTCACCGACTACCGCGACGACGACCCGCAGCGCACCGACCGCGTCGTGGTGGCCCGGCCCGTCCTGGAGCGTTCGGCGGAACGCGTGGTGCTCGACGGCACCGTGCAGCTGTTTGGCCGGCGCTCGCGCGGCACCGCGGAGGTGCGGCTGTTCCCGCCCGACCGCTGGGAGGCGCACATCGTCGCGGGCCAAGGCCGTGGCAGCGTGTACCGCTACCAGCTGACGCCCACCGCGCGAGGCTGCCGGCTCGATGTGGGCTACGACCTCTGCTTCCGCCGCGCGCGCTGGTGGCTCGCCGTCCATCTGCTGAAGCCCTTCGCGCTGCGCGACCTCGACCGCATGTGGGCCGGCTTCGAGCGCTCGATGCTCGCGGAGCTGCGTGATCAGCGCACGACCATGTAGTCGAACCACTGCCCCAGGTCGGGGGTCGTGACCGGCACGGCCGCGCCGAAGCTGCCGTCCTGCAGGAAGGCGAGCTGG
>DASYRW010000296.1:0-23050 GCA_036003985.1 Thermoplasmatota archaeon
GGATCCAGATGCTGAGGGACATGGCATCGGGCCGCATCAGCACCAGCGACGCACCGAAGTCGCCGAGGCTGATCGCCGCCGCGAAACCCGCCGCGGCCAGCAGCGGCGCGCGCAGCAGCGGCCAGTGCACCCGCGCGACGACGTGGCTCGGGGGCGCGCCGAGCAGCGCCGCAGCTTCGTCGAGGCGCCGGTCGTGCTGGTCCAGCGCGGGCAGGAGCACGCGCGCGACGAAGGGGAACGCGACGATCGTGTGCGCGGCGACGACGAGGGCCGGCTGCCCGCGCAGGTCGAGCCACGCGCCGGCGCCGAAGGCGAGCGCGAAACCCAGGCCGAGGAGCAGGCTGCTCGTGCCCAAGGGCAGGGCGGCGGCCGCCTCGACGACGCGCCGCGCGCGGCCGCCGAGGCTGCGCAGCCCATAGGCGAGCAGCAGCGTGAGCGTGACGGCGGCGAGCGTGCTCAGGCTCGCGTAGAGCAGCGAGAACCCCACCGCGCGGCCGAGGTCGAAGCCGCCCAGGTGGGCAGCGTGGGCCGGATCGAGCAGCGCGCGCCAGGCCTCGAGGGTCCACGCGCCGCGCACGCGGAAGCCGCCGGCGAGCACCAGGAGCAAGGGCAGCACGGCCAACCCAGCCAGCAGCGCGGCGAGGGCGCGGTCGCGCGCCCTGGCCGGGAGCGGCGCGCGCGCAGGCTCGCGGGGCAACCGCGCCTCGCGTCGGCGCAGGCCCATGTAGCAGGCGAGCAGCGCGAGGTTGATCGCGAGCTGGAGGGAGCCGAGGGCGGCCGCGCGGTCCCACGCGGGGAAGGCGCCGCCCATGTTCTCGTACAGCAGCGTCTCGAGCGTGCTCACCTGGCCTTCGCCCAGGAACAGCACGACGCCGAAGCTCGTGAACGAGAACAGGAACACGAGCAGCGCGATGGCCACGAGCGTGGGGGCGAGCAGCGGGAGCGTGACGCGCAGGAACGCTGCGCGAGGCGACGCGCCGAGGGCTTGGGCGGCTTCCTCGAGGCGGTGCGGGCGGCGCTCGAGCGTCGCGTGCAGCAGCCGCGCGGCGAAGCCGTAGTTGTAGTACGCGTGCGCCACCACCACAGCCCCGAGCGCGCCGAGCCCGCCCAGCAGATCGATGCCGACCACATCCGCGAGCACCCCGCGCGGGCCCAGCAGGGCTTGCAAGCCGAAGACCACCACGAAGACGGGCATCGCGAAGGGCGCCGCGTGCAGCGCGAGCTGCCAGCGCCCCCAAGGGAGCGCGCGGCGGTGGTGAAGCCACGCGAGCGGCGCGGCGAGGGCCAGCGTCAGCGCCACGCTGAGCAACGCTTGCAGGACCGCGACGCCGACGCGGGCGCGCACGAAGGGCGAGCCCAGCAGCCAGTCCCACGCGCCGCCCCCGGCGAAGGCCGCGCTCAGCGTGCGCGCGAGCGGCCACGCGAAGAACGCGCCCAGCACCAGCAAGGGCAACGCGAGCAGCGCCAGCTCGCGCGGCTTCATGGCTCAGGTCCTCGCGCGCTCGTACGCGTCGGTCCAGGCCGCGACCCATCGCGCGACGCCCGCGTCGAGCTGCTCGTACGAGAAGCCGGCGTCCTGGAAGGTGCCGGGCGCGGGGTCCTTGCCCTGGTAGACGGACGCCGTGCCGACCGACGGCACGATGGGATAGATCGCTTCGCCCTTCGCCGCGAGCTCTTGGAAGGCATCGGTCAAGGTGAACTCCACCCATGCTTGCGCGGCCGCGAGGCGCGGTGTGCCGCGCGCGATGCCCATGGTCTGGATCTGATGGAACGTCGCGCGCGGGGCGAGCACGTTGGCGTTCAGCGTGTCGTAGCCGTAGTACACCTCGTAGGCTGGCGAGGTGGTGTAGCTGGTCACGACGGGCTTGTCGCTGCGGTGGCCCTCCTCGAACTGGCCATAGCCGCCGGAGAAACGGTCCACGTACGCCTGCGTCCAGTCCGCGGTGACGGTCGCGCCGCCCGCCAAGAGGTCGCGCCAGTAGTCGAGGTAGTCGTAGTCGTCGTCTTCGCCGTAGGTCGCGACCGTGGCCACGAGGAAGCCGAGCCCGGGCGTGCTCGTGCGCGGGTCCTCGGTGACGAACTGCGCGGCGTGGGCCTTCAGCTCGTCGAGGTCGCGGATGCTCACGTTGCTGCGCGGGTCCACGTTGACCGCGATGTAGCCGTGGTTCACCGGCGTGGCAGCCCAGCCCGGCACGAAGGCCAACGCGGCCGGCACGCGCGCGCTCAGGAGGGGCTGGTACGGCTCGTAGACGCGCCCGCGGAGCGCGCGGCCCATGAGCACGTTGTCCACGCCGTAGATGACGTCGTAGCTGGGCTGGCCCTGCTCGCGGAGGGCACGCTCGAGCACGCGGCCGGTGTCGTCCTCCGTCAGCAGCACGGCGGTGCCATTGGTGAGGTTCGCGAAGGCCTGCCGGGCCTCGTCGAAGGCTGCGCTGAAGGGGTACGCGAGCACGCGCACCTCCGCGCCGTGGAGGTCGGGCCACGTCGTGCCGTCGAAGCCCATCGCTTGATAACTGGGCCTGCCGGGCAGCGCCACGGGCTCGGTGCTGGTGCATCCCGCGAGCGCGAGGGCAACCAGGAGCATCGTCGCGAGGACGGCCAGCGGCGCGCGTCGTGCGGAGGGCATGGGATCCCGAGGAACGCAGTGGAAGACCGGTTCTTAACTCTGTTGTAGAACCTGGTTGTGGCGTCGTATGCGCTTCCAGCGCGGCACGGCTGCGCCGAGGACCCACCGCGCGCCGCCCGCGCGACCGCGGCGTGCAACCCAAAACCTTCTTAGGCCAAGCCGCCTACCCAGCCTTCCCATGGTCTTGGACGCGCTGGGCGAGAGCCTCCGCGGCACCCTCAAGAAGATCGCGGGCGCTAAGAAGATCGACGAGGCCCTCATCAAGGAGGTCGTGCGCGACATCCAGCGCGCGCTCCTCCAAGCCGACGTCAACGTCAAGCTCACCCTGCAGCTCACGAAGGCCATCCAGGAGCGCGCCCTCCACGAGGAGCCCCCCAAGGGCGTGAGCGCGCGCAACCACGTCATCAAGGTCGTGCACGACGAGATGGTCAACATCCTCGGCAAGCCGCGCGACATCCCGGCGAAGCCGATGAAGATCCTCATGGTGGGGCTCTACGGCCAGGGCAAGACGACCACGACCGGCAAGCTCGCGAAATGGTACAGCAAGAAGGGCCTCAAGGTCGGCCTCATCGCGGCGGACGTGCACCGGCCCGCGGCCTACCAGCAGCTGCAGCAGCTCAGCCAGCAAGTGAAGGTGCCCTTCTTCGGCGACCCCGACGCCAAGGCCGGCGACGCGGAGCGCGTGGTGAAGCAGGGCCTCGTCGAGCTGCGCAAGCAGAAGTGCGACATGATCATCGTGGACACGTCCGGCCGCCACCGGCTCGAGGACGACCTCGTGCAGGAGGTCAAGGACGTCGCCGCCGCGGTCCAAGCCGATGAGAAGTTCCTCGTCATCGACGCGACCGTCGGCCAGCAAGCTGGGCCCCAGGCCAAGGCCTTCCACGAAGCGGTCGGCCTCACGGGGGTGGTGCTCACGAAGATCGACGGCAGCGCGAAAGGCGGCGGCGCGCTCAGCGCGGTGGCCGAGACCGGCGCTCCCGTCGTGTTCGTGGGCACGGGCGAGCACATCGAGGAGCTCGAGAAGTTCGACCCGGCGCGGTTCATCTCGCGCCTCCTCGGCATGGGCGACCTCCAGAGCTTGCTCGAGGCAGCCCAGGAAGCGGTGACCGACGAGGACAAGGCCGAGCGCACCGCGCGCCGCATCCTCAGCGGCAAGTTCACCCTCGTCGAGATGCGCGAGCAGATGGAGATGCTGGCTGGGATGGGGAGCATGAGCAAGCTCATGAGCATGATCCCCGGCATGGGCGGCCGGATGAGCGACGAGGCCATGGCCGAGACCCAGGCGCGCTTGGGCAAGTTCAAGGTCATCATGGGCTCCATGACGCGCCACGAGATGGAGAACCCCAACGAGATCAAGGGCAGCCGCATCCAGCGGATCGCGCGCGGCGCCGGCGTCGAGCCCCGGGAGGTCAAGGACCTCCTGAAGTACTACGAGATGAGCAAGCGCGCGGTGAAGGGCTTCGCCGGCAACAAGAAGATGCAGAAGCGGCTGATGAGCCAACTCCAATTCGACGAGAGCGGGCTGCCGAAGGGCTGAGCGCTACACGCACACCGGCACGTCGCCCACGAGCGGCACACCGATCGAAAGCAGGCAGTCCGCCGAGGCCGCCCCCGCCGCAGCGATCAACGCAAAGACCAACGGGAGCAGCCACGCGACGCGCATGGGCTTGCCTCGCCGGCCGCGAGCATCAAGCCTCGTCGCCCACCCGATCCGGCGGTCCCGCGCGCCTTAAGCCGGGCCGCCCGCGGATTACGGTTTCCGCACGTCCACGACGAACTCGCCGGCTTGGCGGAAGACCGCTTCGCCCGTGCCCTTGCCGAACCAGCGCTTGGTCTCCAGGCGCGCCTCGATGGCGAAGGTCCCCTTCAGCTGGCCGGGCCGCGCGAGGCGCACGCGCACCGGCACGTGGCCGCGCACCGCATCGGGCAGCAGCGGCCGGTCGCGCACCCGCGCCTCGGCCGGCGCAGGGGCCTCACCGTCGAGGGTCACCGTGAACATGATGTGGCAGTCCTCGCGCGCCGTGCTCCCCTCTTCGACGGCGTAGCGCAGCTGGACCTCGAGCTCGTCGCCCACGGCGGCCTCGACGCGCAGCGGCTGGGCAGCCTGGAACAAGACCTCGGGCCCCCGCATCACCAGCGCTCCCAGGGGCCACGCGCGCTCGGCCATGGCCCCGGAGCGACCTGCCAACCAAGAACGTGTCGCCAGCTACGCGGGCTCCTCCGGGTCGAGCGCATCCTCAGCTGCCTCGGCCAAGGGCTCGCCCATGGCGCGCACCAAGCTTTCCATCTTGCGCTCGCGCCGCAGCTCCGCGTGGGCATAGGCCTCATCGCGCGTCTTCTCGGCCACCAACACGACGACGCGCCCGGCGCGGCCCCGGCCCGTCCTGCCGCGCCGCTGGATGGCGCGGATCTCGCTCACCACGGGCTCGTAGAACACCACCAAGTCCACCTGGGGAATGTCCAAGCCCTCCTCGGCCACGCTGCTGGCGACGAGGATGCGCACCTCGCCGCGGCGGAAGCGCTCCAGCACCTCCTGCTGCACGGCTTGGCTCATGCCCTTGTCGGCGCCGCGCGAGGCCTGGCCGACGAAGCGCTCCGCCTCCAGGCCGGCCGCGGCGAGGGCCCGCAGGATGCTGTCGATGGTGTCGCGGTACTGCGCGAAGACCAGCACGAGCCCCTCCCGGTGTTCCTGCCGTTGGCCGCGCAGGACCTCGACGAGCTTCTTCAGCTTCGGATGCGACGCTTCGAGGCCCTCGACCGCTTCGCGCGCGCCCTGCACGCGCGGGTCCGCGAGGAAGACCCGGTCGCTCTTGCCCGGCTGCTCCTTGAGCGCGAGCTTCTCGAGGTACGCGAGGAACGGCGCGGCGCCCTGGGTCTCCACGAGCTCGACGGTGTGGTACGCCTGCAGCGCGACGCCCGCATTGCTCATGGCGCCGAAGAGGTACCCCATCCTGCGACGCGCGAGGCGCTTGCGGATCAGGTCGCCCGCTTGCAGCACGTCGGTCTTGCTCACGACCTCGGTCGGCTTGTGCACGATGAAGCCGCTGCGCTGCAGCTTCTTCACGCGCTCGCGGAGCACCGCCGTGAGCAGCTTCTGGGCCTGCTTCAGCTCCTTGGGCAGCTTGACCTTCACCCACTCCACGTCGATCTCGGCGACGTGGTCGCGCACGTCGAGGTCCTCGGGCGAGCGGCTCTCCACGTTCGCGATGCCCAGGTGGGCCACGACCTCGTCGACGCGCTGCTGCTTGCTGCCGGGGCTCGCGGTCAGGCCCAGGACGAGGGGCTGGGACCGCTGCCGGCGGTAGCGCTCGGCGATCGCGACGTAGCTGTAGTCGCCCACGGCGCGGTGGGCCTCGTCGAAGATCAGCAGCCCGACGTCGCCGAGGCCATAGAGGTCGCCTTCGAGGTCGTTGCCCAAGCCTTGCGGGGTCGCGAACACCGCCTGCGCTTCCTTCCAGAGCGCGGGTCGGTCGCCGTCGCTGCCGGTGAAGAGCGCGCTCTTGAGCCCGGGGAGCAGGCGCTCGAAGCTCTGCTGGTGCTGCACGGCGAGCGGGCGCGTCGGGGCCAGCAGGAGCACGCGCTCGCCGCGGCGCAGCACGTCCGCTGCGACGAGGACCGCGATGACGGTCTTGCCCAGGCCGGTGGGGAGCACGACGAGCGTGCTGCGCTCCAGCGCGCGTCGCGCGATGGCGACCTGGAACTCGCGGTGCTCCACGGTGCGGGGCGCGAGGAGCGGGTGGCTGACGTAACCCTCACCCACCACGAAGGGCACGCTCCCGGGGAGCCGGCCGCGCGCGGACCAGTCGCGCAGGCTGGCTTGGCGCTCGTCCACGCCCCTGAGCAGGGTGCGCTGCCGCTTCAAGGCGCGGGGGCGGCTTCCACTCGGTCACCTCCAGCGGCTTGGCGTTCCGCGCACATGAGGCTGGCGGGGGGAGGGGGATGAAAACTGAAAGTACCCCACGCGCCGAGGCTGCAGCGAGCAGACGGCAAGGTTGAAGCCCGCCTGGCGGCGTGGGCATGCGTGCGCGCCCTCGCCCTGCTCGCGGTCCTCGTGCTTGCCGGCTGCCTCGGCGGCCCCGCGCCCGAAGCCCTGCAAGGGGCGCGCGTGCCAAGCCTGGCCTGCGCGGTGCCGTGCGTGCGCGCGCTCGACGCGTCGGAGAGCAGGCCGTGGGAGCCGAGCGTCGCCATCGATCCCACCGATCCGCTGCACCTCCTCGCGGGCACCACCGTGTGGGAGCGCGATCCCGTCACGGGCGCGCGCGGCTGGCTGGAGGCCCATGCATCGTGGGACGGTGGCTTGACCTGGGAGCGCGCGCGGCTGGCCGAGGCGCCCGGGCCCGGCCTGGACGAGGCGCTCTTGCCGGCGAACAGCATGGGCGACGCCGTCGTCGCGTTCCTCCCCGACGGCACGGCGCTCTTCGCGGGCCTCGGCTACCTCCACGTGGGCGCGAGCAGCCGCGACGTCGCGCCGACCTTCGCGCGCTGGGCGTACTCGCTCTTCGTCGCGCGCTCCAGCGACGGCGGCCGCACCTGGCCCGAGAGCACCGAGATCGCGCAAGGCCAGGGGCTGCTCGCCTACGCGGGCCTCCCGGCGCCCCTGCCCACGCTCGCGCTGCCGGCCGCGTGGGACGCGCAGGACAAGCCGTGGCTCGCCGTGGGCGCGGACGGCACGGTGCTGGCGGCCTGGAGCGAGCTGATCGGCCTGCACCCGGAGAACCCGGCCGGCTACCGCCAGGACATCGTCGCCGCGTCGAGCGCGGACGGCGGACGCACCTGGACCACCCCCGCGCTCGTGGAGCGCGGCGGCCAGTGGCTCGGCGCGGCGCCCGTCATCGCGGAGAGCGGCTGGTACATTGCGTACGTCGATCTGGTCAGCTGGGACTTGCGCGTCGCGACCTCGCGCGACGCCGGCGCGACGTGGTCGTCCGCGAGCGTCGACCGCGCCATGCCCTTCCCGTCGATGGCGGTCCAGGCCGTGACGGGCGGCGAGCGGCTGTGGCTCGCGTACCCCGACGGCCGCGAGGCCAAAGCCTGCGACTTCTACTGGGAATGCGTGCGCCAACCGCCGCTCCTGCGATGGAGCGACGACGGCGGCGCCACGTGGAGCGCGCCCCTGGCCCTCGACGCGGCCGACGCGCCGGGCCGCACCGTCCCCGCCGTCGCGGTCGCGGGCGATGGCCGCCTCATCGCCGCGTTCCTGCACCCTGTCGAGGAGGGCGCGCGCGCGGAGGTGCGGGCCGTGCAGGTGCGCGACGGCATCGCGTCCGCGCCCGCGACGATCGGCGCCACCGACGCGGCGCCCGCCAACAGCGGCGATTACATGGGCCTCGCAGCCGGCCCGGCTGGCGCGTTCGCCGTGTGGGTGGCCTCGCCCGACGGGTCAGCCTTCGACCTGCTCGGGGCCGCGCTGCGGTAGCGCGTCGCCCTCGGCCGGCTCCGAAGGACCGCGCAGCGTCGCGGCCACGCCCACGAGGACCAACGCCGTGCCGGCCAGCGTCGCCAAGCCCACCTGCTCGCTGCGCAGCGCCGCGCCGAGGAACAGCGCCACGAGCGGCGTGAGCAGGATGAGCACCGCGGAACGCGTCGCGCCCCAGCGCTGCTGCAGCCAGAAGAACGCGAGGAACGCGACGACGCTCCCCACGACGGCGAGGAACAGCACGCTCGCCCACGCGATGGTGGTGGAGGGCAGGCCGAGGCGCTCGCCCGACAGCACCGCGACCGCCTCGAGCAGCAGCGCGCCGAGCGCCATGCCCGGCGCCGTGTACGTCGCGGGGTGCAGGCCGCGCCCGTCGCGGTGCGTGAGCTGGTTCGCGACCGCGGCGGACAGCGCCGCGCCCACGATGGCCGCCATGGCCGGCAGGCGCGCAGGGTCGAAGACCAGGCTGTCGGCGAAGACCACCGCGAGGCCCACGATGCCCAGCGCGATGCCGCCCGCCTTCGCGGCCGTGAACGCCTCCCCGAAGCCCGCGCGCCCGACGAGCGCGACGAAGAGCGGGAAGGTCGCGAAGAGCACCGCGGTCAGGCCGGAGTCGATGCGCTGCTCGCCCCAGTAGATGAGCCCGTAGTCGCCCAGGAACAGCAGCACCGCCATCGCGACCGGGAGGCGCCACGCGCGCGCGCTGCGCGGGAAGGGCAGCCGCCACGCGACCATCAGCGCAGCGATGAGCAGGGCCGAGAGGCCGAAGCGCAGCGCCGCGGCGTGGAAGGCGCCGAGGCCCTCGTAGCCCACCTTGATGGCCACCCAGGTCGAGCCCCAGATGAGCGCGCACATCGCGAACGCGCCAGCGGGGGCCCAGGCGGGGGTGCGCACGCTGGACCGATGCGCCCCCGGGCCATGTAGTTGCTGCCGGCGCCTGATGGGCGCGCGATCACGCGGGGAACCACGTCGCCACGAGCGTCGTCGCTTGCTCGTTGCCCTCGGCGCGGTCCTGCGCGTCCTGTCCGCTGGCCATGGTCACGCGCAGCGTGTAGGCATAGGTGCCGGCCGCGCTCACGTGGAACATCGCGCGGCCGCCCACGGTGCTGCCGTGCAGGCCCACGCCCGCGGACGCAGGAACGTGGATGCCCCCGATGAAGTTCGTGCAGCTGTCGCCGGCCGCGTCGAGGTACGCCCACACCTGGTCGCTCGCGGTGCTGTTGGCGTGGTTCGCGATGACGTACGCGCTCGCCTCCACGAGGACGTTGCCGGCCGCCGGCGCGACGAGGTCGATGCGCAGCACTTGCGAGCAGCCCGTGCCGAGCACGCGATCGCTCGCCAGCGACGCGAAGGCCACGCGCGGCGCCGTCGCGGCCGCCACCTGCACGGCCTGGCACACCACGTTGCCATCCCCGAGCACGGCGCGGATCGCCTGGCCCGCGGGGCAGCGCTCGTCGACGCGCGCCTGGATCTCGGTGGTGTCGACCGCAAAGGTCGTGCTCTGCAACGTCAGCCCGGTGCCGGCGCGGTACGCCGTCGCGGCCTCCGGCGCCGCCGCGCAGCGCCAGCCAGACGAGGCGCGCTCCGGGGTCTCGCCCGCTGCGCAGCCGAGCCCGGCGAGCGTGTCGTTGTCCACGCCGTCGGCGAAGCCTGCCGGGATGTCGGCGAGGCTCGACCAGGCCGCGGCCTGGAGGGGCGCCGGCTGGCTCGTGCAGCCCGCGAGGGCGAGGGCGATCACGATGCTGACCGCGAGCAGGGGCGTGCACGGCAGGCGCGGCATGGCGGCCCAGCGCTCCCCCGCGGCAAAAGCAGCTTCGTCGGAACGTGCAGGGGCAACGCGTCGCCGTGCCTACGCGGCCCCCGACGGCGCCACGCGGAACAGCGCGATGGTTGGCGCGCCCTCCGCGTCCGGGCACCACGTGCCCGCCGGCTCGTAGGGCGCAGCCCCGAGGAAGCTCGGGTCCGCATCGGTGAGGTTCGCGAGGTAGGGATCCACGACGACGTACCCGTCGCCGCCGCTGGCCGCGACGTCCTTCGCGAACGTGCCGCGCTCGTCCTCGTCGCGGAACAGGGCTGGCTTGTACCACACGCGCGTCGCGTCGGGCGCGAAGGCGCCGATGACGAGCTGGCTCTGCCACGCGCCCGTGGCCACCAAGTCCTCGGGCTGGTCCATCAGCTCGCCCACGCCTCGCAGCGCGTCGGCCTGGCAGCCGTCGTAGAGCCGATACCAAGGCGGGTAGGGGCTGGGGCTGCCCGCGGCGATGGCCGCCGTCAGGATGAGGCCCACCAGCGCGACCGGCACGACGGGCCGCACGCGGCGCGGGGCCGCCGTCGCCGTCTCGGGCTCGTCGCGCGCGGAGGGCCGCTCCTCGAGGGACAGCACCCACGTGGCCATGGGCACGAGCCGCGCCGCGGCCGCGCCCACCAGGATGGCCGCGCCGAGGCCCATGAACACGGCCATGCGCTGCGGCCACCACGGGCTGTGCCAGAAGTCGATCATCGTCAGCGGGAATGCCACGAGGAAGAGCGCCGCACCCGCGTGGGCCGCCGGCGTGCTGCGGAACGGCAGCGCCAGGAGCGCGACCATCGCGGCCAGCAGGATCGGCCATCCCACCATGGTGGCTGGATCGACCAGGTTCGGCAGGCCCCGCGACAGCGCGAGCGCCGACACGCCCACGACGAGGACGCCGAGCAGCGCGCAGCCGCCCATGCGCCCCCAACGGGGCCGCGCGGTGCGCGCGAGGAGCGGCGCGCTGCCAGCGTTGCGCCACGCGAACGCGAGCGCCAGACCGAGCACGAAGGCCCCGCCCAGCAGGGCCCCGAGCGCGAGGCCCGCGCGGCCGCCGAGGAAGGGCGTGGTCAGATCCTCGAAGCCGCTGCCGCGGACGCTCCACTGGGTCAGCAGCGCGAGGCCCGTGCAGCTGCTCAGCAGCGCCAGCGCGACCGCGAAGCCGCGGCGCGTCGGGGGCGCCGCAGCTTGCCATGGGAAGGCCAGGTAGAGCAGCAGGAACAGGCCCCCCGCGACGCCGAAGACCACCATCGTCCAGGGGTGCGCGAGCACGAGGAGGAGCGACAGGGGCGCGGCCGCGGCGAGCCAGTGCAGCTTGCCCCGCAGCACCTCGAGGGTGGCGGCGACGGCGAAGGGCAGCACGGCCACCGCGAGGGCCGTGGGCGTGGCGAAGGACGTTCGGGCGATCGCCTCCGGCAGGATGGCGATGGCCAGCGCCGCCAGCACCGCCGCGAGCGCGCCCTCCCAGCGGCCCACCAGGAAGGCGACCGCGAGGATGCTGATGCCGCCGAACAGCACCGGCAGGAACCTCACCAGGTCGAGCATGTCCGCGCCGCTGTACGACCAGAAGGCCCCGAGCACCGCGTGCATGCCCGGCGGGTAGAGCGCGCCGCCCTCGTGCAGCGGCTGCAGGTTGCCGTCGCGCAGGTGCTCCTTCGTGAGGGTCAAGTGCGTGTAGGGGTCCTCGGCGGCGAGGACGGGGTTGCCCAAGGGATCGGCGGCGCGCAGCCCCATCCCGAGCGCCATGGCGCCCACGACGGCCACGATCGCCAACATGCCCAGCAGCTTCGCCCGCGGCGCGTCGGTCACAGGGGGTCGCCTCGCCGCGGCTCGCGCTGAAGGCCCGCGGGCGATCTCCGACCGTCGCGGGAAGTCTAGTCCCTTGTGGGTGGTTGCTGAAACCGTCGCGCAGCGCTCGCGGTTGCGACGAAAATGGCTATGGCTCCCCACGGATAGCTGGCGATCGGCCGCGCGCCGCCCAAGGTGGGGTAGGTTGCCCATGCCGCGCATGCTCCCCGACCTGCTCCGGCGGGCCCTCGCGCCCTTCGCCTCGCACCGGCAGGCACGGGACGGCAACTACCTGATGCTCAACGCCATCGTTGGGGCAGGCGCGGGCGTGGCGTTCTGGATCGCGGTGGTGCGCGCCTTCGCGTTCACGCCGGCCGAGGTCGGGGTGGGCGTCGCGGTCATCTCGCTCGCCACGGCGCTGGCCCTCGTGTCGAAGCTGGGCCTCGACGCGGCCCTCGTGCGCCACGTCCCCCGCGCGGGATATCGCCGGAGCCTGCGGCTCCTCGCCCTTGCGACCGCGCTCGGCGCCCTCGCGGCGGTCGCCGGCGCGGCGCTGGTCGTCGGCGGCGCCGGCGCCTTCGTGGACCTGGGCGTGCCTCGCGCGGCCTGGGGCGCGGGCCTCATCGCGCTCCTGGCAGCGCTGCTCGTGGTGACGTGGCTGCAGGACGCCGTCTTCCTGGCCGTGGGCGAGGCGCGGCGCATCTTCCACCGCAACCTCGTGCTGCACGGCGCGCGCCTCCTCACCCCCGGCCTGCTCGCGGCCCTCGCGCTGCCGCTGGCCGTTCCCCTGGCGTGGGGCCTCGCCGTGGGGCTCTCGGCCCTCGCGGGCTTGGTGATGCTGCGCGCGCTGCCCCGCGCGCCTGCCGCTGCCCCGACCGCGGCCGTGCCGACGCGCACGTTCCTGCGGAGCGCGGCGCGCAACATGGCCGGGAGCGGCGCGGAGTTCGTGCCGGCCTTGCTGCTGCCGCCGCTGGTGCTGCACCTCCACGGCCCCGAGGCGGCCGCGCCCTTCGGGCTGGCGTGGGCGGCCGCGTCGGTGCTCTACTTGCTCAGCGCGGCCCTGGCGCGCAGCGCCTTCGCCGAGATGAGCCGCGGCGGCGCCGAGGCCAAGGCCCTGCGCCACGCGGTGCGCCACCACCTCGCGGCGGTCGCGCCGGCGCTCGTGGCGGCCATGGTCCTGGGCCCGTGGGCGCTGCGCTTCCTCGGCGAGGGCTACGCTGCAGCTGGCGTGGGCGTGTTCTGGCTGCTGGCCGCGAGCACCGTGCTCGTCGCGCCCGTCCACCTCTACCTCGCGCTGCTGCGCAGCCGCGAGGCGCGGTGGGAGCTCACGGTCTTCCCGGCCGTGCTCGTGGTGGCCTTGCTGAGCCTGGCGCCCGTGATGGGTGCGCGCTTCGGCGGCGAGGGCGTCGCGCTGGCCTGGGTGGTGGTGCACGTGCCCCTCGCGGCTTACGCAGCGCTCCGGCTGCACCGCGCGGCGCAGGAGGTGAAGCTTGCCCGCGAGCCCTCGGCTCACCGCGGTGGTGCTCACCTGGAATGAGGCCGCGAACATCGCGGACTGCCTCGCGAGCCTCGCGGCGCAGCGCGACCCTGGCCTGGAGGTGGTGGTGATCGACGCGGCGAGCACCGACGCCACCGCGGCGCTGGTGCGCGGCGCCATCGCGGACTTCCCAGGCCCCTTGCGGCTCGAGGTCGCGCCGCGGCGCATCAGCGTGGGCGAGGCGCGCAACCGCGGCGTGGCCCTCGCCCGCGCGCCGCTCGTCGCGTTCCTGAGCGCCGACGCCACGGTCGAGGACGGCTGGTCGCGCGAGGCGCAACGGGCCCTCGAGGGCGCGGACGTCGTGTACGGCGCGCAGGTCCACGCTCCCGCACGCTGGACCGTGGCCGCGGCGGTGCGCGGCCTGCGCTACGCCGGCCGCGAGCGCCCCGGCCAGGCCCCCGAAGCCCTCGCGTCGCACGTGAACGCGGCGATGCGCTTGGAGGTCGCGCGCGCCTTGCCGATCGGCCAGGACGCGGCCGCGTCCGCGGTCGACGATGTCCTGCTGGCGCGGCGTGCTTCGCGCGCGGGCTACCGCCTGGCGTTCGCGCCCGCCCTGCGCGCGCGGCACCGCGACGCTGCGACGGCCCGGGCCGAGCTGCGCAAGAACCTGCGCGAGGGCCTCGGGTGGGGCGCGCACGCGCGGGAACTGGGCCTCCACAAGCCCTTGCTGGCGTGGCTCGCCCTCCTGGCGGCTGCCTCCGCGTGGGTCGTAGCCATGCCTGGCATGGCCTCCCTCGCCCTGCTCGCGGGCGCGCTGTGGCTGCCCGCGATGCGCCGGGCCGCGCGCGCCTCCAGCATGCCAGGACGTTGGCGGCTCCTCGGCGCGCTCGCGAGCCCGCCCTTCGACCTGGCGTTCCTCGCGGCGTACGTCCGCGGCCTGCTCGCCCCTGCTCGCGCGCCCGCGCGGGCGCCGGCGCCAGCCCGCGAGCCGACCGGACGCGGAGGCATCCCATGACGCGCACGACCCTGTTCCTGATCATCGACGCCGGCCGCGCCGACTACGTGCGCGCCGAGACGATGCCCTTCCTCCACGGCTTGGCCTCGCAAGGCATGGCCGGGGGGTTCTGGAGCCCGCCGGGCTTCGCGCAACGCACGTGCTTCTTCACGGGCCGCTACCCGGACACGAGCGGCAACTTCAGCGCCTTCGTCTTCGACCCCGAGCACAGCCCCTTCCGCTGGCTGCGCCGGCTCGGGCCCTTGCCCTTGGTGGTGCGGCCGCGCAAGATCTGGTGGCCCGCGCGCAAGGCGATCCAGGCCATCAGCGAGCGCGTCTCGGACTGCTACCATGCGGATCCCGCGTGGATCCCGACCCGCTTCCAGCCCTTCTTCCGGCCCTGCGAGGATTCGAAGCCCGTCCACGACCCCGGCGCGCTCGGCGGCACGAGCGTCTTCGACCTCGCCCGCCAGCACGCGTTCACGTTCTCGTACCGCGCGCACCCCGTCAGCGGCGACGACGACCGCGTGCGCGCCGCGGTGGTGCGCGAGCTGCGCTCCCAGCCAAGCCGGCTCGTGGTGGCGCAGTTCAGCGTGCTCGACCAGCAGGGCCACCTCCACGGCCCCGACAGCGACGCGATCCAGCGGCGCTGCCTGCCGGCCCTCGACCGCGCCATCGCGGAGGTCCACGGCGCGCTGACGGCCGGCTCCGACGAGTGGGACCTCTTCGTGTGCGCCGACCACGGCATGGCGCGCGTCGAGCGGCGCGTGGACGTGCTGCGCGCGCTGCGCAAGCTGCCGGCCAAGCCGGCGCGCGACTACGTCGTGTTCGTCAACAGCACGCTCGCGGTCTTCTGGTACCTGACCGAGCACGGCCGCACCACCATCGAAGCAGCCCTGCCCGGGATCGCGGGCGCGCGGGTCGTCGAGCGCGACGAACGGCGCGAGCGCCGCATGCCCCTCGAGCAGCGCTGGGGCGACCGCGTGCTCGCCGCGGAGCCCGGCACGCTGTTCTGGCCCGACTACTTCCACGTGCAGGACAGCGTGATCCGCGGGATGCACGGCTACCTCGACAAGGCCTCGGAAGGCCACGGCATGGCCGTGCTGGCCTCGAGCCGGGGGACGCTGCGCGGGGCCTTTGCGCCGCGGCCGCTGGTGGACGTGTTCCCCACGCTGTGCGACCTGCTCGATGTCCGTGTCCCAGGGAGCAGCGAGGGCCGGAGCGTGATGCCCCACGCCGTCGTCGCCTGAGCCCTACACGGCCCACGACACGCCCGGGGTGCGCGCGCGCATCGAGCGCGACCTCGCGCGCGTCGTGCAGGAGGTGCGCGCCGCCGACCCAGCCCTGCGCGCCGTGGTGCTCACCGGCGGCTTCGCGCGCGGCGAGGGCGCTCTCCTCCAGGGCAAGCCGCTCAACGACTACGACCTCCTCGCCCTCCGCGGCGCGGCGCGGCCCGTGGCCTACGAGCCGCTGCGCGCGCGCCTCGAGACCGCGCTGCGCGCGCACGTCGACCTGCAGCCCGTGTGGGCGACGCGCCTCCGCTGGGCGTCCCCGACGGTGTTCTGGTACGAGACCGCGCTGCGCGGCCGCACGCTGTGGGGCGACCCTGCGCTCCTGGGCAGGATCCCGGTGCGCGACCCCGCGCGCCTCGACCGCCGCGAGGGCCTGCGCATGCTCTCGAACCGCGCCGCGGGCCTGCTGCTGGTCGAAGGCCAGCCCGACGCGCTGGCGCTCCGCGTGCAGGCCAGCAAGGGCTTGCTCGCCGCGCTCGACGCGCACCTCCTCGCGCAGCGCCGATTCGCGCCGAGCCAGCGCGAGCGCTGGACCCTGGTCGAGGACGACCTCGCCGCGGGCGGCGCGCCCTCGACCCTGGCGGAGCACGCGCCTTGGCTGCGTTGGGCGATGGCGTTCAAGCTCGACCCGACCGGGGCGAAGGACGCGCATCCCGCCGAAGCGTGGCGCGCCGCCGCCGAGGCGATCGCGGCCGCGGTGCCGCGCGCCCTCGCCGCGGCAGGCTTGGGGTCGCTGGAGGCCTTCGCGCGCGCCGACGGCGCGGCGGAGAACCTCGCGTACCGCGTGCGCGCCCGCGAGGCAGGCGCCAAGCCCTGGGCACCCCACCCCACCGGCCGCGTGCGCGCGGCGGCGCTCGCCCTGCTGCTCGAGCGCGTGGGCGCGCGGGAGCACGGCACGGGGCGGCGCTACCTGGCGCCGCTGCTCGAAGCGCCCGCCGCCGACGACGTGCGCGCGCTAGCGCAGCTGCGGCGCATCGCCCACGCGTAGCGGCGCGGCCACCGGGGCCGCGCCAGCCTTGGTCGAGGCTGCTTCGGCGAGCACCGCTTCCATGCGCGCCGCGAGGTCGTCCCAGTCGTGCTCGGCCAGCACGCGCGCGCGGCCGCGCCATCCCATGGCCTGGGCTTGGACAGGGTCGCGCAGCACGGCCAGCAGCGCGTCGGCCAGGCCGCGCGCGTCGCCGGGCTCGGCCAGCAGGCCGTTGTCGTGGGGGCGCACGAAGTCCGGGATGCCGCCTACGCGCGAGCCCACCACGGGCCGGCCGCACGCGTTGGCCTCCGCGAGCACCATGCCGAAGGCTTCCGCGTCGGTCGTGCTCGGCAGGCAGACGACGTTGGCGTGTTGGTACGCCTGCACCAGGGCTCCATCCGCCAGCCGGCCAGGGAATGCCACGGGGAGGTGCTCGTGCTGCGCGCGGGCCGCGAGGGCGGCGCGCCGGTCGCCGTCGCCCACCAGGACCAAGCGCGCGGCCGGCAGCGCGCGATGCACGTGACGGAAGGCCGTCAGCAGCACCTCGAAGCCCTTCCAGCGGTACGCGTGGTCCAGCGGGCCCACGAACAGCACCGTCGCGCCCTCCGGCGCCGGCAGGAGATGGAACCGCCGCGCGTCCACGCCGGGCGGGATCACGACCACGTTCGCTGCGAAGCGCGCGAAGGCGTGGTCGCGCACGTAGGGGCTCACGGCCACGAGGGCCTGGGCCCGCGCGAGCATGGCGCGGTGCAGGGTCCAGCGGTCCAGCCACGCCACCGCCCCGAGGGCGCCGGTGCCGCGCAACTGGCCCGCGTGGCCCACCACCACGAGGGGCACGCGCGCGCGGCGCGCCGCCGAGGAGGCCATCTCGGCCGCGAAGGGCACCGGCGTGTGGGCTACGACGACGTCGGGCCGCTGCTCCGCGATGGCGCGCGCGACGGCGCGGCGGAAGCCCCGCGCCATGGGCGTGTGGCCCACCTGGAGGGTCGCGGGCACGCGCTGCACGGCGACGCCCTCGCGCGCCTCGCTGGCCAGGCCTGTCGCGGTCATCGCGACGGCGCGCACCTCGTGGCCGCGCCGCGCCAGGCGCGCGTCGATCGCGTGGGCGTAGCGCTCGAGCCCGCCGCCCTCGGGCTCATGGTACGGGCTGACGCTGAGGATGCGCAAGCTGGGGCACCTCCAAGGCCTCGCCCGCGGACGTGCCGCGCAGCACGTCCGCGTACACCTGGAGCAGGCGATCGGTGACGGCCGGCCACGCGTACTTGCGCGTGCGCGCCGCGAGGGCCTCGCCGCGGGGCAGGCGGCCCGGCTGCAGCGCCGCGGACACCGCCGCGGCGAGGGACGCTGGATCGCCGGGCTCGGCCAGCACGCCGCCGCGGGCCGCGAGCTCTGCAACACCGGGCAGGCTCGTCGCGACGACGGGCGTCCCGCAGGCCATGCTCTCCAGCAGCACGACGCCGAAGGCCTCCTGGCCGTTGACGCTCGGCAGCACGGTCAGCCGCGCGCGCTGGTAGAGGGCGCGCAGGTTCGCGTCGGGCACGCGCCCGGCGAAGCGCGCGTCCACGCCCAGCTTCCCCGCGAGGGCCTCGAGCCTGCTCCGCAGGGGGCCATCACCCACGACCACCAGCGGGGGAGCGCCCGGCAGCAGCGCGAGGGCGCGCAGCAGCACCTCGACGCCCTTGTAGGGCACGAGCCGGCCGACGACGAGCAGGTGGTCGCCCTCGCCGACGCGGGCCGAGGGGTGGAAGTAGCGGCCGTCGACGCCGTTGGGCACGACGTGCCACCGCTCCGGCGGTACGCGCTGCAGGGAGGGCGCGCTGCGCGCGTAGGCCTCGGAGCGCACCACCACCGCCTGCGCGAGCGGGAACGCGCGCGGCCCGACGGCCCGGTACAGCTTGGCCGCGGCGCGGCCGGCGACGCCCTCGGGGTGGGGCTCGAAGTGGAAGTCGAGCACGCAGGGCTTGCCCTGCCGGTGCGCGGCGCGGAGCACGCGCTCGGTGGTCATGGGGTACGTGCCCGCGACGTGAACCAAGTCCGCGTCGCGCGGCAGGTGGCGATCCAAGAGCGTGACCGGCGTGCGCAGCACCGTGCCGGCGCGGCGCACCCGCAGCACGCGCACGGGGCCGTCGTAGGAAACCCGGCTTCGGCCGGCGGTCGAGCACAGCAGCGTGGCCTCATGGCCCCGCGCCGCCAACTCGTGCGCGAGGCGATGGAGCACGCGCTCGACGCCGCCGACGTGCGCCCCGACGTGGTCGAAGCCCGGGGGGGTCGGGTCGAAGGGGCTCACGAGCGTGACGCGCATCCAAGCCAGGAACGCGGGCCGGGCTGGCGTGCTTTGTGCGTTGATCCTCGAAGCGTATGGTGACATCCTCGCACGTACGCGGCACCACCACGGCCCCGGGTGGCCCCCCGCGCCTCAAACGGGCCACGTGAACAAGCCGCTGGTGAGCTGCTTGCCCTTGTCGTCCTCGGCCTTGAAGCGGACGTCGCTGCCGTCGGGGATGTTGACGTTCTGGTTCTGGTCCCAGTAGGTCCAGGACGCGCCGGTCGCGAGGTGGTTGAGCGTGAGCCAGCCGCCGTCGTCGACGCTGTACCACGCCTTCACCACCTTGTGGAAGCTCGTGACCTTGACCTTCACATAGTACTGGTTGCTGTCCGCGTGGGGCGCGAAGCTGGCCTTGAAGGGCCACACCCCCGCATACTTGTCCTCGCCGCCGCTCCACAGCAGCAGGTGGCTGTCGGGACCCGCGTCCCACACCTGGAACGCCCCCTCGCCGGGGTTGGTGTTGCCGGCCTCGCCCTCGACGGGCGCGACGAACTCGAGGTCGCCATCGCCGTCGAGGTCCCCGACGCGCGGGGCGCGCGTGCTCTTGTAGGGGTCGACGTCGATGAACTGCTCTTGCGCGCCCGTCGCGGGGTTCAGCAGCCACCAGCCATCGTGGCCGGCGTCGTTGGGACCCGACGCGAGGACCTCGGCCGAGCCGTCGCCGTCGAGGTCCGCGAGGGCGATGTCCTTGTTGCTCCACCAGGTGTCGAGGGTCGTGTTCCAGCGCTCGTTGCCGCTGCGGTCGAAGCTGAACACGTGCGCCGGGCCGAGCCTGCTCCAGTTGCCGGGGAAGTGGCCCTCGGTGTTCCAGTCCATGCCGTAGATGTCGGCCTTGCCGTCGCCATCGTCGTCCCACACCACGGGCCGCGTGTAGCAGAGCGGATTGGCCCAGGAGGGCTGGCGCATCCACTTGAGGTTGCCCCACGCGTCGTTGTCGTCGTTCTGCAGCACGAAGAGCGCCATGTGATCGTTGTCCCAATTGTTCGCGTCGTGCGCGTCGCGCGCGCAGAACACGACCTCGCGCCGCCCCGAGCCATCGAGCTGCGCCACGGTGCCGCCGCGCGGGATGCTCGCCGGGGCGCTGATGTAGCTCGTCGCGTCGAAGGTCCACTCCGCCGCGCCGGTCTTGGCCGTGTAGACGCGCACGAGCCCGCTGTCGCTGAAGAACAGCGCCTCGAGGTGGCCGTCGAGGTCCACGTCCGCGATGACCGGCTCGGCGTTGCCGCCGCTCGCGTTGTGCTTCCAGATCACCGTGCCATTGGCCCGCAGCGCGAAGACACCCTGCTCCTCGACCTGCGCGTAGATCTCGTAGACGTGCGTGTAGTCCACGTCGTGCAGCACCGGCTTCGCGTCCATGCCGGGGTTGGCCGTGTAGTCGTTCAGCCGGCGCTCCCACTTCTCGTCGAACACGAAGTTGGTCGCGGTGCTCGCGCTGGCGTTGTAGTCGAAGCGCGTGATGTACGCCGCGCTGTTGCCGACGATGAGGCTCGGCGGCGCGCCCGGCTGCATGACCTGCACCTCGACGCCGTTGATGGTGCGCGCCTCCCAGCCTGCTGGGAACGTGGTGGTGAGCTCGGTCAGCAGCTCGCCGGTGGCGCTGTCCAGGATGTACACGTACTTGTTGTCGTTGTGGTCGATGATCTCCTTGCGCCCGTCGCCGTCAATGTCGTAGAGCTTGACCGGGTACGCATCGAAGGGCTGCCAGGCATGGGTGGGCTGCGCGTCGGCCTCGGTGATGGTCAGCGTGAGGGTGGGCGAGCTCGCCAGCGCCGGCACGGCCAGCAGGATCGCGGCCGCCAGCGGCGCCCAGCGGGGCCAGCGCTGCATCACGACCCCTCCAAGGTCCAGGGCTCCAGGGGCGGGTGGCCCGGCCACGGCGCGTCCGCGACGGCGCCGAGGTCGTAGACCAAGATGGCGCCCGTCCCGGGCTCGTCCGCCGGCACCACCGAGAGCAGCAGCTGCGTCGTGCCGCGCCCGAAGAGGTCCACGAGGGCGGGGCCGCGCTGGACCTTCCACGGGTCGGCCGAGAGGAACGCGCGGGGCTCGCCGGTGCGCGCGTCCAGCGCCCACAGGCCGTCGCGGCCCTCCAGCGCGCCGTTCGCGAGCACCTCCAGCGCGCCATCGCGGTCGAGGTCCGCGACGGCGACGTCCTTGTTGCTCCACCAGCTGTCGAGCGGGCGTTTCCACAGCTCGGTGCCGTCCGCGCGCAGGGCGAAGGCGTGCCCCTCGCCGACGCGCTCCCACGCGCCCGGGAAGTGGCCGATGGTGTTCCAGTCCATGCCCAGCACCTCGGGGCTGCCGTCGCCGTCCACGTCCACCGCGGCGAGGTGCGTGTAGCTCAACGGCGCGGCCCAGGCTGGCCGGAAACTCCACACGAGCTCGCCGTCCCCGCCCTCGCCGCGCACCGCGATCACCGTGACATGGTCGTTGCCGAAGTCGTCGGCGTCGTGGGCGTCGCGCGCCACGAGCAGCAACTCGAGGGGAAGCTCACCATCGAGGTCCGCCACGGTCGGGGCGACGGGGATGCTGGCGGGGCCCGGCGCGACGCCCTTGGCGTCGAAGGTCCAGAGGAACTTGCCGGTGCGGCCCTCGAGGACCGTGACCCGGCCGTCGTCGCTGGCGAAGATCGCCTCGGGCTTGCCGTCGGCGTCCAGGTCCGCGACCGTGGGCTCGGCGTTGCCGCCGCCGATCGCCTGCTTCCACAGGATCGAGCCGTTGCCGCGCAGCGCGTAGACCCCTTCCTCCTCGGTCTGCACAACGATTTCGAGGCGGCCGTCGCCGTCGAGGTCGGCCAGGACGGGCCGCGCGTCCATGCTCGCTGCGCCGGCCAGGGCGGGCAGCGCCGTCTCCCAGCGGCGCTCGAACGCGAAGCGGTCCGCCGTGCTGTGGGCAGGATCGAAGCGCCACGCGCTCACGCGCGCGGCGTGGTTGGCCACGACGATGCTCGCGGGCTCGCCGGGCGCGAGGGGCGCGACGGCGACGCCGTTGAGGATGCGCTCGATGTACCAGCCCTCGGGGTAGCTCGTGGTGAAACGCGCCACCGCGCGGCCCGTGTCGGCGCGGAACACGTACACGGACGTGTCGTTGCTGTGCACCACCACCTCGCGCACGCCGTCGCCGTCGAAGTCGTAGGCCACCGGCGGGACCGCGTCGATGCCGCCGGGCCAGGCCGCGAGGCCGCTCTCCGCCGGATCGCCGAGGACGCGCAGCAGCTTGGCCTGGACGGCGGGCAGGCCTGGGGGTGCCCCAGCGGGCGTCGCGAAGGGCAGGACCGGCGCGCGGAGTTGGGGCACCGCATCGTGCTGCAGCGCCCACGCCACCATGGCGGTGCTCGCCGCGATCGCCGCCACGAGCAGCACCGCGCCGCGCATCAGGGCCCTCCCTGCTCCGCCGCCCCGAGGCGGAAGACGGCCACGCCCGGCTTCGCGGCGTCGGCGCACGCGTGCCAGGCCTGCGTCCAGGCGGTGCCTTGAAGGCCCGTCGCGGGGGCGGCGATGTCCTCGTACGCGTAGCGGTCGAGGAGCGCCAGGCTCGGCGCGTGGTCGCGCGCCAGCCACATGCTGAAGCCCGCCACATCGTACCCGGGCCGGAAGAACTCCGGCTTGTACCACACCCGCGAAGCGTCGTCCACGAAGGCCGCGACGACGAGCTGGCTCTGCCACGAGCCCGTGAGCACGATGGTCTGCGGATGCTGGTTGGCCACGTCCGCGGCGGTGCGCAGCGCGCGGAAGTCGCAGTCCTCGTAGTAGCGGTACCAGCCAGGGTACGGGGCGGGCGTCGCGGCCACCAGCGTGCCGCTCATGAACAGCGCCGCCGCGAGCACGGCCGCCGCCTGCGCGCGGCGCCCCGCGCGACGGGCTGCCTTCCCAGCGGGGGCCAACACCGCAGCGTCGGCGGCGCTCCGGCGCCGTGCCGCCGCGGCGGCGGCCGCCCGCGCGGCGCGGTCCACGGCCACGCCGGCGAGGAGCGCGGCCCCGAGGCCCATGTACACGACCGTGCGGTGGGGCCAGAACGTGCTGTCGAGGGGATTCAGGATCACCAGCGGGAACGCCGCGAGGAACAGCCCCGCCCCCAAGTGGGCGCCGGGCCCGCCCGCGAACGGCAGCACGACCAACCCCACGGCGGCGAGCGCGAGCACGGGCCAGCCCACCATGCGCGGCAGGTCGACGAAGGCCGGCAAGTGCCCACTGAGCACGGGAGCGTACAGCACCGCCACCACGCTGGCGAGGGCGAGGGCCAGCACCCAACGGAGCGCGCGGGGCCGCGCGGCGCGGATGGGGCGATCGGGCGCGTACCGTGCCACGACGAGCGCCGCCGCGCAAGCCGCGAGGAGCGCCGCGCCCGCGAGGGGCCGCGGCACCCCGAGGAGCCGGCC
>DASYRW010000297.1:0-2301 GCA_036003985.1 Thermoplasmatota archaeon
CGACGTACGCGAACCGGCGGTAGCCCGCGCGCCACGCGACGAGCGCGGTCATGCAGCTGATCGCCGCGTGCAGCGAGGGCAGCTCGTTGTTGGGCGAGGTGAAGGTCCAGTAGCTCGGGACCAAGTCCGGCCACAGCGCGCCGAGGCGGAACTCCACGGCAGGGCCATGGTACCAGGGCTGGCCGGCGACCGCCCACGGGTTGCTGATGGGCACGAAGATGTAGAACGGCAGCGTGAGCGCGTACAGCACCACGAAGCTCACCGCGGCCAGCTTGAGCGCGCGCGCGTCGCGGTGGAGGAGGTAGAAGACCGGCGCGAAGTAGATCATGAACGGGTACCCAAACAGGTACGCTCCGCTGAAGACCGCGTCCAGCGCGGGGTGCGTGAAGCTCTGGAACCACGCGACGGAGCTGCCCTCGAGGCCGTAGAGGGACTGCGCGTAGTCCGCGCTGACGATGGCGGTCAAGGCGCCGTCGAGGCGCACGCCCACCAAGTGGACCACGATGACGGCCCAGTACATGGCGAAGAGCGGCAGCAGCGGCCGCAGCTCCGCCGTCGTCGGGAAGGCGAAGCGCGGCGCGGCGCGGAACGGGCTCTGGCTGGCATAGTAGGCCGTGCCGGCCACGAGCGCCGTGTGCCCGAGCACGACCGCCGTCCAAGCCTCGAGGGCCGCCACGGGGCGGCGAGGCCCGGCATGGCATTGAAGCTTTCGGAGACACCTTCGTCCTGCAGGCGGGCGCTGGCCATGGCTTCATGGATCCTTGGCGCGTTCGCGACGCGATGGACTTCGAGCCCTTCGGCCTGCACGACTGGCTCGTCGAGCACGAGGAGCGGGTCAAGGTCTCGCTGGCGCACTCGGGCATCCTGCCCCTGCCGGCGCGCGAGCTGGGCGTCGATGGGGACGCGCTGCTGAGCGGCGACCTCGGTTACGGCCCCATCCCCAACGACCCGAAGCTGGGCCAGCGCATCGCGTCGCTGTACGGCCTGCGCGACGTGGTGGTGACGCTCGCCGGCAGCGAGGCGAACTTCCTCGCCTTCGCCGCGACGCTGAAGCGCGGCGACAAGGTCGTCGTCGAGCGCCCGACCTACAGCCCGCTGCGCGCGATCCCGAAGGCGCTCGGCTGCAAGGTCGTCGAGCACCCGCGCACGTGGGCGAACAAGCTGCGGCTCGACCTCGGCAAGCTCGACGCTCAACTGAAGGGCGCGAAGCTCTTCGTCGCCACGAACCTCAACAACCCCACCGGCGTGGGCATCTCGACGAAGGAGCTGGAGGAGCTGGCCCAGATCGCAGAGAAGCGCAAGTGCCTCGTGCTGCTCGACGAGGCCTACCGCGAGCTCGCGTGGGAGCCGCCGCCCGTCGGCGCGTTGGTGAGCGACCGCTTCCTCAGCACCGCGACGCTCACGAAGTGCTGGGGCCTCGCCGGCCTGCGCACCGGCTGGCTCGCCGGGGCGGACAAGGTCCTGCAGCGCGCGCGGGTCGCGAAGAGTTACGCGAGCATCAGCAACCCGCCGATCGAGCAGCGCCTGGCGCTGGCCGCGCTGGACCAGCGCGACGCCCTGCTGGCGCGCGCGCGGCGCATCCGCGACGCGAACTTCGCGGCCGTCAAGGGCTGGCTCGACGGGCACGCGCACCTGGCATGGGTGCAGCCGGACGGCGGCCCCATCTGCGCGCCCCGCCTGCCCAAGGGAGTGGACGACGAGGCCTTCGCCCGCGCGCTCGTGGAGCAGCACAGCACCCTCATCGCGCCGGGCTCGCGGATGGGGCTCAAGGGCCACTTCCGCCTCGGCTACGGCGGCCACCCGGACAGCATCGCGCCGGGGCTGCGCAACGTCGACGACACGCTCGGCCGCATGGCCTCCAAGGGCAAGCCGCGCAAGGCCGCGCCGGCCCGCGCGCCGGCCGCCGACGACGAGGACCTGCTCGACCACCTCAGCAGCAGCGGCGGCGACGTCTAGCCAGGATAGTACAAGCCAGCGCGCCCACCAACACCTTGATGGCCCCGCGCGCGGGTGCCCGGCCGGTCCCCATGGCCGCGACGGCGCAGCGTGCCCCCGCGAGACGCGCGAAGGTCAGCAAGGCCAAGGCTGCCGTCGTGCCGGCGCCCGCTGCTGTCGCGACCGGCCCCTACGTGCCCGCGTCGCGCGTGCTGCCGGAGATGACCGCGCGCGCGCTGCTGCTCGGCATCGGCTTGGCGGTGCTGCTGGGCGCGGCCAACATGTATGTGGGGTTGCGCGCGGGCCTGACCGTCAGCGCGACGATCCCGGCCGCGGTCATGACCATGGCGATCCTGCGGTTCTTCA
>DASYRW010000298.1:0-6168 GCA_036003985.1 Thermoplasmatota archaeon
GCAGCCTCGTGAATCCCCCGGTGCTGCGGGCCGAGTTCGTCAACGCCATCGCGGGCGACGACGACCGCGCCGCGGTGGAGTTCTTCGGCAGCACGAGCAGCGAGCCCAACGCCCCGGGCTGCACGACGAGCAGCACCCACGTGTGGCACATGTACGTCGCGCTCACCTACGATGGCGGCGCCACGTGGCAGGTCGTCAAGGCCTCCCAGGACCCGGTCCAGCGCGGGCGCTTGGGCGACCCCGACGACTCGCCGTGCCGCAACCTCCTCGACTTCAACGACATGGCTGTCGATGCCCGCGGCCGGGCCGTGGTGGGCTACGCCGACGGCTGCGTCGGCTCCTGCGCCGGGCCCCTCGGCATCGTCAGCCAGAGCACCGCCTCGCTGGGCAGCGTCATGCGCCAGAGCGGCGGCTGCGGCCTGTTCAAGGCCTTCGACAGCAGCTGCACCACCATCGCGCCGCTCGTCGCGTCGGCCGGTGGCCCCTACACGGGCACGGCCGGCACGGCCCGCCAGCTCGCGGGCGGCGCCAGTGGGGGCACGCCGCCGTACACGTTCAGCTGGTCCGTCACGTCGAAGCCGTCGGGCAGCGCCGCGGGCCCCGCGTCGTTCAGCAACCCGAACGCGCAGAGCCCCACCTTCACGCCCGACGTGTCCGGCGCCTACACGTTGAGCCTCAATGTGCACGACAGCGCCTTCGGCACGGCGACGACGACCGCGACGCTCACCGCGGCGAGCGTGCTGTGCCAGAGCGGCGGCACCGTCATCGCCGGCGACAGCAACATCGACGGCGGCCTCGCCGGCTCGGCGGCCGAGGCGCTTTGCTTGAGGATGGCGGACAACGTGGGCACGGTGCACGTCTACCTCGACGTGCTCGGCACGGCCCTCAACAACCAAGTGGACAGCACCCACCCGCTGTTCTACGACATCCGCTTCCTCCTCGGCCACGTGCAGGACGCGGAGCCGTTCCTCATCGAGGTCGCGTACCACACCGACGGCACCGTGACCGCGACCTACAACGACCCCGTGACGTTCACCGTGATCCCCAACAAGCAGGTGCAGGCCAAGTTCGAAGGCAACACGCTGCACGTCACGACACCCCGCGCGGAGCTGCTCTCGCCGCCCGACGCGGCGGCGCTGCACGGCGTGTACGTGAGCCTCAACCATTGCGCGGGCCTGGTGGTGCAGGGCCTCTGCCAGGAGGAGTTCTTCGAGGACGACGTGATCCCCGACGGCCAGGACGGCCTGTACGTGTTCAACAGCGCCGGCAACGGCGTGCCCATCGCGCAGTGCAGCGCGGCGCTGCTCACCGACCCCAGCACCGACAGCACCGCGACCTCGGGCAAGGGCCGGCGCGAGATCGTCGACGTCAGCGCCAGCGACACGGCCAGCTCCTTCAGCGCGTGCCTCAAGGTGGCCAACTTCGCCGACGCCCCTTCGGGCAGCGGCGTCGCGTCGCAGACGCAGTACAACGTGTTCTTCACCGCCGACTACGAGGGCCCCGAGGTGGCCTACGCGCTCCAGTCGATCTGGAACGCCGACGGCAGCCTCGCCTCATCGGTGCTGTTCAAGGGCGCCAACCTGGCGGGCCAAGGGTACCAGACCCTCGGCGCCATCGGCGGCCCCGCGACCGCGGACCGCGTCGGCGACACGATCGTCATGACGGCGCAGAAGTCCAACATGGCCAACCCGCCGGACGGCGGCAAGGCCTCGGCCTTCGTGGCCAACGCGCGCGACGGCGACGCCACCAACACCTTCGACCGCGTGCCCAACGCCGGCCAGGGCGCGACCCAGTTCACCTTCGGCCAGACGGTCAGCGACCCCACGCCGCCGTCCCAGGTCACGGGCCTCGTGGTCACCGACCCGCAGACCGGCAGCACGCTCAACCTCGCGTGGAACGCCGCCAGCGACAACGTCGGCGTCGTGCGCTACAATGTGCAGCGCTCCACGACCAGCGGCGGGCCCTACGGCAACGTCGGCACCCCCTCGGGCACGAGCTTCACCGACACCGGCCTGAGCGCGGGCACGACGTACTACTACGTCGTGAACGCGCAGGACGCCGCGGGCAACGTCGGCGCCAACAGCGCGCAGGCCAGCGGCACGCCCACCAGCCCCACGGACACGACGCCGCCGACCGTGCCCACGAACCTCATGGCCAGCGGCGTCACCGCCACGTCCGCGACGATCTCGTGGAGCCCGTCGAGCGACCCCGAGACGGGCGTCAAGAACTACAAGGTGTTCCGCGACGGACTCCTCGTGGGCAGCCCGACGGGCACGAGCTTCAGCGACGCAGGCCTCGCGCCCGACACGACCTACGCGTACCGCGTCAGCGCCGTGAACAACGTCAACCTCGAGAGCGCGCAGAGCGCCCCCCTGAACGTGCAGACCCTGCCGGCGCCGGCCTTCGTCACCATCACCGAGCCTTCGCCGGGCCAGGAGGTCGCGCCGCCCACCACCTTCCGCGGCGCCTTCAGCACCACCGGCGAGGCCCCCGCCAGCCAGGGCGGCAGCCTCGCGGACGCGATGTCGCCCGCGCTGGCGGCCTACGCGCAGAACCCCTTCGTCGCGGCGGTGCTCGCCGCGCCCGAGTGGACCGACGTGCAGGCCCAGCTCGGCGCCTTCGACGGCTTCGTCGCGGCCTACCCGAGCCCCGAGGACGGCGGCGTCATCGTCGCGCAGTTCGCGGGCGCGCGGCCCGAGGACGCGCCGATGGCCACGGTGAACGGCTGGCCGCTGCGCTACCAGGAAGGCGTGCAGCCCCAGGTGGTGATGGTGCCGATCCTCGAGGAGCACCCCGAGCGCGTCTACACGCTGGAGCAGGTCGAGCAGATGATCGCCGACGGCTCCATCCTGAACGGCGCGCCCACCACGCCCACGCCGGGCGTGCAGCAGGGCATCGGCCCCGGCACCGGCATCCAGATGGCGAACTTCGACACCGCCGCGCCGGCCGGTGTGAAGGGCTTCGGCTGCACGGCGAGCTACCTCTTCGAGGACCCCGCGACGGGCAAGTACTACCTCGCCACAGCCGGCCACTGCCTCCAGGACACGAACAGCAACGACGCCAGCTCCGCGACGAAGTCCCGGTGGGTCAAGATCTGCTTCCGCAACTGCGTCAACAACCTCCAATCGCTCGGCGACTACGTGCTCCTCGAGCCGAACTCGGCCTACGCGGGCTACCACCCCGTCGCGTGGGCGCGCCAGGCGGGCGTGGGCGACGATGCCGGCCTCATCGAGCTGCCGGCGAGCATCCTGCACCTCGTGCGGCCTTGGCTCTGGTTCTGGGGCGGCCCCACCGGCGTGCAGAACGTCGCGGCCAACGACATCGGCGTGCACTGGGGCCACGGCCTCGTGACGGGCACGACCTTCGCCACCGGCCAAGGCCGCGCCGCGGTCGTCACGGCCGGCAGCGCCGCGGCGAACAGCTTCACCGCGGTCGGCGCCATCTACGGCGGCGACAGCGGCAGCGACTTCAGCCGCGCCGCGCCGCGCACCGACAAGGTTGCCCTCGGCGACAAGGCCAGCGGCATCCTCACCCACTCGAGCGCGCTGGCCGGGCAGGGCCTCGTCGTGCAGATGTTCGGCACCGAGATGAACCGCGCGCTCAACATGTGGCAGTTCGGCACCGCGGGCAACCCGGGCCTCGGCTTCCGCCCGTCGCTCGTGACCGAGGACGCGGTGATCCGCGTGCCCGGGGCGCCGCCGCCCACCACGCTGAGCGCGGCCATCACGAGCCCGCCCGACGGCGCGAGCTTCGACCCGACCGCGACGCCCACGGTCAACGTCCAGGGCACGGCCAGCTTCCCGCCCGGCGCCGCGCCCGGCGTGGGCACCTCGACCTACTACCTGCACCGCAACTCGCCCGGCGGCTGCGCCGCCGCGACGGAGCGGCTGTGGATGGACCCCGTCCCCAGCCCGATCCGCGAGTCGGGCACGGGCTGCGGCAGCGTGCGCGACCCTGCGGGGCCTGCCGTGGAGCTGGCGCTCAACATCACCGCGCAGATCTTCCCCACCGCGCCGCCCACGCGCACGACGAGCGCCATCGTCCTCGACCCCAGCCGCGACATCCACGCGGTCGTGTACCTCAACGCCTCGCTCAACCGCACCACGAACGCGGCCGTGCCGCCGGGCTACGCCATCATCCCGGGCGCGAGCGTGGTCAACGACCTCGAGGTCTACGTCACGTACGAGTACGCGGGCTACACCACCCTCGTGGGCGGCCAGCGGCTCTTCCCCGGCCCCATGCTGCTCGACACGCCGACGGGCGTCGCGTTCAACTTCCGCTCGCTGGTGCCGCAGATCCCGGCCAACGCGGACATCCGGCTCACGTTCGTGGTGCACGAGAGCATCACGCACATCTCGACGTGGTATGGCGGCGCGACCCTCTCTCGCCTCGAGCTGCCGGTCGGCAGCGTTCCCGGCGCGGGCGTGCAGGTGAGCGTCGACGACGCGGCCTTCGACCCGGCCAACCTGCTCATGGTCACGGGCACCACCTCGTGGACCGCGCCGTGGGACATCACCTCCGTAGCCATGGGCGCGCACACGCTCTACGCGCGCGCCGTGCAGGGCGCCTCGGTCAGCCCCGCGGTGAGCGTCGACGTGACCATCGCGGGCGCCGTGGGCCCGACGGCGGCCTTCACGAGCAGCGTGGCCGGCTTGACGGCGGACTTCACCGACACCAGCGTCGCCGGCAGCGCGCCGATCACGACCTGGCTGTGGACCTTCGGCGACGGCCAGACGAGCGGCGCCCAGCACCCCAGCCACACCTACGCCGCTGCTGGGACGTACACCGTCACGCTCAAGGTCACCGACGCCAACGCGAAGTTCAACACCGTGGCGCACGACGTGACCGCGAGCGCGACGCCCACCTGGCAGGTGCAGACGCGCCTCACCGGGCCCGACGGCCTCGCCTTCGACTGGACCACCGTCGCCTCGCCCACCGACGGCAGCAACGGCTTCTGGTCGCAGATGTGGTCGCCGGCCCCCGCCGCGACGCCCGGCACCTACACCCTCGACGCGCGCCTGCTCAAGGACGGCAGCCCCGCCAGCACCGACAGCCGCACGTTCACGGTCGTCGACACCAACCTGCCGCCCGTCGTGGACGCCGGCGCCGACCAAGTCGCGGACGAGGGCGCCCTCGTGCAGCTCAACGGGGCCGCGGGCGACCCCAACGGCGACGCCGTGGACACGGCCTGGGAGCAGATCAGCGGGCCGCCGCTCGCGCTCCAGGACGCGGACACGCTGAGCCCCAGCTTCACCGCGCCCGACGCCGACGCCGACACCACCTACACGTTCCGCCTCACCGGCACCGACAGCCACGGCGCGTCGGCGAGCGACGACGTGAGCGTGCTCGTCGTGGACGCGAGCCGCATCCGCATCGACACCATCGGCGGCGAGGCCGTGCCGATCCCCGACCCCGTGAGCGGCACCACGACCGTCGCGGGCTCCTCGAGCCTCGCGGGCAGCAGCAGCCGCGTGAACCAGGCGCCGCGGGCCATCATCAACGACATCGCCACCAACGGGCTGAGCGTCACCGCGAGCGGCGCGGACAGCTTCGACCCCGACGGCACCATCGTGAGCCACGCCTGGGACCTTGGCAACGGCGACACGCGCAGCGGCGCCCTGCTGAGCTACACCTACCCCGCGGCGGGCCAGTACGGCATCATGCTGACGGTGACCGACAACGAGGGCCGGGCCGGCCAAGCCCTCGCGCTGGTGCAGGTCGAGGCCCCTCCCGCGGCCCTCGTCATCGACGCGGGCGACAGCTCCTATGTCCGCATCGGCGACCCCATTCCGCTGACGGCCCAAGCCTTCGGCAACACGGCCAACGTGGCCTTCGCGTGGGACACGAACGGCGACGGCGCGCCCGACACGAACGGCCAGGCTTTGCAGGTGAGCAGCGCGGGCCGCAGCCCCGGCACGGCGACGTTCCAGGTGTTCGGCGCGGAGCAGGGCACGGGCCGCTCGGGCACGGACACGGTGAGCGTGTTCCTGTACGAGACCACCACGAGCTCGACGAAGTTCGACCAGGCCGTCATCGCGGGCCTGCCCGACGAGCAGGTCGGACGCAGCGGCCAGGTGGACCAGGCGACCTTCACGCACGAGGTGAACGTCCCTGCCGGCGCCACGCAGCTGACTGCGACCTTGCGCTGGAACCGCTTCGTGCAGGTGC
>DASYRW010000299.1:0-3707 GCA_036003985.1 Thermoplasmatota archaeon
CCAGGCCATGAGCTTGTCGTGGCTGGCGAGCGGGAGGTCGTGGACCTTCACCGCCGTGCCGCGGAACAGCGCCTTCGCGTCGCGCACCGCCGCGGGGCTGCCGCAGTCGAGCACGAGCAGGTTCTTGTCGCTCAGCAAGACAGCGTCGGGCCCCCACATCGGATGGAGCGACGCGACCTTCATGCCGGCCTTGGCCATGCGCCGCAGCTCGGGCGTGACGGGGTCCTTGATGCTGCAGATGTCCGCGACCAGGGCCTCGGTCGCGGACGCGCGCACCTCCGCGAGCGCGCGCGGCGCGGCCTCCATGCTCGTGCACACGAGCAACGCGTCGTGCGCGCCGAGCTCGCCGCAGGCTTCTGCAATGGTGGGCGCGCGGCGGTGGCCCTTGGTGGGGCCCCGGGGATCGACGGTGACGACGTCATGCCCCATGCTGTCGAGGAACGAGCAGAACCACTGGCCCATGAGGCCGCGGCCGCCGACGACGAGCGCTTGGGTTCTCATGTCCGGTGGTTCTCCTGCGCTTGGACGGAGGCGCGGATGAGCGTGCGCATCAGATCCTCACCGAGGTCCTGGTCGATGCGGTACTTGCGGCAGAGCTGCCGCGCCTCGCGGATGATCTGCGCCTCGATGTCATAGTTGCGCGTGGGCAGGCCCTGCGCGCGCTTCGCTGCGCCGATGCGCTGCGCGACCTTCATGCGCTTGGCGATGAGCTGCAGGATGGCCCGGTCGGTGGCGCGGATCTCCTTCCGAAGCGCGTCGAGGTCACGCGCCATGGCTGGCCTCCAGCTCGCCGCTGAGGGCCGCGAGGTCGGCGAGGGTGAAGGCCATGCAGGCTTCCACGACCGGCACGGCGCGGGGCACGATGCACGGGTCGTGGCGGCCTTTCGTGGTCAAGCTCGCGGGTTCGAGGGTGCGCAGGTCGATGGTCTGCTGGGGCCGCGCGATGCTGCTCGCCGGCTTGAAGGCCACGCGCGCGACCACGGGCATGCCGGTGGTGAGGCCGCCGAGGATGCCGCCGGCATGGTTGGTGGTGGTCACGATGCGCCCGCCCTCGGCCGCGATGGGGTCGTTGTGCTGCGAGCCGCGCATCGCAGGAGCGCGGAAGCCCGCGCCGAAGTCCACGCCCTTGACGGCGGGGATGCTGAACAGCAATTCGGCCATGCACGCCTCGACGCCGCCGAAGAACGGCTCACCCCACCCGACCTTGGCGCCGCGCGCGACGCCCTCGACGACGCCCCCGACGCTGTCCTGGTCGTTGCGCATCGCCTCGACCAGCGCCTCCATGCGCTGGGCCACCTCAGGGACGGCGCAGCGCACGCGGTTCTGCTCTGCGCCGGGCAATTCGTCCCAGGCCACGTCGCGCTCGACGCGGACGTCGCCGATCTGCACGGTGTGGGACCGCACCTCGACGCCGAGCGGCGCGAGCAGCTTCTTCGCGACGGCGCCGGCCATCACCAGCCCAGCGGTCATGCGGCCGCTGAACTGCCCGCCGCCGCGGTAGTCGTTCTGGCCGCCGTACTTGACGTACGCCGGGAAGTCGCTGTGCCCTGGGCGAGGCAGGAAGCGCGTGTCATCGTAGACCCGGCTCTGCTTGTCCTCGTTGCGCACGACGAGGGTGAGCGGGTTGCCCGTCGTGTGGCCGTCGGTGAGCCCGCTGAGCAGCTCGACACGATCGGCTTCCTGGCGCTGCGTCGTGAGCAGGCTTTGGCCAGGGCGGCGGCGGTCCATGTCGGGCTGGATGTCCTTCGCCACGTCGAGCGCAAGGCCCGCGGGCACGCCATCGAGCACGACGCCGACGCCCCAGCCGTGGCTCTCGCCGAATAGCGTCAAGCGGAGCGCGCGGCCGATGGTGTTCACGCGCGCACCTCCGCGCGGCCGCCGAGCTTGCGCAGGTCGTCGAGGAAGCCGGGGTAGGAGACCGCGAAGCTGGCGTGCTCGTTGAGGCGCACCGGCGACGAAGCGCTCAGCGCCGCGACGCTGAAGGCCATGAGGATGCGGTGGTCCTCCTCGGTGTCGATGGCCGCGCCGTGCAGCTTCGCGCCCCCGTGGAGGACCGCGCCGTCCGCGGTGGGCTGGACGCGCGCGCCCATGGCCTTGAGGCCCTTGGTCATCGCGAGGATGCGGTCGCTCTCCTTGAACTTCAGCTGGGGCGCGCCCATCAGGGTCGTGGTGCCGCGCGCGTTCGCCGCCGCGACGCAGAGGATCGGGAAGAGGTCGGGCGTGTCGCCGAGGTCGAGGGTCGCGCCCTCGAGCTGCTCGGCCTCGACCGTGGCGGTGCCGCCGCGCTCCTGCACCTTCGCGCCCATGGCGCGCAGGGCGTCGAGGATGAAGCGGTCGCCTTGGGGCCAAGCGGGCGCGAGGCCCGCGACGGTGACCTTGCCCCCTGTGATGGCCCCCGCGACCAGCGGGAAGGCGGCGCTGCTGTAGTCGCCCGGCACGGTGAAGTCCCTTGCCTCGTAGGCCTGGCCGCCCTCGATGTCCAGCGCGTCGGCGAGGGGCGGCGTGCGCAGGCCGAAGTGCCGCAGCATCGCGAGCGTCACCTCGACGTAGGGCTTGGACTTCAGCGGGCTCGTGAGGGTGACGCGCGTGTCCTTCGCCGCCAGCGGACATGCCAGGAGCAGCGAGGACAGGAACTGCGAGCTGACGTCCCCGGGCAAGCGGGCCTCGCCGCCGCGCATGGGGCCCTCGATGACCACGGGCGCCCTGCCGTTGCGCCGGGTGCTCGTGGCGCGCGCGCCCAGCTCGCCGAGCGCGTCGAGGAGCGGCTGCATGGGCCGGCCGCGGATGCTCGCGTCGCCGGTGAGGACGCTCGCGCCATCGAGGGAAGCGCAGATGCCGCTCAGCAGGCGGAGGGTCGTGCCGCTGTTCTCGACGTTGAGCACATCCTCGGGCGCCGCGAGGGGCCCGCGCTGCACGCGCGCGTCGCGCTCGCCCTCGACGGTCGCGCCGAGGACCCTCAGGCAAGCGCGCGTGGCGAGCGTGTCGGCGCCCCACAGCGGACGGCGCACCTTGCTCCTGCCCGCGAGGAAGGCCATCATCAGCGCGCGGTGCGTGTAGCTCTTGCTGGGCGGCGCGGTCACTCGGCCCGACGCTGCCCCCTTCAGCGGCTTGACGGTCAGCGTCATGGCCGGCGCACCACCTCCGCTTGCGCGTTGGTCAGATTCGCGCGCGCGACCGCACCGGTCTTGAGCTTCTTCAGCGCGCGCTCCACGCTCTTGGCCGCGCGCGCGTCGCACACCGCGGCGGTCGCGGGCCCCGTGCCGGTGATGCCGGCCGTGAGCGCGCCCGCCGCGACCGCGACGCTGGCGGGCTCCTCGCTGACGCCGAGCAGGCGCGCGACCGCGCTGCCGTTGAGCGCGAGCGCGCGCATCCACTCGCCGCGCTTCGCGAGGTCGAAGGCCTCCTGGGTGGCGGGCGCGATGCTCTTCCAGTCGAGGCCGCTGATGCTCGGCTTGCTGATGCGCTGCGCAGGGATGTGCAGGAGCGCGACCAAGGCAGGATCGACCTCGGTGCGCTGCACGAGCTCGCGCTGCTTGTTGTCCGTCAGGCAAAGGCCGCCGAGGAAGCACGCGCTGGCGTCGTCGAAGGCGCCCGTGATGGTCACCCCAGCGGTCATGGCGGCCTCGACCCCCAGGCGCAGCAGCTCGTCGTCGCTGCGGCCTTCCACTTGGTCGAGGGCGTCGAGCGCGGCCAAGATCACCGCGTTG
>DASYRW010000300.1:0-10184 GCA_036003985.1 Thermoplasmatota archaeon
TGACGCAGCCCGGGCTGCGCGCGCCCGTGCGCGCGGGCGACCGCATCGCGCAGTGGGGGGTCTATGCCAACAAGGACTTCGCGAGCTACCAGGCCATGGCCTTCGCCGCGGTGCACATCGACCCGCAGGCTCCGCCCGCGCCGCGCAACGGGCCGTGCACGTTGGCCAACACCGCGCCAACCCTGGTGGGCGGCGGCCCCGACCCCGCCGCGCCCGTGATGAACCGGGGCTGGGTGGGCGCGCCGCTCCCGCTCTGCGACGTCGCAGGCACGCCCGCCTGCAACGGCCCGGTGACCGTTCCGACGGGCGGCCTCGCCACGGACAAGGTCGTCATCGCGGGCTTCAGCTACATCCCCGGCGACCAGCACTTGACGGGACCGCTGGGTGCGCCGCCGAAGGTCGCGCAGGGCACACCGCTGACCTTCTACAACGCCGACACCAGCCAGGTGATCCGACACACGGTCACCAGCTGCGCGTGGCCCTGCAACGGCCACCATGCCGCGAACTACCCGCAGCCCGACGCGCGCTTCGAGAGCGACCGGCTTGGCAACTTGGACATCCTCGACGGCGGCAGCCTGCCACCCAGCGAGGGCGACGACCCGGTGTGGGCGACCCCCGCCGAGTTGCCCGCAGGCCTGTACAGCTACTACTGCAGGCTGCACCCGTTCATGCGCGGCTGGTTCGAGGTCGTGCCGTAGCGAACGCGTCTTCCTCGGCCCGTTGGACCGCGGCGGGACTCCGCAGGGAAGCGTCATGAGCCTGGCCTCGGGTCACGGACCCCATGGGAACCCCCCCGGCGCTGCGCCTCGCGACCTGCCTCGCGCTCGCCGCGCTGCTCGCGCTGCCGGCCCTGGCCACGCCCGCGCCCGCGCCGCTCCTGCCGAGCGGCCTCGATGGCCTCGTGGGCCACCCCTTCGTGGGTGCGCCGCGCGGTCCCCAGGAGATCGCTGGCGCCGGCGCCCTCGCCCAGCGCGTCCTCCCGCGGCCGGCGGGGACCGTGGTCGAGGCGACCTTCGCCTTCGGGCCCTACCCGATCCAGGCGGGCTGGGACCTCAGCAGGCTCGACCTCGGCGTGCAGATGGTGCCTGGCTTCGTCACCAAGCTGGGGTACCGCGTGGTCGACGCCGCGACCGGCCAGCCCTACAACAACATGCAGGTGCACATCCACCATGGGCTGTGGTTCCGCGCGGGCAGCCACAGCGAGGGCCAGTTCATCTTCGGCACGGGCGAGGAGTACACCTCCATCGACCTCGACGCCCGCAGCGCGGCCGAGCCGGCCGGCCTGCGGTACGGCCTCGGCTTCGCGAGCGGGGAACGGATGTTCATCGTGCTCATGCTGCACAACAAGGAGCCCACGCAGCGGGTCGTCAACATCCTCGTGGACCTGACGTTCGTGCACGGCACGGCCGCGGAGATCCAGGCCGCGCAGGGCTGCGGGGAGCCCGCGCCGCTGGGGCTGGTGCTGCCCCCGGCAGGCTGCGTCGCCGGCGCGGTGATGCACAACGTCAATGGGTACCTGTGGGGCGACATCTTCAACGTGCCCCGCGAGGCCGACGGCGACGGCATCTTCGTGTACCCCCTCGAGGGCGAGAGCGTGGCGCCGCGCCCGCCCGACGTTCCTTGGTGGCTGCCCCTGCCAGGCTCGCCCATCGACGTGCCCGGCATCCAAGTGATCAACACGAGCTTCGTCGCGCCGCGCGACGCCACCCTCGTGCACGCCGGCGGCCATGTCCATCAGGGCGGCATGGAGACCGTGGTGGTCAACCTCGGCAGCGCGACCGCGCCCTGCGGCGACCTCGACGGCGACGGCCTCGACGGCATCACGCTCTACCGCTCGCGGAAGTTCGACCGCGTGCCGGGGAGCTTCCCCGCCTCGGAGGACTTCCAGATGGGCGTGACCAAGCCCGGCTACAGGGCTCCGATCCGCGCCGGCGACCGCATCGGGCAGTACGGCATCTACGCGAACCGCGACTTCGCGAGCTACCAGGCCATGACCTTCTCCGCCGCGCATCTCGACGAGGAGCAGTCCCCGGGCGCGCGCACGGGTCCCTGCACGCTGGCCAACACGGCCCCCTGGCTGATCGCGGGCGCGCCGGGGGAGGACCCCACCGAGACCGTGCCCAACCGGCCCTGGACCGGCGACCCGCTGCCCGTGTGCGGCGACGGCCTCGGCCCTGCGTGCGACGGGCCCGTGGAGGTGCCCGCGGACGGCCTCTATGTCACGAAGGTCGCCATCGCGGGCTTCAGCTTCGTGCCGGGCGACCAGCACTTGGCCGGGCCGCTGGGCGCGCCGCCGAAGATCCCGAAGTGGGGCGCCGTGCAGTTCGCCAACGCCGACGCCGGCGCGGTGGTGCGGCACACGGTCACGAGCTGCGCGTGGCCCTGCAACGGCCCGTACCGCGCCAACTATCCGATGCCGGACGGGCTCTTCGACTCGGACCGCCTGGGCAACTTCGACTACTTCGACAGCGGCAGCATCCCCCCCGAGTCCGAGGACGATCCCGTGTGGCGCGTGCCCGTGGGGATGGAGCGGGGCCTGTACAGCTACTTCTGCCGCCTCCACCCGAGCATGCGCGGCTGGTTCGAGGTCGTCTAGCGCCCAATCCCCGCAAGCGCGTCCAGGGGCGACGCGCAAGCCACGTCCGACCATGTATCGACGGCCGCAGAAGCTTCGTCGGAGAGCGGCCGGAAGAAGTAGTACAGCGAAGCGTCGAGGCCGGGCAGTTCGCCGCGCAGCGGATCGCCCGGCGGCACGGGGAGCGACAGGACGAACACGTTCGCGCCCGTGAGGCGCGCGGTCCCGGGAGCGGCCCAGTCCCACTCGACCGCGTACGTCGCCGCCTCGGCGGGGAAATGGTTCAGTGTGTACCAGCTCGTGAACTGAGGGTCCCATTGGGGTGGGATTTGGATGGGTTCGCCATCGATGGCGCATGCCGTGTTCTCCCGCCCATCCGAGATGCGCGTTCTGAAGACCGCTTCCATCACGCCTTGCCCCGCGAGTTGGACGGTACTGACCGCGAAGATCGCGCCATCCCCGTCCAGCGGGACCGTGCCGTGCGCAAGGACGGCCGCCAAGGGCGGCTCTGACAGCAAGGCCGGCAGCGAGGTGAGGCGTCCTGCGTAGGGCGCCGCCACGGCCTCCCGGTTCCCGTCCAGCCCGGGGAGCATGAGTCGGAGGGTCACAGACTGCCCGTCGGGAACGAGGAGGTAGACACGATAGCTCCCAGCCGGCAGGTCGGTGCTGACACCCGGAGGCCGCCAGAAGATGCTGCCGTCTGGCTCTTGCAGCGACATGGTCAGGTACACGGACGGTCCCGTGAACACGATCGCCGCGGGCCCTCCTTCGAGGAGGAGGACGTCGCCCACGTAGGCGTCCTCCCGAACGACGAACTCGAACTGCCCAGGCCCGACGGTGTGGAGATAGTTGAAGAAACCGAGGGTCATCGGGCCCTCGACAACGGGGGCGGTGCTTGCTGCAGCAGGAGCCAGCAGAGCCATGGCGAGCAGGACGGCGCGCATGGTTCGTGGCAAGGCGTCGAGAGGAATCTACATTCGCGCCGGATGTTACGGCTTGCCAAGTCGTCGTTCGAGAGCTTTCGGAGAAGCATGAAAGAAGCATGAAAGTCGGGCGCGGTTCCGTGGCCTGCGCCTGCCGAACGAGCAGCTACGACTGCCGCCTGGACCCCACCCTGCGCCGCTGGTTCGAGGTCGTGGAGCGCCCGGCCGGACTTACCGCGGCCCCACCCCGTCACGTCGGATCCTCCCTTGCGGCGAATCGGCTTAAGCCAGGAGCACGATGCCCGCCCGATGGGCACCATCCGCAAGGTCGACGGGGGCAACGGCCAGCAGGCAGCCCTCGCGCCCCCGCTCGCGCGCGCGCAGCCCGGGCTCGCGCGGCCGCGCTCGGGGCGCAGCCTGATCATCGACGTCCAGGACCTCGTCAAGGTCTACGGCGGCGGCCAGGGCCGCAGCAAGCAGGAGGAGGTGCGCGCCGTCGACGGCGTCAGCTTCTCCGTCGAAGAGGGCGAGTTCTTCGGCTTCCTCGGGCCCAACGGCTCGGGCAAGACCACCACGATCAAGGTCATCACCACCCTGCTCGCGAAGACGAGCGGCACCGTGCGCGTCGCGGGCCTCGACGTCGCGGCCGAGGGCGCGGCGATCCGCAAGCTCATCGGCTACACGGGCCAGAGCATCGGCGTGGACGGGGAGCTCACCGGGCGCGAGAACCTGATGCTCATCGGCCGGCTGTACCACATGCCCTCGAAGCTCATCGAGGACCGCGTCGCGGAGCTGCTGCAAGTCTTGCAGCTGACCGAGGCCGCGGACCGGCGCGCCTACACGTACAGCGGCGGCATGCGCCGCCGGCTCGACCTCGGGGCGGGGCTGGTGCACCGCCCCAGGCTCCTCTTCCTGGACGAGCCCACCACCGGCCTCGACCCGCAGACGCGCGCGGCGGTGTGGGACTACCTGCAGCGGCTGCACCGCGAGGAGGGCATGACGATCTTCCTCACGACCCAGTACATGGACGAGGCCGACCGGCTCTGCGAGCGGCTCGCGATCATCGACCAGGGCCGCATCGTGGCCGAGGGCAGCCCCGCGCAGCTCAAGGCCGCCATCGGCGCGGACGTGGTCACGATCCGCCTCGCCAAGGACGAGCGCTTCGGCGCCACGCAGGCCAGGGCCCTGGCGGCCGTGCGGCGGGCCAAGGGCGTGCGCAAGGCCACGCCCTTCGACGAGGGGGTCAGCGTGCACGCTGCCGACGGAGGCGCGGCGCTGCCCGAGATCCTGCGGGTCTTGGACGCGGAGCGCATCCCGCTTGCGCAGGTGGCCATGGCCCACCCGACGCTCGACGAGGTGTTCCTGCAGCACACGGGCCGCCAGATGCGTGTCGAGGAAGTGAAGCCCATGACGCGCGCGGGCTTCGGGCAACGGAGGCGATGAGATGCTCGGCGAAGTGGGCTACGAGCGGGACCGCAGGGTGCAGCGGGCGCACGCGGACGAGACGGCGCAGGGCGGCGTGCTCTGGGAGGTGCGCTGGGTCGCGTGGCGCAGCCTCGTGAAGCTCACGCGCAACCCGATGCTGCTGTTCTTCAGCCTGTTCATGCCCCTCATCTGGCTGGTGCTGTTCAGCCAGACCTTCGGCACCATCTTCCAGCGCGGCGCGAGCGCGCCCGGCGCGCCCGTGCTGGCCTACGACTACGTCGCCGTCATGCTGCCCGGCATCGCCGTCATGACCGCGATCCAGAGCGCGGCGCAGAGCGGCTTCGGCATGGTCGCGGACATCGAGACCGGTTTCATGGACAAGTTCTTCGTGGCGCCGATGCGCCGCAGCAGCGTGCTCGTCGGCAAGCTCGTCGCGGACGGCCTGCGCATGGCGGGGCAGAGCGCCATCGTGCTGGCGATCGCGTACGTGCTCACGTTGGCCGTGGGCTGGCGCGTCCCCTTCGCCACGGGCTTGCCCGGCGCGCTGCTCATCGTCGCGATGGCGGCGGGCTTCGGCGTGGCGTTCTCGGGCCTCTCCAACGCGGTCGCGCTGCGCACCAAGAACACCGAGGCCACGATGATGGTGAGCTTCACCCTCACGTTCCCGCTGCTGTTCATGTCCACGGCCATGATGCCGAAGCAGCTCTTACCCCAGTGGGTGCAGGACTTCAGCGCGATCAACCCGGTGAGCTACGTCGCTGATGCATCGCGCGCCCTGATCCTGACGGGCTACGACTGGGCCGCGATCGGGAACGCGTTCCTCGCCATCGCCATCGTCGGGCTGCTGCTCAACGGCATGGCCGTCATGGCCTTCCGCGCGCAGGGGCGGTGACGCCGGCAGCGCGGATGAACGGTCCAACCAAGCCGTTAGCAGAAGCAACATTTATCTTCTAATCATCTGCTACTCCAGCCGTGGCGGATCGCCTCGGCGGGATCGTCAAGCCCGACACCAGGAAGGGCTTCCGCCCGAACCTCCACGTTGGCCCGGACCTCGGCCTCGCGTGCCGGCAGGTGGACCGCCTCGACGGCGAACTGGACCGCCTGCGCCTGACGCCGTTCCTCGTCGAGCAAGTCCTTCGCTGGGCGAGCGTCCAGAACGCATGGAGCAGCACGGCTCTCGAAGGCAACCCCACGCCCCTCGCCCGCGCCGCCGCGCTCGTGGAGCCCGGTGTGAGGCCGCGCAACAAGGACGAGCGGGAGATCCGCCGGCTCATCGCCTACTATCGTTCCTTGGAGCGCTTGCGCAAGACCGACGAGCCGGAGCGGCTCACGCTCGACCAGATCCGCCAGCTGCACGAGCAACTCCTCGACGGCGTCGTCGAGGGGCCCGTCGGCAAGTGGAAGACGCGCGCCAACTACATCGCTGGCGCCAGGGGCGTCGTCTTGCAGCCCACGCCCCCGCCGCGCGTGGAGGCCGAGCTGCGCTCCCTGCTGGCTTGGTACCGGGGCGAGGGGCAAGGGCTGCACCCCGCCGCGCGCGTTGCGGTGTTCTTCCACGAGTTCGAGAGCATCCACCCGTTCCGCGACGGCAACGGTCGCGTGGGCCGCGCGCTCTGCCAGCGGCTCCTGGTCGGCGAAGGCTTGCCCAACGTGCTCTACGTGCCCCTCGACGCCGTCCTGACGCGAGCGCAGGACCTCTACTACGAGACCCTGCGCATCACCAACCAGACGGGGAACTTCCGCTTCTGGGCCGAGTACTTCGTCAGCAGCCTCGTCACCGCGTACCGCGAGGCCATCGAGCGCGCCGACGTCGGCAAGGTCGTGGACAGCGTGCCGACGGGCGTCGCGCGCGCGGTCCTGCAGCATGTGCTCCTGGCCGGCACGAGCACCATCCGCAGCGCGGAGCTCGAGAAGGTCACGGGCTACAGCCGCCCCGCGATCGTGCTCGGTCTGAACAAGCTCCAGGAGCTGGGCATCTTGGAGCCGCGCGGAGCCGGACCCAGCACGCACTACGTGCTGCGGCCGGACTACTTGGAGCGGATCTTCGGTGGGGACCCGCCGCGGCGGGCGACACGCACGAAAACGTAGCCCGCCGCCTCCCCACGAAATGCTGACGGGCTCGAGGGGATTTGAACCCCTGGCAGGCAGATTAAGAGTCTGCTGCGTTGACCTGGCTACGCTACGAGCCCAGCGGGCCGGGCTATCGCGGTGGCCCTATTTGAGGGCATCGGGGGCCCGGTGGCGCGCCCCGACGAGGCGCGCGTCGTGCGGCAGGCTCACAGCCACCACATCTCGTCCGCCAGTTCCTCCGCACTGAGGGCCTTCGAGAACACGCGCACTGCGTCCAGTTGGGCGTTCGCGCCGAGGTCGAGGTTGCTGCTGCGGGCGCCGATCACCAAGGGCCCCGCGCTCCACACGAAGCAGTCGGGCACGTTGCCCATGAATCCCTCGCGCACCGGCGTTCCCATTCTCGTGGAGTAGTACATCGACATCGTGTGCTGGGTCGCATCGAACGCGCCTGCGATGAAGTACCAGTCGTGGCCGTCGAGCGGACTGCTCGTGTTGACGAACTTCCGCGAAGCCTCCCCCGATCCACACGCGTCGTTGACAAACCCGAAGTACCCCCTCCCGCAGGGCGCCTGCGGACATTCGGGCGGCGCGAAATCGTCCTTCGCGTAGTACAGGGCCACGCTGCCCGACCCCGTGTCCCCCACCTCGACCGACATCACTCGAGACTCATCGACAGGGTACGACTCGAAGGCGTCCGCTCCCAAGGGATACACCCACGCTGCCCAGGTGAAGCTGGCGGGCTTCAGGTTCGCCGTGTCGCTGACCACCAAGTAGTCCGATGACCCGTGCTGCCAGACATGGAATTCCAGCACCGCGCTGTGGTTGAGCGTCTGGCCGATGGCGGGCGCCGGGTCGTGGTCGTCAGGGCCGACGCTGGAACCGAGCCGGGCGAGCCGCCCGCTCCGGCAATCCTGGGTCGCATCCTGCAAGGGAAGGTAGTCTTCGGGATGGAAAAACCACCCCGCCACCACGAGCTCCGCGCCGTGCTCCGAGCCGCAATGCACGGCCGCCGCGAGCTCCGCAGTCCCTGCCAAGACGGCCACGGTCAGGATCACGGTCCAGCGTTCCCTCTGCATTCGGCAACCCCAGCTTCCGGCCGCCGAACCGTGGGTGGATCGATGAATTCGACGCAACTGCCGCGGTTGCACCGCCCCGTGAGCTCAGGGCACGAGCACGAGCGCGAGGTCCGCGACGTTCGTGCCGGTCGTGCCCGTGCGCAGCAGGTCGCCGAGCTTCGCCAGCGCGGGGTGCGTGTCGTGCCGCGCGAGGGCCGCGCGCAAGTCCAAGCCCAGCTCCTCGGCGCGCTCGCGGCTGCCCATGTCCACGAGGCCGCCGGCCGCGTCGGTGGGGCCGTCGATGCCATCGGTCGCAAGGCACGCGACGAGGCCCTCGACCTTGAGGCTCTCGAGCGCGGCGACGCAAGCCTCCTGGTTGCGGCCGCCCCGGCCCTGCGCGCCGCGCAGCTGCACGGTGGTCTCGCCGCCGTAGATGACGCAAGCGGGCCGCGGCAGCGCGGCCTTGCCGAGGGTGATGTCCTCGGCCATGCGCGCGAGCTTCCAACCAGCGCGCTGGGCAGGCCCGCGCAGCGCCTCGCGCACCGAGAAGCCGTGGTAGCCCAGCTCGCCCGCGAACTCTGCGGCCTCGTGCGCAGCGAGCAGGTTGCTGCCCACGACGATGCTCGTGACGCGCGCGAGCGCGGGGTCGCCCGGCTTGGGCGTCTCGGGCCGCGCGCCCTCGCGGCCTTCCTGCAGCAGCTTGAGCACGCTCGCCGGCGCGTCCTTCGCGAGGCCCAGCATCTCCAGCGTGGCGAGCGCATCGCCGTGCGTCGTCGCGTCCGGCGCGGTCGGTCCGGAGCCGCACGTCGCGGCGTGGTCCTCGAACACGTCGCTCAACACGAGGGTCAGCACGCGGCCCTTCGCCGCGGCCGCGAGCCTTCCTCCCTTCACGCCGCTCAATTTCTTCCGGATCGCGTTCATCTGCTCGATGCTCGCGCCGCTCGCCAGCATCTGCTCGGTCAGGGTGCGCAGGTCGTCGAGGGGCACGAGCGGATCCTCGAGGAGCGCGCTGGCGCCGCCGCTGAGCAGCACGATGAGCACGTCGCCCTCCTTCGTCGCGCGCGCGAAGTCGAGGGCGCGCTGGCCGGCCAAACAGGAGGTCGCGTCGGGGAGGGGATGGCCCGCCTCGAGCGTCAGGAACTCCGGGCCGCTCGCGCCTTCCGGGCCGGCCGGCGCTGCCGCGAAGGCCTCCTGGAATTCGACGCGCGCCGCGAGGCCCCGGAGCATGGGGCGCGCCGCCTTGCCGGCCGCGATGCACCGCACGGCGCCCGCGCCGCGCAGGTCGTAGGGGAAGTCCTCCTCGCTGCCGGGCCCCGGCACGAAAGGATCGCCCTTGATCAGCAGCTGGCCGCGCTCGTTGCGCACGCCGCGCGCGAGCAGCATCTCCGGCTCCACCGCGTCCAGTGCGCGCTCTAGGATCGCGAGCGCGTCGCCGCGCGCGTCCTGCAGGCCCTCGGCTGCCGAGGCGAGCACCTCGTCGCGGTTGAGGAAGCGCACGGAGGCGCGGATGCGCCGTGCGGCTTTTGAGCCTTCGCCTGTACCTTCCGGCCAGGGCGCGGGGAACCCTTTTCAGGGGCCTTGGTCATGGCGGGCCATGCGCCACCTCGGCGACGCGGAGTTCGTGCTCGACCAAGTGCGCTCCCATCACAGGTGGTTCGAGCGCGCGCTGCCGATGATCGCGTCCGAGAACGTGCTCTCCCCCTTGGCGCGCCAGATGCTCGTGAGCGACTTCGTGGACCGCTACGCCGAGGGCCACCCGGGGAAGCGCTACTACCAAGGCCTGCCCTTCATCGACGAGGTCGAGCGCCGCTGCAACGAGCTGGCCAAGCAGCTGTTCCGCGCGAACCAGGTGGACGTGCGCGCCACGTCTGGGACGCAAGCCAACCTCGCGGCCTTCTTCGCGCTCGGCCAGCCCGGCGACACCATCGCCGCGATCAACACCAACCAGGGCGGCCACATCAGCCATGCCAAGATGGGCGGCGTGGGGCTGCGCGGCTTCAACTTGGTCCACTACCCTTTCGACGAGAAGGCGATGACCATCGATGCTCCCGAGGCCGCGAAGCTCATCCGGCAGGAGAAGCCCAAGGCGGCCTTGGTGGGCAACTCGCTCTTCCTGTTCCCCATCGACGTCAAGAC
>DASYRW010000301.1:0-2562 GCA_036003985.1 Thermoplasmatota archaeon
GACGAGCGTCGCGACCGCCGGCAACGTCGCCGCGACCTTCGAAAATGCGATGGACGCCGCGACGATCAACGCGACGACCTTCACCCTCCAACAGGGCTCCGCGCTGGTGCCTGGCAACGTGAGCTACGCCGGCAGGACCGCCAGCTTCGCGGCGGACGACAGCCTCTTGCCCGACACCAAGTTCACCGCCAGGATCACGACGCGGGTCCTGGACAGCGCTGGCAACGCGCTGGCGAGGGACGCCGTGTGGAGCTTCACCACGGGCGCCGCGCCGCTGCAGGCGCCCATCGCGCTGGGCCAGGCGGCCAGCTTCGCCGTCCTCGCCGGCGCCGCCATCACGAACACGGGCCCGACCAGCGTCATGGGGGATCTCGGCGTCAGCCCGAGCCTCGCCGTCGTGGGGTTCCCGCCCGGGACCGTGAGCGGCAGCATCCACGCCGGGGACGGCGTCGCCTCCCAAGCCCAGGCTTCGTTGACCACCGCCTACGAGGAGGCCGCCGGAAGAACGGCCAACGCGGTCGCTGTGTCTGGAAACCTGGGCGGCCTCACGCTGTCCCCCGGCCTCTATCACTCGACGTCGTCCCTCGAGATCTCGTCCGGCGACTTGAACCTCGACGCGGAGGGCAACCCGGCCGCCGTGTTCCTGTTCCAGGCGGCGTCCTCCTTCACCATGACGAGCGACCGCCACGTCCTGCTGCTGAACGGCGCCAAGGCCTCGAACGTGTTCTGGCAGGTCGGCAGCGCTGCGACCGTCGGGACGAACGCGACCCTCGTGGGGACCGTGCTCGCGGCCCAGTCGATCACGCTGAACACCGGCAGCATCCTGGATGGCCGCGCGATGGCGCGGACCGGCATCGTGACCATGGACACGAACACCATCGCGGTGCCCTCGCCCTGACCGGGAGGATCGCAGACGAAAGCTGACCGCGCGTCGAGGGCGCGCGGGGGGCGCCTTGCCGAGCCGGAGCGGTCCCGCCTCGGGCGCTAGCCTTTTGCGCCGTGCCCGGCCGCTTCCTCGGGCCGCTCCTCCTTGTCGGCTGCGGCCTCGGCCGAGCGCGCCGATTCGGGGGCCGGGCGAGGCCCGTCGGGGCGGAGGTAGCTGCGCACGAAGGTGGTCCATCCCGCGTCGAAGCCGTCGGGTGGGTGGGGCGCGCTCGCCGCCCGCGCGAGCACCGACAGGGCCGCCTGCACCGCGCGGTCGCTGGCGGGCACCTCGGGCGAGATCAGGCTGAAGGGCACCTCAAAGCGCCGGTCGTGCACGAGCGCGTGGACGAGGCCGAAGGCGTGCTCGGGGCTGGCGGCCTTCCCCCAGGAGTGCAAGGCGACGATCTCGGGTCCACCCGGCCCGGGCGCGCGCCTCGCGTGGCCGCGCGAGAAGCTGTCGCGGACCGCGTGGGCCACGTCCGCCAGAGGTTCCAGCGCCTTGGCGAGGAGCACCTCGTCGCTCTTCGCGGCGCGGGCCCGCGCCAGGGCCCCGACGGCGCGCCGCGCCCGCGCTTCGAGGTAGGCCAGGCAGCGGTGCAGCGCCACCTCGCCGGGCTCCCCGGTCTCGCCCCGCATGAAGTGGAGGCGCGCGTCGTCGGGGTCGCTGTTGCGGTCGAGGGCGCGGTGCCGCGCGCGCACCATGGCGGCAGCCTCCGGCGACAGCCGCAACCCCATCGTCGCGAGGGCTTCTCGCACGAAGGCGAGGTCGCGGCTCGCGTGCACGCCAGCGCGCGGCATGGGATGTGGTAGGCGGCCGTGGGCCTTGAGGCCTTGCTCGCTGCGACGCTCCCTGCGTCGGCGCTCCTTCGGCGGGGCGTTGGAAACCGATCCCCCGGGCGGCCGCGGACCCCCACATGTTCGCGCCCGAGAATGCATATCCGGCGATGCGGCGTGCGGGACGGGTGGTGTCCATGGGATTCTTCGGAGGCAAGGTCGAGGAGGCGCCCGCGGCCGCAGCTGGCGTGAAGGGCGTGGCGGTCAGGATCGCGCTTCGCAAGCTGTGGTCCGACCATGTGATCTGGACGCGGCAGTACATCATCGCGGCCGTGGCGGGCACGCCCGACGCGGGGGCCGCGGCCGGGCGCCTGTTGCAGAACCAGGACCACCTCGGCGAGGCGATCGTCCCCTACTTCGGCCGCGACGCGGGGAGGGAGCTCACGAGGCTGCTCAAGGAGCACGTCGGCATCGCCGTCGACCTGATCGAAGCCGCGAAGACGCACAACACGGCCGACTTCCAGCTGCACGACGGGCGCTGGACGACGAACGCCGACGCCATCGCCGGGTTCCTCAGCGGAGCGAACCACCACTGGCCCAAGAAGGACCTGCAGAACCTGCTGCACCTCCACCTGTCCCTGACCAAGGGCGAGGTCACCGCGCGCATCAAGGAGGACTGGAACGCCGATGTGAAGGCCTTCGACGACATCTTCGTCGAGATCACGACCGTCTCGGACGCGCTCGCCGACGGAATCGTCAAGAAGTTCCCGGAGAAGTTCTAGGCGCGTCCGCGGGTGGCCCTGTGCACGAGGTCGCTGTCGCGTTCGGCTCGGTGCTCGCTCCGGCCGCGGCCGGCGCCACCGC
>DASYRW010000302.1:0-3921 GCA_036003985.1 Thermoplasmatota archaeon
CCCTTCCCCCGGTGGTGCGCGTCGAGGTGTGCGCCGCTTGTGGAGCGCGCCGGCGCGCCGGCAGCTGGGGGGACCCCCTCCCTTCCCTGGACGTGGCGATCCGCGAGCAAGTGCGCGAAGGGGTCGAGGTCGATCGGCGCGTCACGCGTTGGGAACTGGAGCTCGACGGCGGGGAGCACGACCCCACGAACTTCGAGTACGAGGGCATCGTCCGCGGCAAGGCCGGCGCGTTGCCCTTCGAGGTGCGCGCGCCCTTGGTGGTGCACGTGCAGCGCTCCACGTGCCAGCGCTGCGGCCGGCGGGCCGGAGGCTACTACGAGAGCATCCTGCAGCTGCGCGCCGAAGGGCGCGCGATCGAAGCCGACGAGCGCGAACGCGCCGCGGCGATCATCGAACGCGGCCTCGCGAACTTGCGCGCCGGCGGCGACCTCGACAGCTTCCTCGTCAAGGCCAAGGAAGTGCGGGGCGGCTGGGACTTCTACCTCGGCACGGTCCACGCTGGGCGCGAGATCGCCAAGCGCCTCGCGGGCGATCTCGGGGCGGCCCTGAAGGAGACCGCGAGCCTCGTCGGCCGCGACCGCACCGGCGAGGACCTCTACCGCGTCACGATCTCGGTCAAGCTCCCGCCGGCGCGCGTCGGGGGCTTCGTGGCCCTGGACGAGAAGCTGTACGCGGTCGCGAGCGTCGGCCCCAAGAGCGCCACGCTCCTCGACCTGGAGGAGCACCGCCGCGTCACACGCCCGCGGCACGACCTTGCGTCGGCCACCATCCTCCAGCCGAACCGGGCGGTGGAGGCGGTCGTCGTGAGCGAGACCGCGCGGGAACTCCAAGTGCTGGATCCCGAGACGCTGCGGACCGTGGACGTGGTGAAGCCCCCCGGGTTCCCCGAGGGCCGCGCGTCGGTGCACGTCGTGCCGTGGAGCGGCCGGCTCTGGCTCCTGCCTGCCCCCGCCGGCGCCGCCGACAGGCTTACCTAGCGCAGCCCCCATGCGCGCCCGATGGAGCGCCTGGACGCCATCGTCGCGGGCATCGGCGTGCTCGTCGTCGCCGTCGCCCTCGGCGGCGTCGTGGCCACGGGCCCCCCCGCGGGCGCAGGGAGCTTCGCCATCGCGTTCCTCGAGCAGCGGCAGGACCTTGCCCCGGCCAGCGGCCAGGGCGCGGGCGATGGCGCCGTCGAGGTGCCCGTGGCCGTGGCCCTCCGGAACCTCACGACCCTGACGTTCAGCGTCCGCGTCGCAGGCGCCGGGCCGCGCCTGGCCCCGGACACGATCCAGGTGACCGTCACGGCGCCCAACGGCACCACGTACCGCGCGAGCCCCGCGCAACTGCCGGGCCCCGGCGCGCAGGCGGAGGTGACCGTGCCCGTCGAGGCGCGGGTCCAAGCCGCGCCCCCCGCGGCCACGATCCGCGCGGCGTCGCAGGCGGCCGCCCTCGCCGCCGCGGGCGCGCCCACCACGAACGGCACGGGCAACTGGACCGTCACGGTCGGCATCGCCGGGGGCGCGCCGGTGCACGCCGAGAGCCACACGGTCACGGTCAACGTCGCGGCCAGCACCTACCGCGCGGTGCCGCAGCCGGACGTCGCGAACCCGCGCTAGAGCGTGTACGGCACGCCGTAGATCCGAGCCGGGTTCTCCGCATGCACGACCCAGGCCTGCTCCTCCGTCAGCAGGCCCTGCGCGACGAGCGCGTGCGTGCGCTTGGGCACCGTCTTCGGCCCCAGGACCGCGCCAGGCCGCTCCGGCTCGTCGATGTAGTCGGTCTCGAGCAGGAATCGCGTGCCCTGGCGCGCGGCCGCCGCGGAGCTGTCGCCCGACGCGATGATGCTCGGCCAGAGCCCGTGGTTCTCGGGGCCGACGATGGGTGGGCTGTAGTGCTTCACCGCCTTGCCCAGGGGCAGGCCGGCAGCCGCGACCCGCTGCGCGAGGTCCGCGAACACCTCGGGAGTGGCGCTCTCGGTGTGGAGGATCACCGCTACGCCCGCGTCGCGCGCGGTCTCGAGGGCGATGCCCATCAGCGCGTTGGCCCGCGCCCACACAGCGGGCTCCACGGGATAGTGCGGGCGCCCCACTTCGCCCAACGCGACGCAACGGCCGGCGCGCGCGTGCTCCCCCGCGAGGGCGAGGCCCTGCTCGTACAGGCGCGCTGCCTCCTCGATGCCCAGGCCGGCCTTCATCATCTCCGTGAACTCGGCGGGGTGGGGCGCGAGGGCCACCTGCACGCGCGCGCCCGCATCGGCCGCGACGCGCGCGAGCGCGAGGGTGCGCTCGAAGGCCGCGCGCGTTCGATCGAGGGAGCCCGGCGGCAGGTCGCGATAGGGCTTGTGCACCACGGTCAAGTGTGTGCCGCCCGCGCGCAGGAACTCCTTCACCGCCTCCGCGCCGCGGCCGCGCGGGTCGAGGTGGAAGTGGTTGTCGAGCACCGGGTAGCGCGGCGGCGGCATGCCCACGCGGGCGCAGCGGGCCCCGCGCCGAAAAGGCTTGCGACGGCAAAGGCTCAAGCCCTCGGGCTCGCTTGCGCGCCCATGGCCGCGACGAGCAGCGTCTTCCTCAACGTGCGCAACCTCGAGAAGTCCCTCGAGTTCTACGAGGCGCTGGGGTTCGAGGTGGAGAACAAGATGCGCGACGACGACGGCCGCCTCTCCTATGTCGACCTCGCCCTCGACGGCGCGGACCTCTCGCTCGGCCAGATCTTGACCGACGCCGACGACGAGTACGCGCGCTGGGTCAGCAACCCCGAGCTCGGGGCGGGTGTGATCCTGTACTTCACCGTGCCCGACGTCGACGCCGTCCACGCGCGCGCCCGGACCGCGCGCGCGACCATCGAGGTGCCGCTGCGCGACCGGAGCTATGGGCGCGCATTCAACCTCAACGACCCCGACGGCTACGTGGTCTGTTTCATGACCGAGAAGGTGGCGAAGGCCAAGGCTGGGGGAGCGAAGGCGACGCGGAAGACCGCGTCCAAGAGGAAGCGCTGATCACAGCAGCCCGAGGGCCTTGAGCTCCTCGGTGATCTTGTCCACGGCCTGCTCGGCGTCCTCGGGGCGCCGCGCGCCCGTGCAGACGAGCTTGCCCGAGCCGAAGAGCAGCACGACCACCTTGGGCGAGTCGAGCCGGTAGACCAGGCCGGGGAACTGCTCGGGCTCGTACTCGACCTTCTCGAGGCCGAGGCCGATGGCGATGGCATTGAGGTTCAGCTCGGCGCCGAGGTCGCTGGAGGCGACGATGTTCTGGACCGTGATCTCGGGGCTGCGGTTGACCTTGATGCCGCTGGCCTCGATCTTGCCCGTGACGATTTCGACCGCCTTGTGCACCGCATCGATGCTCTTGGCGCCCGTGCACACGACCTTGCCGCTCCGGAACAGGAGGGCGGCTGTCTTGGGCTCCTTAAGGCGGCAAACCAGCCCCGGGAACTGCTCAGGCTCATACTCGGCGTTGTCCAGCGCGAGGGCGATGCTCTGGAGGTCGAGTTCGGTGCCGAGGGACGTGGACGCGACCACGTTCTCGATCTTGATCGTCGCCATGTTGGATGCCCTCCTTCGCGCGCCGCGACCGCGGCCCGCGGGCGGGGTTAAGTAGCATACATAAAGGGTACTTAAAGATTTTATGCGAGTGGGCGGAAAAACCACAAGTGAACTCTCAGGAGCGCTTGTGAACTGCAGCGACGGTTGACTCACCTTCAGATGTCTAAATATGACTATTGAAGGACTGATGCGGGCATTTGAGCTACGAGCGCTCGCGCAAGCCCTTCGACGCGCGCCCCCTCGACGAGGACGAGGGCACGGCCCTGGAAACGGGCGTCCGTGGCGAGGCTCCGCGCCATGAACTCCTCGCGCTGGCGCTCGAGGGCTGCGAACCCCTTGAGCCGGCCGATCGCCCGGTCCCAACCCAGGTGGAACTCCATGGCATCGAGGGCGCCGGG
>DASYRW010000303.1:0-6032 GCA_036003985.1 Thermoplasmatota archaeon
CGGCGCCCTCGCGGAACACCGCGAGGAAGGCCACCGACACGAGCGCCGACGCGCGACCGCCGGTCAGGGCCGAGCGCACCTTGCCCTGGATGAAGCGGTTCCACCGCTTGATCTGCACCTTGTCGATCAGCCAATAGCTCACGTAGAAGAGGACCACCACGGCGAGGAGGGCCGTGACGCCCTCGAGCAGCTCGCGGCTCGCGCCGCTGACGGTGAGCACCGTGCTGACGAGCGCGAAGAGCAGCAGCGAGCCCGCGAGCGCCAAGCCGGCGCCGAGGTAGATCTGGCGGACCTTGTCCTTGTGGCCGCTGCGCACCAGGTAGCCGATGACAGCTGCGAGCACGAGCGCTGCCTCGAAGCCCTCGCGGGCGATGATGAGCGCGCTGTTCGCGAAGAGGCCCGCGTCCGTGCGGGGTGCCGCGAGGGCCGCCGCAGCGTCCGCGAAGGCCGCGTGCAACTCGCGCTGGGTCGCCTGCACCTCCGCGAGGGGCGCGCCGCGCTGCATCCGGTCGCGCAGCGCGATGTTCATGAGCTGCTCGATGCGGGCGTTCTGTGCGCGCGGCACGGCGGCCTCGGCTTGTGGGGCATAGAGCTCGAGGTACGCGCTCGACAGCAGCTCCAGCGCGTGGTCGCGCTCGCCCGACGCATAGGCTGCGACGGCCTCGTCCACGCGCTGCTCCGCGGCGCGCAGTCCTGACGCCGGATCGCTTCCGGCCGGGGGCGCGACGTCGCCGAGAGCCGCCTCGACCTCCGCTTCGAGGTCGAGCGCGAGCGCCTCGATCTCGGCGTTGGGCGCCACCGCGCGGACGCGCTCGTCGATCCGCGCGACGTCGGCGTCCATGCTCTCCGCGTTCGCGGCGTCTTCCTCCGCCACGAGCGGGCGCGCTTCGGCCCACGCGTCGTGCAGGTAGGGCAGGTACGCGCCGATCACGTTGTCGTCGTAGCCCTGCTGGTCCACGACCTGGCCGTCGGCCACGTACTCGTTGTACTCCCGGACCAAGCCGCGCAGCGCGTCCACGACCTTCTCGGCCGGCGTGTCCACCGCGCCCAGGGCGAGCCCGGGCGCGAGGAGCAGCGCGAGAAGGCAGGGCGCGGCACGACGAGCGCGTTCCATCCTAGGCACCCATGGCCGACGAGTTTGGCGGCCCTAAGTCCGCAACCGGGCTGGGGGACTTAAGGGTTTTGGGGGCCCTAATTCGGAGCTCCTAACGAGGTGTCCAAAACCTTGACGGCCTCAGCGGCCGCGCGCCGTGGGACAGCACGCGCCTGGGGGCATCGGATAGCCATGCGGGCACGACACCGGGTGCGCCATCAAGGTGCAAAGCGCATCGGCGAAGGCGTCGCTCATGCCGTGCTCGACGGTGTGGGCGACCTTGATGTCCAGGGGCATCTTGAGGAAGTCCGTCATGAAGGCCTCCATGAGGCGGCCGTTCCGGACCATCCGCATCCCGATCTTGCGGCCCTTGGCCGTGAGGGCGACGCCCTCGCGCGCGTAGTACCGCACGAGGCCCTTGTCGGCCAGCCGCTTCAGCATCTGCACCGCGCTGGGCGCCTTGATGCGCATCCTGCGCGCGACCTCGGTGATCGTCGCGCGCGCCGTGCCCTCCTGCTCCAGCATCGCCAAGGCCTCGAGGTACTCCTCGGCGTGGTCGTGGCTCTCCTCGAAGATCGTCATCTCGTCCGGCAGCGCGCGCCGGGCCCGCGCGGGCATGGCCAGCGTACCGGGCAACATGGCCTTGGAGCTTTCGGCGGTCCGCCGGTCAGGGCTGCCGCGGCTGCAGGCGCTCGCACGCCGCGATGGCGCGCTGGACCTCGGTGGTGTCGGGCGAGCCGGGCAGGAGCGCCTGGTGCTGCCGCAGGTCGCGAAGGGCTTCCGCATAGCGGTTGCCCCGGTACAGCATCAGACCCCGGTCGCGCAGGTCCTCGAGCGCGTAGGGCTGCAGGTCCAGGAGGTGATCGAGCACGCGCAGCGCCCGGGCCTCGTCGCCGGCGCGCAGATGGATGCGCTTCAAGTTGTACAGCATGCGCGCGAGCACCTCGCGCTTGCTCACGGCGCGCAGGAACTGCTCCGTCAGCTGCACCTTCCCGCCGTAGATCGCGTCGAGCCGGCGCTGGCACTCGGCGCGGTCGAGCAGCGCGCCCTTGTAGAACGGGTCCACGAGCACCTCCTCGCTCGCGCCCGCGAGCTTGACGACGAAGTGGCCCGGCAGCCCCACGCCCACCAGCGGCAGGCCCATGCGGCGCCCCACTTCGAGATGCAGCAGGCTCAGGCTGATGGGGATCCCGACGCGGCGGTCCAGCACACGGTGCAGGTACGAGTTTTGGGCGTCGTAATAGTCTTCGAGGTTCCCGCGGAATCCTAGCTCCTCGAACAGCAGCGCGTTGAGCGCGCTCAGCCGCGCGCGCTGGTCCGCGCCTGTCCCCGCCCGCAGCAGCGCGTCGCGCGCGAGGCCGTCGAGCCGCGCCAGGTAGGGGGCCCGGTCGAGGCCCGGGAACTCGTCCTCCGCGATCGCGAGGGCGGCCTCGGCGAGGTCGAGCTGGTCGTCGTCGCCCCGCACCATCTCCCCGAAGGTGCGGGGCCTCCCCTCCCTCCCTTCCATCGCGACGAGATTCTCCAGGCACACAATCAACGTTTCGAAGCAATGGTCCCGCGCGTTCGCGCCTTCATACAAGGCGCTTCAGGAGGTCGCGTCGCCTCAGAAGCCCGGGCTTCACACCGCCACGCTCCCGCGGGGACATGGCTCCGTGGCGACGTCGCAGTTGGCAGACCGGCGGCGCGCGCGCACAGACGCCGCCGCCCGCGCCTTCCCGCTCGCGCGCTCAGCACGCCTGGGTGGCCACGTCGCTGACGATGACCTCCGCGAGCACGTCCAGCGTGCCCGGCTGGAACACCACGAGCCGGACCGCGCTGCTGTGCTGGTTGCTGCAAGCTCCGGCAGCCGAGGATTGCTCGTTGAGCGCCAGGTAGCCGAGGTCGCCGAGGGGCACGATCGTGTTGGGCTCCGCTGGCGTCACGCTCACCGGCACGTCCACGCCGAGCACGTGCACGCGCAGGTCGGCGATGTTCGCGTCGCTGCTCGCGCCGCCTTCGCTGCCGGACGCGCCGCGGTTGCGCAGCAAGGTGGCCTCGATCACGATGTCGAGGCCGGCGGGGTTGAGGTCCACGGTGAGGTTTGCCACGCTCGCCTCGCCGGCCGCGCGGCTCGCTTCGCTGCCGCTCGCCGCGTCGCAATGGCTCGCGAGGGCCGTGGCGTGGACGAGCACGAAGGGGTCCGCGTCGGCGCCCGCGACGTAGGCCTGGCCGTGGCCGTCCCCGGCCGCGGGCGTCGCCGTCGCCGCGCTCGGTGCGACGCGCAGGTCGAGGGCGCCCACGTCGCCGAGCGGCGCTGCACGCACGACCACCGCGGCGGCCTCGCACGCGCTCTCGCCAGCCGCGAGGGCCGCGGGGGCGGCGGCCCCGAACGAAGGGGCCGGCGGGCCGAGCACGGGGAGCGCCGGACCCAGCATGCCCTCGCCGCCGGGGGTCGACACGACATCGCCGATCGGCCCTGGGGGCGTGGGGTACGGCGCGGGGCCGTAGCCAGGCGGGAAGTCGGGGAACGGGATGGGGCACGCCATCGTGCTGACCCAATCCACGATCACCTCGACGCGGTCGCGGAGAGGGTCCTGGACGAACAGGTGGAGCACGCTGCCGTGGTGGCGGTTGCAGCCGAACTTCACGTCCTGGTACTCCTCGTTGATGCGGAGGACGACGTAGGGCGGCAGGTCCACCACGGTCGGGCCCGGCCCCACGGGCACCGCCATGTGGGCGCCCATCACGTCCACCCGCAGGTCGAGCACGAGGCCCTGGTTGTCCCCGCCGCGGCCGCTGTCGGTGCAGCCGTTCTCGCGCAGCAGGAGCGCGTCGAGGCGCACGGGCACGTCGATGGCGTAGAGGTCGATGGTCAGGTTCTCGGTGGTGGCCTCGCCGCAGGCATCAGCAAAGGTCGGGCTGGCGCCGGTGTCGCAGTGCGTCTCGACCGTGCCGCTGTGCAGCAGGTCCGCGGGCCCGACGTCGAGGCTCGCCGTGTGCGCGTCGCCGTGCACGCGGCCGTCGGCGCCCGTGGCGTTGGCGTAGCTCGGCGCGTAGGTTGTCTCGAGCTCCTCGGCGACGAGGATGTTGTTGCGCACGCGCACGTCCGCGCCCACGGCCACGCAGCTCGCTGGGCCGACGAGGGCGCAGAGCGGGTCGTCGGGCCGCTCGGTGCAGATGTCGCCCTTGATGGTGGTGAAGCATTCCGAGCCCGCGTTGGTGTGCGTCTTCGGCTCGTAGTTCACGTCGCCGCTGTACGCGGCGCGCCAGCAGTACTTGCCGACGGTGGTGGTCGCGTTGGAGATGCCCGACGTGACCGTGCTGTCGCCCACGTCCACGGCGGGGCCGACCTGCGTGCCCTTCGGAGCCTCGCAGCCGTTGCCGTTCACGTCGGCCGGCTGGCAGAGGAAGAACGCCACCGCGCCGGTGGGCGCGGCGATGCCGGGCGCGCCGGTGAGGAAGGCCTGGTCGTAGGTCTCGCTGCCGAGGCCGACGTTGCCGCCGGTGGGCGTCGAGGTCGTGGTCAGGCCGATTTGGTAGCGGACGACGCGGAAGCACTCGCTCGCGTTGTTCGTGTGCGCCGCGGCCACGTAGTTGGCGTCGCCGCTGTACTCCGCGCGCCAGCAGTGCCTGCCCACCAGCGTGGCGCTGAAGGCGTCGCTCGTCGCCTGGCCATTCACGAGCGCCCCCGCGCCGCCGACCTGCTGACCGCCCGAGGGGCAGCCAGCGTTGGTCACCTGGGAAGGCTCGCAGAGGAAGTACCGCACCGTCCCCGTCGGGGTGGGCTGGCCGGCGAGCCCCGTGAGGGTCGCGTCGTCCTTGACCTGCGTGCCGGGGAACACGTCGCCGCCGGGCGCGCTGGCCGTGGCGAGCGTCGCGTTGCCGCGCAGGACCGTGAAGCATTCGGCCGCGCTGCTGTCGCTGCTGGGGTTGTAGTTCCCGTCGCCGCGGTACGCGCCGCGGAAGCACCAGCGGCCCGCGCCCACGGGCGTGAAGGGATCGCTCGTGGCCTGGCCGTTGCTCAGGGTCTCGTTGCTCACGAAGGTGCCACCGGCGCTGCACACGTTGTCGGTCAGCTCGCCGGGGCTGCAGACGAAGAAGTCCACGAGGCCCGTGGGCGTCACGCCCGGCACGCCCGTCACCGTGATGCGGTCGGTGTTGCTGCCGCCGAGGGGAACGGTGGCGCTGCCTGGCGTGGTGGCGGAGCTGCTGTCGGCCTTCGCGACCGTGAAGCACTCGCCCGCGCTGCTGTCGCTGCTGGGCTCGTAGTTGGCGTCGCCGCTGTACTCGCCGCGGAAGCACCACGTCCCCGCGCTCGTGGGCGTGAACGTGTCGCTCGCCGCGGCGCCGTCCACGAGGGCCTCGGTGCTCACCAGGCTGCCGCCGCTGCTGCACACGCCATTCGTGAGCTGGCTCGGGCTGCAGACGTAGAAGGTCACGGTGCCCGTGGGCGTCACGCCCGGCACGCCCGCCACTGTGACCTGGTCGCTGTTGGACCCACCGAGCACGATGGCCGCGTCGGCGGGCGTCGTGTCCGTGCTGCTCTCCGCGGCGGTGACCGTGAAGCACTCGCCCTCGCTCGCATCGCTGCTAGGGTTGTAATTCGAGTCGCCGCTGTACTCGCCCCGGAAGCACCAGGTGCCCGTGCTGTCCGGCGTCGCGGCCTGGCTCGTGGCAGCGCCGTTGACGAGATCCTCGGTGCTCACGAACGAGCCGCCGGAGCTGCAGACGCCATCGGTCAGCTCGCCGGGGCCGCACAGGAAGAACGTCACGCTGCCGGTCGGCGTCACGCCCGGCACGCCCGTCACGGTCACTTGATCGCTGTTCGACTGGCCGAGCACGATCGACGCAAGAGTCGGCGTCGTGTCCGTGCTGCTCTCCGCAGCCGTGACGGTGAAACACTCGCCATCGCTCGCGTCGGTGCTGGGATTGTAATTCGAGTCCCCGCTGTACTCGCCAC
>DASYRW010000304.1:0-4095 GCA_036003985.1 Thermoplasmatota archaeon
TGCCGCTGTGGCCGCAGTTGCCGCTGTAGTTGTTGGGGCACGCGGCCGCGATGCTGCCGCTGCCGTAGCTGCTCCAGTCCACGGGCTTGCCGGTGCCGTGCACGACGTTGTTGCTGCTCTTGCTGACCGCGCCGACGCGGATGTTCCAGTCGGGCCCGACGCTCTCGCTGAGGTAGGTCTGCTCGGGGGTGACGAAGCTCAGGTCGATGCCGTTGCCGGCCGCGTAGCTGATGGTCTGGCCCCGCTCGGCCGCGGCCTTGTTCGAGGCCACGTCGGTGAGCACGGGCGTGCCCACGTTGCCGAGGCTGCCGCCGCTGACGCTGATGAAGTCGATCCACGGGTAGTTGTACAGCAGCGTGTCGCCGCCGAGGCCTTCCGTCACGACGAGCACGCAGCGCGGGCACGAGCCCCAGAAGTTGCCCGCGGCGGTCGACGCGGAGGCGGTGCCGTGGCCGTCCTGGTCGAGGATGGGGATGGAGTCGGGGTTCAGGCTGTTGACCGGCGCGGCGTCGGTGGTGTCGATGGCGGCGATGATCTTGGTCCCAGGGATCCAGAACCACTTGCCCAGCGGGATCGCGGCGTGGCCGCGGCCCCACACCGCGGTGGTGTCCTGTGCCTCGTAGTAGCCGCCGCCGAGGGTCAGCTTCAGCGCCGGCATGTCCGCGGGGAAGCCTGGGATGTACCGCGACGGGTGCTTCGTGAAGGGCAGCAGGTCGCCGGTGAGCTTGTGGTACACGGGCGCGTCGTCCGGCAGCCGCACTTCGGGGTCGGCGGTCGTGTAGGCGCGCAGCGTGGCGTCGGGCAGCAGCTCGCCGGCGAAGTCGCGGTGGTAGGGGTTGATGCCCGTGTCGGCGATGCCCACGACGACCACCGACGGCGCGTCGGGGCAGTCGGCGAGGTGGCGCACGCCGAGGTAGATCGTCGCGCGGTAGCCGGCGGCGCTCGTGGCGCGGAACCGCACCAAGTGGGCTGCGCCGTCCGCGGGGAAGTTCGTGGTGGCCTCGAAGCCGGTGGCGTCGTCGAAGGCGCCGTCGCCGTCCAGGTCCCACGCGCCCGTCAAGGCGTCGCCCGTCGCGACCGTCGCGCTGGCCACGAGGGTCTGCGCGTCGGTCTCGAAGCACACGTCGTTGACCTGGTTGGGCCGCGGCACGGGGTTCGGCGGCGCGACGCCCAGGTCGGCGGTGAGCGTGTACGTGTCCGCGAGGACGACGAAGCTCTCCACGCGCAGGTCCCACGTCCCCGCAGCGGGGTCGGTGAGGTGGATCTCCTCGGGGCGGTTGAAGTCGGCGCTGTTGATCTCGAGGCCGTCGGGGCTCGTCGCGTACAGGTCTAAGTCGTTGGGCCCGCCGCGGCCGAAGACGGGCGCGCCCTCGGGCGTGACCTCGGCGTAGATCGTCCAGTCGAGGACGAGGTCGAGGCTCGTCGAGCCCGGCGGCACCTCCATGCTGTGGTGGAAGGTCGCCTGGTCCGCGCCGCCGGCGCCCGCGAGCTCGTCCGGCAGGCCCAGAGGCACGAGCTGCTGGAAGGTCTGGCGCTGCGTCGAGGGGTTGTAGAGGAACACCTGGACCGTGTCGGTGCCGGCGCCGCCGGTGCTGTCCACGGCGCTGACCGTGTAGCTGCGCGCGCCCGGCGCGAGGCCGGTCGTGTCCACCTGGATGGACTGGCCGGCGCGGTCGGGCGCGCCGTTGGCGTCGGTGTCCCACGCGAAGCTCACCGGCAGCGCGGCCCCGTAGGCCGCCGCGCTGAGGGTCAGCAGGGAGCCGATGCGCACGAACTGGCTGTCGCCCGCGTCCACGACGAAGTCGGCCGGGGTCGTGTCCGTGACCTCGAAGGGCCCGAGCTGGGCTTGCCCGATGGCGCCGCGGTTGTCCATCACGGTCAGCGTGAGGGTGTACGTGCCGGGGTCGGGGTACGCATAGCTCAGCGCCGCGCCGCTCCGGTGGTCGCCGTTGCCCAGGTCCCAGGCCCAGCTCACGATGCTGCCGTCGGGGTCGTAGCTCGTCGCGCCGCTGGCGCTGAGGCCGCGGCCGACGACGAGCGGATCGGTGATGACCGCGACCGGCGGCACGTTCGCGCGCGGGTCGGGCTCGGGCGCGAGGTGCGAGGCGCCCTGCACGTCCACGGTGCCGCTGAGCGGGCCGATGGGGTCGTCGCCGACCGGGATGCCGTTGGCCGTCTGGATGAGCAGGTGGTCGGTGTCCACGACCTGGACCTGCACGCTGTCCTCGGCGACGGTCAAGGTGCCGTCGCGGAGGCGCGCGTCGAGGGTGAGCGCGCCGAAGGGCATGCCCTGGAGCGCGACGCTCCACGCGCTGCCGTCGAAGGCCGCCTGGGTCCAGTCCTGCACGACGCCGTTGCCGTTGCTGGCGCGCAGCTGCACGGTGCTGCCCGGCGCGGCGTTGCTCGCGCCGCCGGTGGCGGTGAAGGACTGGCCCACGGGGTCGCCGTCCGCGGGGTCGAGGATGGCGATCGCCACACCGTTCTGCACGTTGAAGCGCACGGCGTCCTCGTCGCTGCCGCCGCGGCCGTCGTCGTACGCGGCGCGGAGGTCGTGGAAGCCGTTGCTGATCGAGGCCGTGTCGAGGCTCGTGGTCCACGTCGCGGGGTCGGGGCCGCCGACCGTGTCCACGGTCAGCTCCGCGAGGAACGTGCCGTCGAGGCGCAGGGTCACGGTCTCCGTGACCGGGGGTGGGTCGGCGGTGCGCGCGTGGGCCTCGTTGCTGGCGGGGCCGTCGTTGCCGGCCGCGTCCTCCGCGACCACGACGTAGTAGTAGTCCGTGCTCGGCGCCAGCCCGCCGTCCACGAGGCTCAGGCCGGGCGTGGTGGCCACGAGGTTCGCGGGCAGCGTGGGCACGCCGGGCGCGCCGGCGCGGTACACGCGGTACTGCGCGACGCCGGTGTCGTCGGTCGCGGCATCCCAGGTGAGGGAGATGCTCGTCGAGCCCGTCGGAAGCGCGAAGAGGTTCGCCGGCGCCGTGGGCGGCGTGGTGTCGGGGGCACCGACGGTGAACGTGATGCCCACCGGGCCCTCGACGCGCGCGAGGCCGGTGCCGTCGTCGAACCAGTGCTCGGCCGTCGCGGTGTACGTGCCGTCGGCGAGGGCGCCGGCGGGGTCGAAGCTCCACGTCTTGGCCGCGACGTTGAGCGTCGCGACGCCGTTCGCGACGGTGCCGCCGGGGCCGTCGAGGCGCACGCGCACCTCGTTGAGGCCAGGGTTCGTGGTGTCGTCGTCCTCGCTCGTGCTGATCTCGCCCGCGTCGGGCACGCGGTCGTCCTCCTGGGGCACGGCCGCGTTGGTGCAGTTGGTGTAGCGGCTGCGCGCGTGCACGTTGGCCGGCAGCGTCGCGTCGAAGAGGTTCGCGATGCGCAGCTCGAGGTGGATCACGCCGGTGGCGAGGTCGTAGGCGACGGAGCCCTCGTCCGCGGTCATGTAGCGGCCGTTGCTGTAGTCATAGACCGCCAGGGAGCCTCGGTCGAAGCACATGCCGTAGTCGGCGTCGTTGACCGTCACGAGGTACTCCACGTAGTCCTCGACGCCGGCGGTGGTGTGGGCGAGCGTGGCCACGCTGAGGTCCGCGACGACCTTGTCGGGTGTGGCCGTGGCCTCGAGCTTCCGCAGGTCGCTGAGGGGCGTGAGGGCGTCGCCCTCCTCGTCGTTGGCCACGGTGCGCGCCAAGCCCAGGTCGAGGGCGCCCAGGGGCTCGGACGCGTCGCGCGTTTCGAGGTCGAGGTTGCCGTTGATGTCCCACAGCACGAAGCCGTCGAGCCCGAACATGTCGTCGCCCATCTGGTCGACGAGCTGGAACATCTGCTGCGTCGCGATGGCCCAGTCCTCGACCGCGATGATGTCGGTGGGGGGCGGCATCGCGCGCGCGCTGGCGAGGCTGCACCAGTACGCTTCCTCGAGCGTGACGGCGCCGTCGGGCGCGTGGTGCGTCGCGCTGGGGATCAGCACGTCCTCGCCCACGTCGCCCGTGCCGAACGGCACGGGGTGGGGCACGATGCCCGTCTCCACCAGCGGGCCATAGCCATCCGCCGCGCCCGTGAAGGCGCAGCGGTTGAAGATGTGGTCGTACGTGACCGCGGGGTTGCCGA